>CAZPOK010000017.1:0-25655 GCA_964587905.1 uncultured Rhodobacterales bacterium | reverse complement strand
GCGATCATCATGTGCTACAATCTCTGGATGACCGTGCGCAGGTCCCCGGCCAAGGCCGCGACACCTGCCATGGCTCCGGCCGAATAAGGAGGATCGGAGACATGGCATCCGACAACGACACACCCATGCCGGCCTCCGCGACGGGGATCGGCGACCGGCCCAAGCGCCGCTCGATCCTCGACCGGCACAAGTTCCTCGAAACCAACGCCACGGCGCTTTTGATCGGCAGCTTCGTCGTGGTCACGATCGGGGGCATCGTCGAGATCGCGCCGCTCTTCTACCTCGAGAACACGATCGAGGATGTCGAGGGGATGCGGCCCTACTCGCCGCTGGAACTCACCGGTCGCGACATCTACGTGCGCGAAGGCTGCTACGTCTGCCACAGCCAGATGATCCGCCCGATGCGGGACGAGGTCGAGCGCTACGGACACTACTCCCTCGCGGCGGAGTCGATGTACGACCATCCCTTCCAGTGGGGGTCCAAGCGCACCGGTCCCGACCTCGCGCGCGTCGGCGGCCGCTACTCTGACGAATGGCACGTCGATCACTTCACCGACCCGCAGTCGGTGGTGCCGGAATCGGTGATGCCGAAATACGGCTTTCTCCTGGACCGGCTGATCACGCCCGAACATATCGAGGATCTGCTGCGGACCAATGCGGCCGTGGGCGTGCCCTACACCGAAGAGATGATCGAGAATGCGCGGGCGGACTTCATGGTGCAGGTCGACCCCTTCGGTGACATGGACGGCCTGCTCGAGCGCTATCCGAAGGCGCAGGTCCGGAATTTCGACGGTGAACCGGGAATCTCGGAGATGGATGCACTGATCGCCTACATGCAGATGCTTGGCACGCTGGTCGATTTCTCGACCTTCACGCCGGTCGAAAGCAGGTGAGGCAGCCATGACGGAACCGACCCTTCTCGAACAGATCTGGGCGAACAGGACGCTGGTGTGGATGTTCACGGCCTTCGTCATCGCTGTCCTGTTCGCGTTCAGACCCGGCAGCAGGAAGACACATCGCGACAGCGCTGACATCCCTTTCCGGCACGACGACAAACCCGCCTCGGACGACGAAACCGACGGCCATCACAAGGAGGCGCGCTCGTGAGCAAGACGCCTGTGAAGAAGACGCCCGTGAAGAAGACCGACGAACCCGAAACGACAGGCCATTCCTGGGACGGGATCGAAGAGTACAACAATCCTCTGCCGCGCTGGTGGCTGTGGACCTTCTACGTCACGATTGTCTGGGGGATACTCTACACGATCGCCTATCCGGCATGGCCGCTTGTGAAGGAGGCGACACCGGGGCTCCTCGGGTTCTCGACACGTGCCAACGTGCAGGCCGACATCGATGAGGCAACCGCTCAGAACGCGGCGCTGATCGAGCGGTTGGCGACTGTGGAGCTTGCGGCCTTTACCGAAGATCAGGAACTCTACAGCTACGCGGTCAACGGCGGAGCCGCGGTGTTCCGCAGCCACTGCTCGCAGTGCCACGGATCGGGCGCGGCGGGGGCGCAGGGCTATCCCAACCTCCTCGATGACGACTGGCTCTGGGGCGGCACGATCGAGGACATTGCCTATACCGTCACCCACGGCATCCGGAACGAGCAATCGCCCGAAACGCACTGGTCGCAGATGCCTGCCTACGGCGAAATCCTGACGGAGGAGGAAATCGCGTCGGTCGTGCAATACGTCCGTCAGCTTTCCGGTCAGGAGCATGACGCGGCGCTCGCCGAGGCGGGGTCCGAGGTCTATCTCAACCAGTGCTCCGCCTGTCATATGGACGATGGCACCGGCGACACGTTCCAGGGCGCGCCGAACCTGAGCGACGCGATCTGGCTCTATGGCGGCGATGTCGAGACGCTGACGGAGACCGTGACATACAGCCGCTTCGGCGTCATGCCCGCCTGGTCGGAAGAATACCGTCCGGCCCAGGGGCTGACGCAGGCCGAAATCAATGCTGTGTCGACCTACGTCCATCAGCTCGGCGGTGGCGAGTAGGAAAGACCCGGGCGCCCCTTGCGGGGCGCCCCGATCTCAGACCGGTCCCGGATCCTGTTCGCGCGTTTCCGCGGGACTTCGGTCAGAGGGCGGCGGTGCCTCAGGGCACCGCCGTTTCCCATTCTTGATCCACGTCAAGGATGTGGACCGGCAACCGTGAAAGACAAGGATGCGCGAACAGAGCCCCGGAGTACGTCCTGTGAGTTCAACCGAACAAGAGCAGCTTTACGCCGCGCGTGAACCTGTTTTTCCCCGCCGTGTGTCGGGCAAGTTCCGGTCCCTGAAGTGGTGGATCATGGCGGTGACGCTTGGCATCTACTATCTCACGCCGTGGATCCGCTGGGACAGGGGTCCCGATCTGCCGGATCAGGCGGTACTCGTCGATCTCGCCGGGCGCAGGTTCTTCTTTTTCATGGTCGAGATCTGGCCGCACGAATTCTATTTCGTCGCGGGCCTTCTGATCATGGCGGGCCTTGGCCTGTTCCTCTTCACTTCGGCCCTGGGCCGTGTCTGGTGCGGCTACACCTGCCCGCAGACCGTCTGGACCGATCTCTTCATTCTCGTCGAGCGCTGGGTGGAGGGCGATCGCAACGCGCGCGTCAGGCTCTGGAACGCCAAGTGGGATTTCCGCAAGGCGCGCCTGCGGATGACGAAATGGACGCTCTGGCTTCTGATCGCACTGGCGACCGGCGGTGCGTGGGTATTCTACTTCACGGACGCCCCGACGCTCCTGCGCGACCTGGCGACCTTCGACGCCCATCCCGTGGCCTACACGACGATCGCCGTCCTTACCGGCACGACCCTGCTGTTCGGCGGCTTCGCTCGCGAACAGGTCTGCATCTACATGTGCCCATGGCCCCGCATTCAGGCCGCGATGATGGACGAGGATTCGATAACCGTCGCCTACCGGGACTGGCGCGGGGAGCCGCGCGGCAAGCACCGGAAGGCGGAAGGCGCGGAGCTTCTGGGCGACTGCATCGACTGCAATGCCTGCGTCAACGTCTGCCCGATGGGCATCGACATTCGTGACGGTCAGCAACTTGCATGCATAACCTGCGCGCTCTGCATCGACGCCTGCGACGACGTGATGGAGAGGATCGGCAAGCCCCGCGGTCTGATCGATTACATCGCACTGACCGACGAGACGCGGGAGCGTGCCGGCGATGCGCCGCGGCCGATCTGGAAGCATGTGTTCCGGCCGCGCGTCATCCTCTACTCCGCTCTCTGGACGCTTGTTGGCGTCGGTCTGGTCGTCGCGCTGTTCATGCGTCAGGAAATCGACCTGACCGTCGCGCCGGTCCGCAACCCGACCTTCGTGACCCTTTCGGACGGATCGATTCGTAACACCTACGACGTGCGCCTGAGGAACATGAACCTCGAGGAGCGCACCTTCGCCGTCTCCATCAGCGGCGCGCCATCGCTCGAGGTCGCACTGGAAGGCGAGGACGATCTGACGGTCGACGTCCCGGCAAACGAGATGGTCCTGCAACGCGTCTACGTCATCGCGCCACCAGGCTCGGAGCCGGCCACGTCGGACCGGACGGAAATCCGGCTCTGGGTCGACGACACCTCCAACACCGATCGTGCGTCCAGAGAGACGGTCTTCAACGGAAGAGGAGCTGAATGATGGTCAAGGAAATCACCGGACGCCACGTGCTGATCGGCGGCGTTCTCGCTTTTGGCGTCATCATCGGGGCGAATATGGTCCTCGCCGTCAATGCGGTTCGGACCTTTCCCGGGCTCGAGGTGAAGAACAGCTACGTGGCAAGCCAGAACTTCGACCGGAAGAAGGCTGCGCAGCTTTCGCTCGGCTGGACCGTCTCGGCGGAGATCGCGGGCGAAGAGTTGCGGCTGTCGATCACCGATGCCGAAGGGCGTCCGGTCGACCCGGCCGAAATCGACGCCACCCTTGGCAAGGCGACGCATGTCAAGGCGGACGTCACGCCCGAGTTCGCCTTCGTCGACGGTGTGCACGTCGCTCCTGTCTCCGCCGGGCCCGGCAACTGGAACCTGCGCATGAAGGCCGTGGCCGAGGACGGAACGCTGTTCGAACAACGCATCGTGATCTACGTCAGATCGTGACATGAGCCTCGCCGAAACCCCTCATCCCGCAGCCTGCCCGGCCTGCGTGGCCGCGCCGGCGGCAGAGGAACTTGCGGCGCATGCGAAGCTTCCCGAGGGGCCCGGCACCGTCCAGCTCTCGCTTCCGACGATCCATTGCGCTGCCTGCATTTCTGCGGTCGAGAGAGGTCTCGCCAGCGCACCCGGCGTCCGGACCGCACGGGTGAACCTCACGCTGAAGCGCGTCTCGATAGACACCGAGCCCGGTACGCCGGTCGAGGATCTGATCGCACGGATCGAGGGGCTGGGCTACGAGGCACATGAACTCGACGCCGCCGCTCTCTCGGCGACGGAGACCGACCGCAGGGGCCGCGACCTGTTGATGCGCCTCGCGGTGGCGTTCTTCGCGAACATGAACGTGATGTTGCTGTCGGTTGCGGTCTGGTCGGGGGCCGAAGGCGTCACGCGCGACATGTTCCACTGGATATCGGCGGCGATCACCATTCCGGCGGTGATCTTCTCGGGTCAGCCGTTCTATGCCTCGGCCTGGTCGGCGCTCCGCGTGCGGCGGCTCAACATGGACGTGCCGATCTCGCTCGCCATCGTCCTCGCCGTCGCCCTGTCGCTCTGGGAGACGTCGCTTTCGGGCAAGCACGCCTACTTCGACGCGGCCCTGTCGCTGACATTTTTCCTCCTTCTCGGACGCTACCTCGACTATCGCACCCGCGCGTCCGCGCGCTCGGCGGCGCAGGAACTGACCGCGCTCGAGGTTCCGAAGGCATGGAGACTCAGGGATGGAGCCGAGGTGCAGGTCCGCGTGAACGACCTCGCCGTCGGCGATCTCGTGCGCGTCCGTCCGGGCGGACGTATCCCGGTCGACGGTGTCGTCGTCGAGGGCACGAGCGAGATCGACCGCTCGCTGATGACGGGAGAGAGCCTTCCGGTCTTCGCCGGGCCCGACGCCGCCGTCCATGCCGGTGAAGTGAACCTGACGGGGCCGCTCTCGCTACGGGTATCGGCGACCGGCCGCGACACGGCGCTCCATCGGATCGCGGATCTGGTGGCGGTCGCCGAATCCGGCCGGACGAACTACAACTCGCTCGCCGACCGGATGGCCCGCGCCTATGCGCCGGTGGTGCACATCCTCGCGGCGGCGACGTTCATCGCTTGGATGTGGGTGTCCGGCGGGGACGCGCGGCTTTCTCTCAACATCGCGGTCGCGACTCTGATCATCACCTGCCCCTGTGCGCTGGGTCTTGCTGTTCCGGCCGTCACAACCGCCGCATCGGGTCGGCTTTTCCGCAAGGGCCTGCTTATCAAGGACGGCACGGCGCTCGAACGACTGGCCGAGGTCGACACCGTCGTCTTCGACAAGACCGGCACGCTTACGATGGGCCTGCCCGAGCCTCTCGATCTGGACATGTTGTCGCGCCGCGACATCGAGGCGGCCCTGGCTCTGGCCGATGCGTCCTCGCATCCGCTCGCCAAGGCTCTCGTCAAGGCGGGGCGCAGAGCCGGTCTGCGGCCGGGTCCGGCGACGGACGTGACCGAGGTTCCGGGCTACGGCGTCGAAGGCATCGTCCGGGACGAGCGGGCCCGTCTGGGGCGCGCTGCATGGGTCGGTGCGGACGGGGTGGCGCAAACCGCGACGTACCTCCGGTTGGGGTCGGCAGAGCCGATCGCCATCCGCTTCGCCGACAGCATGCGGCCCGGCGCGGAACAGGCGATCGAGGAGCTTCGCGCAGCCGGAAAGCGGCTGATCCTGATGTCGGGCGACTCCGATGCCGCCGTCCGCGATTTCGCCCGCCGGATCGGCATCGACGAGGCGGTCTCCGAGGCGCTGCCCGAGGACAAGGCCAGAATGGTCGCGGATCTCGCCGCGGAAGGCCGCAAGGTCCTGATGGTCGGCGACGGCCTGAACGACACAGCCGCGCTGGCGGCGGCGCACGTTTCGATTTCTCCCGCCACCGCCCTTGATGCGGCGCGGGTCGCATCCGACATCGTCCTCATGGGAAAGGATCTCTCGGCGCTTGGCGATGCGGCTCTCACCGCGGTCAGCGCCCGCGCGCGGATCAAGGAGAACTTCACGATCTCGACGATCTACAATGTCGTCGCCGTGCCGATTGCACTGCTCGGCTTCGCAACCCCGCTGGCGGCTGCGCTGGCGATGTCCCTGTCCTCGATCACGGTGTCCCTGAACGCGCTTCGGGTCCGCTGATGGACGTGCTTATCTGGCTCATTCCGGTGTCCCTGTTCCTGGGCGGGCTTGGCCTTGCCGGCTTCTTCTGGGCGTTGAGGAAGGGGCAGTTCGAGGATCCCGAAGGCGACAGCCGCAGGATCCTTAATCCCGACTATGACGAGAAACCGAAGGACTAGAGCCTGCGGCGGGACGTCACCAGTCCGCCGCACTGCGCGTCGATCCGGGCGGTCGCCGCCGCGATGGGTTCGCAGGCTACGGCCATGTGGTGCGCATTCGCGTGAATCAGTGTCTCTGGATCGACAGCTATGGCCACGTGACCTCTCCAGAAATAGAGATCTCCCCGCTTCGGTGTCTCGTCTCGGTCAAGCGGTGTGCCGAGCGCGGCCTCCTGCAGGTCCGTGTCGCCGGGGCATGGGATTCCGGCGGCGAGCAGCGCGGCCTGAAGGAGGCCCGAGCAGTCGATCCCCGTTCCGGAGTTTCCGCCCCAGAGGTACGGCGTCCCAAAGAAGAGCTGCGCGACGGTCACCGGATCCCGGAACGGCCGCTCGATCGCCCGAAGGTGCGGTTTGGGCACGAAGCAGCCCTCGGATGTCTCGAAGAAGTGGTCGGTTTCCGACACGATCCGGAATCGCGAGCCGAAGGACAGCGGGGTGACCGCCTCCCGTTTTATATCTGGCGACGCGTAGAGGTGGCTCCCGCGTACGGCGAGCATGTAGTTGGCGGTGAGAGGGGGGCCGAGTTCCGCGCTTCTGATCCATCCCGCGTAGCCGTCGCGTTCCAGCGTCCCGAAGCTCCAGCCGTCGCGGTCCTCGAGCACGAGGACGCCTTCTCCCATGACGGCCTGCCGGTCGAGAGTGCTGCCCGGGTCGCGCCGCAGATTGGCGATCGCGGCCCGGATCGCCCGCCGCTCGCCCGCGACCGGCTGCAATCGAGGAAACGCCTCCGCAACGCTGACATGCGCGACGCGGTCGTTCGCGGGCGTCGTCCGCGGATCAGCCAAGCCCGAGAATCCGGGGCAGGGCATCCAGGAGCGCGCGCGCGCCCTGGCCGACGCCCCCCCTTGGCCGGCCCGGCGCAGCGGAGGGCTGCCAACCATAGATGTCGAAATGGACGTACCGCTCCACGTCCGCAAAGCGCCTCAGAAACAAGGCCGCCGTGATCGCGCCGGCCATGCCGCCGGAGGGCGCGTTGTCGAGATCTGCGACCGCCGGTTCGATCATCGGCTCGTAGGCGTCCCAGAACGGAAGGCGCCATACCGGATCCCGCACCCGTGTGGCGCCTGCGGACAAAGCCGAAGCCACGTTGTCGTCGTCGGTGAAGAATGGAGCAAGGTCGGGGCCGACGGCAACCCGCGCGGCCCCGGTGAGAGTGGCCATCGACACCAGCAGGTCGGCGCCGTCTTCCGAGGCCAGCGTCAGCGCATCGGCGAGCACGAGACGGCCCTCGGCATCGGTGTTGTTGACCTCGACCGACAGGCCCTTGCGTGAGGTAAGAACATCCTGGGGACGGAACGAAGATCCCGATACCGAATTCTCCACCGCCGGAATGAGAACGCGCAGCCGAAGGGGCAGGTTCAGCGACATGATCATCCGCGCCAGCCCCAGCACGGTCGCGGACCCGCCCATGTCCTTCTTCATCAGACCCATAGAGCCTCCGGGCTTCAGGTTCAGCCCGCCCGTATCGAAGCACACGCCCTTGCCGACGAGCGTCAGCCTCGGACCGCTGCGCCCCCAGTGCATGTCGATCAGACGGGGCGCGCGCGAAGAGGCGCGACCGACCGCGTGGATCATGGGGAGATTTGCCGACAGAAGCTCGTCACCGATCGTCACGTCGATGGACGCGCCGTACTCCTTCGCGAGCGCGGCCGCCGCGGACGCCAGTTCCTCTGGCCCCATGTCCGACGCCGGCGTGTTGATGAGGTCGCGCGTGAGCGCCTCGCCCGCCGCGATCGCCTCTATCCTGAGCGCGTCGACACCGTCCGGCGCGACAAGCTCGGCCTTCGGCGGCTTTGCAGCCTTGTAGCGGTCGAAGCGGTACGCCGCGAGCAGCCATCCCAGCGCCGCTTCTTCAAGCGCCTCTGTCGGGAGAGAGGTTTCCAGCCTGTATGTGCCCGCCGGCAATCGGGAACGAACGGCGCCGAGCGTGAACCGCCTGCGCACCGCGTCCTCGGCTGTTCCCAGGCCCGCTGCCGCTGCCACGACCGATCCGTCCGGTCCGGGAAGGCTCACCGCGCTCCCTGCCGATCCGTCGAAGCCCGAAGCGTCGACCCAGGTCCGCCCCCGATCGTCCAGGCCGCCGCGCCAGGCTTCGACTTCGGCCTTGGTCAGAACGTGGAGCGGGATGGCCGGCGCATCCGGGGCGGCGAATCTGAGGGCGGTCATGAAGCGTCCTTGGGATTGGTCCTGCTCCCGAGCCTATCCGGCTGCGCTCCGTCTGCAAGCCCCGTCAGTTTCGCGCCGCCCACGCCTCTCCGAGGGCGGGGACCACCCCGTCGCAGAGCCGCTCGAGCCGCGCGAACGTCGCGCCGAGTGCGGCGCTGTCTCCTTTGGCGGTCGTATCGGCGGCATCCCCGGCCACGCGCGAGATCGCAGGCAGACCGACCGCGTCGGCCGCCGGGATCAGGTGACGCATCGCGGTGCGGAAGCCCTCGACATCCCCATTCCTCAGCGCGCCTCGCGCGTCCATGAGACGCCAGTCGATCTCCTCGATCGCGCGGCCGATCAGCCGCTCTGCCGCGAAGCGCCCCATGGACTCGACCAGCGCCTTGATCCGGCTCGCATCTATCTCTGTCCTCTCGTCGAAAATCAGCCCCGTTGCATCGGTCATTCGTCACCCCAATGTCGCCCGGTGCGGAATGCTGACGGAGACCCGGAAAGATTCCGTTCGCCTGAGACGCGATTCTACCTCCAATTCTCCGTGAAACTTGGCTAGGTGGGGGAACTTGATGCACCGAGGGACCAGGCGCAGCATGACAACCTATCGACCTTTGCCGGGCTATCTGGCCCAGCGTTATCATGGCTGGAAAGCCACGACTCATCGTGAGAACCAGGCGTGGTACCGCCGCCTCGCCGAGGAAGGTCAGCGGCCACGCGAGATGATCATCACCTGCTGTGACAGCCGCGTGCATGTGACGACGATGTTCGGCTCAGATTCCGACGAACTCTTCATCCATCGCAACATCGCTGCGCTCGTCCCGCGCTACGCGCCCGACGGCGGCCATCACGCGACGTCGTCCGCCATCGAATACGCCGTGACGACGCTGCGCGTCTCGCACCTCATCGTGCTGGGTCACTCCCGCTGCGGCGGGGTCGAGAGTTGCTTCGAGATGTGCTCGGGACAGGCGCCGGATCTGGAGCAGAAGTCGAGTTTCGTCGGCCGATGGCTCGATCTGCTGCGCGAAGGCTACGACGATCTGCCCAAGGGTCTCGACCACGACGCGGCGTGCCGGACGCTGGAACGGAGGGCCGTGCTCGTCTCTCTGAAAAACCTGCTCACGTTCCCGATGGTCCGGTCGGCAGTTGACGCCGGAGAGATGACGCTTCACGGTCTCTGGGCCGATATCGCCGAGGGTGGACTCGAGGCATACGACGCGGATCTGGACCGCTTCGTGCCCGTCTGATCAGAGGCGCGGCGGGGAAACAGGACGGGCCGGCGGACCGGATGACGGAAATCTTCTCGCTGGCGGCCGACAACCTGATCTCTCCGATCATCCTGTCTTTCGTCCTCGGTCTCGTCGCCTCCTTCGCGCGGTCGGACCTGTCGATTCCGGAAGCCGTCGCCAAGGGGCTGTCGATCTACCTGCTGTTCTCGATCGGCTTCAAGGGCGGGGCGGGCGTTGCCGCGCACGGGATCGACGCGACGCTGGTCGGTTCGCTGATCGCGGGCATCATTCTCTCCTTCGCCCTGCCGTTCATCGCCTATGGATATCTCAGGATCCTGACCCGCCTGCCAACGATCGATGCCGCCGCCGTGGCGGCGCATTACGGCTCGATTTCCATCGTCACCTTCGTGGCGGCCACATCGGTGCTCGAGGGGCGCGGGATCCCGTCCGAAGGATACATGGTCGCCGTCGCGGCAGTGATGGAAGCCCCGGCGATCTTGTCGGCGTTGTGGCTCGTGATGCGCAGCGGGAAATCGGCCGATGTGGAAGAGGGTCTCTGGCGTGAGATCCTGCTGAACGGATCCATCGTGCTCCTGATCGGCGCCTTCCTGATCGGCTGGATCACGGGAGAGGACGGCCTGCGGGAAATCGAGGCGTTCGTCGTCGCCCCCTTCAAGGGTGCGCTCTGCCTTTTCCTGCTCGACATGGGGCTTGTGGCGGGGCGTGGACTGAGGGAGAGCCGCGGGATCCTCGGAGTGGGCGCCGTCGCGTTCGGAGTGCTCATGCCGGTCACTGGCAGTCTGATCGGGCTCGCGACAGCACTTCTTCTGGGCCTTTCCACGGGCGGGACCGTTCTGATGATGGTTCTGGCCGCGTCGGCCTCCTACATCGCTGTTCCCGCGGCGATGCGCGTCGCGCTGCCGGACGCCAATCCTTCGATCTACCTCACGCTGTCGCTCGGCGTGACCTTCCCCTTCAACCTTACCCTCGGCATCCCGCTCTACGTGGCGCTGGCCGGGGCCGTTGCCGGACAGTGATGCCATGGAAATGCACAAGGCCAAGCGGGTCGAAATCATCATAGAGGCACCGATGGAGCGCCGCCTCACGAGGGCGCTGGCAGATGCCGGCGTTACCGGATTCACGGTGTTGCCGGTTCTCGGGGGCTCGGGGCGGTCCGGCCGGTGGAGCCGCGAGGGGCAGGTCAGCCGCGCCGGCGGCATGGTCGCGCTGGTCTGCCTGATCCGGCCGGATCGGCTCGACGCGCTTCTGGAGGCGGCGTTGTCGGTGGTCGAGCGTCACATCGGCGTCGTGTCCGTTACCGACACCGAGGTGATCCGGGCCGAACGGTTCTGATCGCGCCCGCGTTCGCGCCGGGATCCGGAACCTTGGCGACCAGTGACGGTTTGCATCGGAACCGAGAGATTCCGTCCCATGAACCAGGTTCCGCGCGATCCGTGGCCCGACGCCACCCTTCCGATCCTTCGAGATCCCTACCGCTACATCTCGCGCCGCTCCCGGGCTTTCGGCGCCGACGCGTTCCGCACGCGCCTCCTTGGACAGCCGGCGCTGTGCATGACCGGCCCCGATGCGGCGCGGTTTTTCTACGAACCGGGCGCGTTCACGCGTCAAGGGGCGATCCCCGAGAGGATCGCAGGCGTGCTCTTCGGGCCGGATGGTATACAGCGCCTCGACGGGGAGTGGCACCGGCACCGCAAGGCGCTCTTCATCGACCTCATGACGGGGCCGACGCTTGACGACCTCGATGCCTTCGCGGCCGAGTCTTGGGACGCTGCGGCGGTGCGTTTTTCGGAGGTCGAGCAGATCGACGTGTTTCCGGAGATCGCGCGTGTGCTTACCGAGGCCGTGTGCCGCTGGGCCGGCGTGCCTCTGGGACCGAACGAGGTGCCCGCCACGGCCGAGATGCTGTCGTCCATGTTTCTCCATGCGGGCGCGGTCGGGCCAAAGCACAGGCGTGGTGTCGAGATGCGCAGCAGCGCGCAGGCCTGGGCCCGCAGTCATATCCGCCGGGCGCGCCACGACCGGGCGGCCGGCCGGCGCGATGTGGTGTCCGCCATCGCCGGCTGGCATGACGCAGACGGGACGCCGATCACGGCCGATGTCGCTGCCACCGAACTTCTGACCGTTCTCCGCCCGACTGTCGCGGTCGCGGTCTATGTCACCTTCGTCGTCATCGCGATGCACCGTCACGCAGGGTATCGCGAGCGGATCGCGCAGGACCCGGAGGTGAGGCACTGGTTCGTACAGGAGGTCAGGCGGCTTTATCCGTTCTTCCCCATGACCGCCGCCATGGCCTCGCACGACCTCGACTGGGCGGGGCAGGCGGTTCCGCAGGGGATGCGCGTGCTCCTCGATCTCTACGGGACATGTCGCGATCCGCGCGTGTGGAACGATCCCGATCGGTTCTGGCCGGAGCGGTTCAAGGGATGGGGCGGCGACGCATGGACGATGATTCCGCAGGGCGGCGGGGAGCACAGGATCACCCATCGCTGCGCAGGCGAATGGGCCACGATCCGCCTGATGGAGCTTTTCGCCGAACGCTTCGCCCGGTCCCGATACACGGTTCTGTCGCCGGATGCGGCGCCGGACTACCGCGCCACGCCGGCCCTTCCCGAGGGCGGACTCCTTCTGGGGGACTTCAGGGCCCCGTGATCTACCTCCGGGTCGTGCCCCGGCTGATCGACCAGGCGTCCTGTCCCGTGACCGCCTTGAGATCGAGATCGAATTCGGGATCGGCGGAGGAAATCTCTCGAAGCATGTAGTCCCGAATTGCCGATCCCGGCGTTTCCTGCCGTTCCGCGCATAGCAGCCAGAAGCGCTGGGCGAGATACGCGGGGCAGTTGAACTTGAGCTCTTCCATGGCGACCCTCGTGAAGCACGGGGCCAGCCATGCCCGGGACCGCTTAAGGCTGCGTTACCGCAGGCCCCGCGCGGCTGGAAATGCAGACCCGGAATGGCAGCGTCCGCGCCACCGCTGACGCCCAGGCATCCGTTTTCTAGAAATGAGGGTGGGGCGGCAGCCGCAAAGGTGGACCCGTCGGCGACCCGCGTGGCGACGCACGGAAGGCCGGCGCGCGAGACGGGCGGCCGCGCGCCGCCATTCGTCAGCCCTTCTGAAGGACGCGGTTGCCCAGAAGCTCGGCGATCTGCACCGCGTTCAGCGCGGCCCCCTTGCGCAGATTGTCGGACACGCACCACAGGTTGATGCCGTTCTCGATCGTCGAGTCCTGCCGGATGCGGCTGATGAAGGTCGCGAAATCGCCCACGCACTCGACCGCGGTCATGTAGCCACCCGCCTCACGCTTGTCGACGACCATGACACCGGGGGCCTCGCGCAGGATGTCGCGCGCCTCGTCCTCGTCGAGGAAGTCCTCGAACTCGATGTTGATCGCCTCGGAATGACCGACGAAGACCGGAACCCGCACGCAGGTCGCCGTCACCTTGATCGACGGATCGATGATCTTCTTCGTCTCGGCGACCATCTTCCACTCTTCCTTCGTCGAGCCGTCGTCCATGAAGGCGTCGATGTGAGGGATGACGTTGAAGGCGATCTGCTTGGTGAACTTCTGGGGCTCGATCTCCTGACCGGGAACGTACATCCCCTTGGTCTGGTCCCAGAGTTCGTCCATCGCATCCTTCCCGGCGCCCGACACCGACTGGTATGTCGAGACGACGACGCGCTTTACCCGTGCCCTGTCGTGAAGCGGCTTCAGCGCCACGACCATCTGCGCGGTCGAGCAGTTCGGGTTCGCGATGATGTTCTTCTTGGAGTATCCCGCGATCGCCTCCGGGTTCACCTCGGGAACGATCAGCGGCACGTCAGGGTCGTATCGGTAGAGCGACGAGTTGTCGATCACGACGCAGCCGGCCCGCGCGGCCTTGGGCGCGTACTGCTTCGTCGCCTCGGCCCCGATGGCGAAGAGGGCCATGTCCCAGCCCGCGAAGTCGAAGGTTCCGAGGTCCTTGGTCTTCAGCGTCTTGTCGCCGAAGCTGACCTCGGTGCCGAGCGATTTGCGCGACGCGAGCGCGACGACCTCGTCCGCCGGAAACTGACGTTCCGCGAGGATGTTCAGCACTTCGCGGCCCACGTTGCCCGTGGCGCCGGCGACGACGACTCTGTAGCCCATCTGGGTCTCCTGATGTCATGTGACGCGGCCTCATAGCGGATTGGACCCGCAGCGAAAAGGGGGGCCGGCCGGCGCGCGTGCCTTTTGCCGAAATGTGTAAGCTCAGGTTGACACTCTTCTGGACGCGCAGGCCGGCATCGCCTATCCTCGGGTTGCTCCTGACGTGAGACGCCCATGCTTGACGCCTCCGATGCCCAGCGCCCGATCTGGTCTCCCGAACCCGGCCCCGCCGCGCCTCGGAACATGTGCACCGACTGTGGCCTGTCGCGAACGGCGAAGGCGGACGATTGCGGGCGCGCGTGCCAGTTCATCCAGCCGGACTATCCGAAAATGGAGGCGCTGGTTCATGGTCGGCCGCGCGATCCCGACCGGGCCGACGAACGCTTCTTCGGGCCTTACCGCGCCATGTATCGCGCGGCGCTCGCCGATCCGCGTCCGGGCGCGCAGTGGACGGGACTAACCACGCGTCTCGCCGAAAGGCTTCTGGAAACGGGAGCCGTGGACGCAGTTCTCACGATGGCGCCCGACGCCGAGGACCGCTGGAAGCCGGTGCCTGTCATCATCACAGAGGCGGGAGAGATGGCCCGTGCGCGGGGGATGCGCATGGGCTATGCGCCGCTTCTGTCGCTTCTCGAGCCGGCCGCGGCGGCAGGTCATCGTCGGATCGCCGTCATCGGAATTCCCTGCCAGGTCTACGCGTTGCGCGTGATCGAGGCGGAACTCGGCTTCGAGAGCGTCACAGTGATCGGCACGCCCTGCTCGGACAACACGACGACCGAGAACTTCCACACCTTCCTGTCTCTCCTCGCCGACAATCCGGAGAACGTCACCTACCTCGAATTCCGCGCCGACTACCACGTCGAACTGCGGTTCGAGGACGGCTCGCGCCGCGAAATCCCGTTCCTGCGCCTGCCGATCTCGGATCTGCCCCCGGACTTCTTCCCGCTCACCTGCCGGACTTGTGTCGACTACACGAACGTGCTGGCCGACATCACGGTGGGCTACATGGGCGGCGAGGGAGAGCAGTGGCTGATCGTCCGGAACGAACGGGGACAGGCGCTGCTCGATCTCCTCGACCGGGAGGTGCGGTTGTCGCAGCCGGGCGACAAGGGCAAGCGGACCAACGCTGTGAAAGGCTTCATGGAGAACACGCGCCGGGCGGCAGGCGGCCTGCCGCTCCGCCGGATGCCGAACTTCATGCGCGGGATCGTCGGCTGGCTCCAGCCGCGCACCGGGCCGCGCGGGCTCGAGTTCGCCCGGACGCGACTGGAGATGAAGGCGATCGAGACGGTGCTGCACCTGCGCCGTCAGATGCCGCGCCGGATGAAGCACATGGTGCCGGATCATGTCTGGCGGCTGGTGGAGCCTTACGGGTTGACGGCCGAGCCGGGTGAGCGCAAGGAATCGCGGTCCGAATGATGCGTTGACTTGCCCGGGATGCTCGACCTTGGCGACATCACGGCGATCTAACCGGCCGAGTGATCGCGGGGCCCCGCTTTTCGATCAACGACACGGCAAGCGAGGCGATCACGGCCGCGGTGAAGAGGTAAAGCCCCCAGGCAATGTCGATCTGCCCCACGCCGATGCCCTTGGCGATGACGATGTAGAGAGCGAGAATGAAGATGTCGGCCATCGCGAGCTTGCCGAGGATCGCGATCGCGGGTTGGGTCACCGCTGACAGGAGTCCGAACTGGATCAGCGCCATGCCGAGGCACTTCAGCATGGGGGCCACGAGCGCGAAGAACGTCACGGCGATGGCGAGGAAGACATCCGTTTCCCAAAGCTTCTGGATGCCGGAGACGACGGTGATCGTGTCGGGCTCGAAGAGCGTGCTGCCACCGAGCCATGAAGGCATCTGGAACTGCGGCAGAAGCCCGGTCTCGATCAGGGGCGCAAACCACGCGATCGGAAAGGCTGCGATCAGCAAGAGGTTGAGATACTTGGCGGTCTGTTGCAGCGACATGCGTGCGCTCCATGGAAATCTGTTCCACGGGCCGATAATGGAATTAGGAGGGATTGTCAGTGGCCTGTCTCCATCACCCAGATTTCCGCGTGATGGTTCAGCCGTGGTCGCGTGCTCGAAACGGTGACAGAAGCCGCCCCTAGCGCTTCGGTTTCGCCGCCTCGATCGCCTGACGGATTACCTCCGCGTCGCCCACGTGGTTCGCCAGGACGAGGATCAGTCGCGCGTTGAAGGCCGCGCTTTCCTCCTTGGTCAGTCCGTCGTGGGCGGCGACAAGCGCCTCGTAGACGTCGTCGGGCGCGGCAAGGTTCGGGTCGAGTGTCAGTTCCATTTCAGGCGCTTCCGGTCGCGCGGCGCAGGGCGGCCCGCACCTGCCGGTCGTCGAACGAAGGCCGCCGCATCGCCACGTGCTGATCGGGGCGGATCAGATAAACCGCCGACGCGGTGTCGCCGAGATACCGCTCCCGGAGCGCGCCGGTCCGGTCGTCCTTGGCTGAGACCGACAGCCGTCGTGCCGTCACGCCGCCCTCGGTCACGCTCTCCGGCACCTCCGCGTCGATCGCGAGAATCGTGAAGCCTCCGCCCAGCTTGTCCAGGAGGAAGCCTTCGCCCAAAGGCGCATCGGGGCAGGGCGAGCCGGGCCGTGTCCGCGCCGGTCCGTCCAGCGCGTCCGGACTGTTGAGCCCGGATCCGTCGTAGGTGCAGGGCTGGCTCAGTCGCCCCGAGTTCACCAGCGGCCGCGCCATCGGATGGTGCTCGGCGAGGTCCAGCACCGCGTCGCGGAAGATGCGGCTCTGATCCGACTTTGGGGTTATGAACTCGGTCGAGCGGGTCGAGTTCAGGATGTTCTCGTCCGCGCCGTGGATGCGTTCTTCGTCATAGCTGTCGAGCAGTCTCTCGGGCGCGGCGCCGTCAATCACGAGTTTCAGTTTCCAGGCGAGGTTGTCGGTGTCCTGAAGACCGCTGTTCGCCCCGCGCGCCCCGAACGGGCTGACCTGGTGGGCGCTGTCGCCCGCGAAGATCACCCGACCGTAACGGAACCTCTCCATCCGGCGGCACTGGAACGTGTAGATCGAGACCCACTCGAGCTCGAATTTCACGTCCTCGCCCAGCATCGCCTTCAGCCGCGGGATCACGTTCTCGGGCCGTTTCTCCGCCTCGCGGTCGATGTCCCACCCGAGTTGAAGATCAATCCGCCAGACCCCATCGGGCTGCTTGTGCAGAAGGGCTGACTGGCCCCTGTTGAACGGCGGGTCGAACCAGAACCAGCGTTCGGTCGGGAAGTCGGCGTCCATGACCACGTCGGCGATCAGGAAATTGTCCTCGAAGACACGCCCGGTGAAATCGAGTCCCATCATTGCCCGTGTGGGCGAATTCGCTCCATCGCAGGCGATGAGCCAACCGGCGTCGGTCTGGTAGGGCCCCTCGGGCGTCTGGACCTCCAGACCGACGCTGTCCTCCTTCGGCTCCACATGCGTCACTCTGCTGCCGCCGCGGATCTCGATGGGCGCGCCGTCCGCCTGAAGCTGGCGGACCCGCTCCACCAGCGCATGCTCGAAATGGTATTGCTGCAGATTGATGAAGGCGGGCCGCTTGTGGCCCTCCTCCGGAAGCAGATTGAACTCGAAGACCTTTCGATCGCCGAAGAAGACCTTGCCGAGGTTCCAGACGACGCCCTTTTCGACAGGCCCGTCGCCCAGCCCCAGCCGGTCACAGATCTCCAGCGTCCGCTTCGAAAAGCAGATCGCGCGCGAGCCGAAAGAAACCTTCGTGTTGTCGTCGAGCACGACGACCTCCACTCCCCGCTGCGCGAGGTCGATCGCGGCGGCGAGGCCGACCGGCCCGGCTCCGATCACCGCGACGGCATGGCGAACCGGCGCCTTGGCGTCCTGATCGGCCGATCGGGTGTACGGATAGAGCGGCGTCTCGAAGATCTTGTTCATTCCGGCATCCTCAGATGCCCGGCACCAGCGGAACCCCGCAGCCGGCCAGCGCGATGAGTCCGATCAGGACGAGATATCTCATGACTGCAACGCCTCCCACATGTCCTTGTCGCGCTCTGCCGTCCAGATCCGCGGCGTGTCGATATCCTGCGCCTCGTCATAGGCGCGCGCCACGTTGAACGGCAGGCAGTGTTCGTATATCGCGTAGTCGCCGAACTTCGGATCGCAGACCTCGCGGCAGGCCGCCATCGCCTCTTTCAGCGATCCGCCGCGGAGCGCCACCTTCGCCACACTCCTGTAGGTCGATGAAACGAAGTCGCCGGTCAGGTCCAGCGCCTCGTTGACCTTCGCCGAACCAACGAGCGCATCGCCGCGTCCCGGCGCGATCGCGTCGAGGTCCCAGGCACGGATGGTCTCGAGCGTCTCCGGCCAGTCGTGAAAATGCCCGTCGCCGCAATAGCAGGCCGAGCGGTACTCGACGATGTCGCCGGTGAACATCACGTTCTGGTCGGGCACGTGGACGACCATGTCACCGGCCGTATGCGCCCGGCCAAGCTGCATCATGTCGATCCGGCGCTGGCCCAGATAGATGCTCATCCGTCCGTCAAACGTGGTTGTCGGCCAGGTGAGGCCGGGAATTTCCTCGTGACCCTGGAAAAGTCGCGGAAATCGAGCGAACTCGCTGTCCCAATCTTCCTGCCCGCGCTCGGCCACCATGGCGCGCGCCTTCTCCGACATGACGATCTGCGGCGCGCCGTAGGCCGAGGCGCCGAGGACGCGAACCGCGTGGTAGTGGGTGAGCGCGAGATGCGTGATCGGCTTGTCCGTGACGCTCCGCACGCACTCGATGACCTTGCGCGCAAGCCGCGGCGTCGCCTGAGCCTCCACGATCATCACGCTGTCGTCGCCGATGATCACGCCCGAGTTCGGATCCCCCTCGGCGGTGAAGGCGTAGATGCCCTCCCCGATCTCGGTAAAGCTCGTTGCCTTTTCCGTCAGGTCGCCCTGCGACGCGAATGCCTTGGCCATGCCTCTCCTCTCGTTTCAATCGACGCAGGATCTGCGCTTCTTTCGCGCCGACCCCGGCCTTTTCTTGTCGCCGCGCTTCTCATCGTCCGAAGCGCCCTGCGCTCCTTGTGATCGGTCGCGCGCCAATCTGCAAATGCGGATACGTGACGCTCCGAGGCGGCGAGACAATGGTCTCCGGGTCCGGACGAGAAGACGTGCGAAGGGCTGGCGGCATCAGTCCTTGAGACCCGGCGTCCCGTCGAACTTCTTCTCGAGATCCTTCCAGCAGTCGATGTAGTCGTCCTGCAGCGGCGCCTCTTTCGCGGCAAAAGCGGTCAGGTGCTGTGGAAAGCGGGTCTCGAACATGAAGGACATTGTGTTGTCGAGCTTCTCGGGCGCGAGGTCCGCATTCGACGCCCCCTCGAAGGCACTCCGGTCCGGGCCGTGCGGCAGCATCATGTTGTGCAGGCTCATCCCGCCCGGAACGAACCCCTGCGGCTTCGCGTCGTACTGGCCGTAGATGTTGCCCATGAGTTCGGACATGACGTTCTTGTGGTACCACGGCGGACGGAAGGTGTTTTCGGCCACCATCCAGCGTTCGCGGAAGAGGACGAAATCGATGTTCGCGGTCCCGGGCGTCCCCGAAGGTGCTGTCAGGACCGTAAAGATCGACGGGTCCGGATGGTCGAAGAGGATCGCGCCCACCGGGCAATAGGTGCTCATGTCATATTTCACCGGCGCGTAGTTGCCGTGCCAGGCGACCACGTCGAGCGGGCTGTGCCCGATCTCTGTCCGGTGGAACTGCCCGCACCACTTGACGATGAGCGTCGAGGACACCTCGCGGTCCTCGAAGGCGGCCACGGGCGTCTTGAAGTCGCGCCGGTTCGCCATGCAGTTCGCGCCGATCGGGCCGCGGCCGGGAAGTTCGTACTTCTGGCCGTAGTTCTCGCAGACGAAGCCGCGCGCCGGTCCGTCGACCAGTTCGACCCGGTAGACGAGCCCCCGCGGGATGATCGCGATTTCCTTCGGCTCGAGGTCGATGATGCCAAGCTCGGTGCAGAACCTCAGCCGGCCCTCCTGCGGCACGATCAGGATCTCGCTGTCGGCGGAGTAGAAGTACTCGTCCTCCATCGAGGCGGTGACGAGATAGATGTGGCTCGCCATGCCGACCTGCGTGTTCACGTCGCCCGCTGTGGTCATCGTCCTCATGCCGGTGAGCCAGGTGAACCGTTCGTCGGAATGCGGCACGGGATCCCACCTGTACTGGCCGAGCGAGATGACGTCGGGATCGATGTGCGGCGCGGTCTTCCAGTAGGGAAGGTCGATCTTTTCGAACCGGTGGGTGTGCTTCACCGACGGACGGATCCGATAGCACCACGTCCGTTCGTTCTGGTGGCTCGGCGCGGTGAAGGCGGTGCCCGAAAGCTGCTCGCCATAAAGGCCGTAGTTGCACTTCTGGGGCGAATTCATGCCTTGCGGCAGAGCGCCGGGCAGGGCCTCGGTCTCGAAGTCGTTGCCGAAGCCCGGCATGTATCCTTCGTGCTCGCCGGGAAGCGAGGCGGCGCGGACCATGCCGCGCGGCAGGCTTTGGGTGTTCATGCGCGATTCCCTCCGATCTGCGTCCGTGCTAATAGTTGAAAATGTAACTAACAAGGCTGTGAGTCCGATGGAGGAGCATTTCGATCTCGAGGAATTCCTGCCCTATGCGCTCAACCGCGCGGCCGAGGCGGCGAGCCGGGGCTTCGCGCAGATCTACAAGGCGCGCTACGGTATGTTGCGCACCGAGTGGCGGGTCCTGTTCCATCTCGGACGGTACGGCGACTTGACCGCCCGGGACATTTGCGACCGCGCCGATCTTCACAAGACCAAGGTCAGCCGGGCTGTCGCATCTTTGGAAGTACGCCGTTTCCTGACGCGCAGAACCGCCCGGACCGACCGCCGCCAGGAGGTTTTGTCGCTGACGCCTGCGGGAAAAGCGGCGTACGGTGACCTTGCGAAGGAGGCGCGGGCCTATGACCGGGCGTTGTCGGCGCAGTTCACAAGGGAGGATCTCACGATCCTGCGCGCGTCGCTGAGGCGCCTCAGGCAGACGGCGGGGCCAGAAGCTCCGTGACGACCGGATGGGGGAACTGGCGGTCGACGGTGACCGCGTAGAAACTCTCCACGATCTCGAGATCGAACGGAGCTTCGACGAGAACGCCCTGGCCGAGTTCGTCCGCCAGCACGACGGATGGCGCGATGGCGAGGCCGGCGTCTTCGCGGGCGAGCAGGCGGACCATTGCCATGTCGTCGACCTCCGCCGCGATCCGGGGCGCGATGCCGAGCCGCGCGATCAGACTGTCGAAACCCGTTCGGATCGAGCTTTCGGTCGGCAGGATGACCGGCTCGAACTCGAGCAAGTCGCGCAACGTCTCGTGGCGCATGCGCGACGGCGTGCCGTGAACGCCGACCTTCTGCTCGTCGATCCGGTGCGCCACGAAATCGCGGGCGGCTTCGTGGGGTGGCGGTTCCGTCGTCAGGACGACGTCGACGGCAAGCGTGCGCAACTCCTCGAGCATCACCGCGCCGCTGCCGGAGCGGAGCACGACCTCCACGTCCTCCCGCCCCAGGACCGGTCTCAGGAAGCGGAGCTGGAAGTTGCGGGAAAGGGTCGAGAGGGCGCCGATCCGCAGCGGGCGCCGGATCATTCCCGTGCCCCTGAGCGTCACGAGCAGTTCCTCTCCCGCGCCGAAGATCTGATCGGCGTGGTCCAGTGCGATGCGTCCGGCCTCGGTGAGGACGAGGCTGCGTCCGCGCCGCTCGAACAGATCGTGTCCGAGCCGGCGTTCGAGCTGCCGTATCTGGGTTGAGAGCGCCGATTGGGACAGGTTCAGCCGCTCGGCCGTTCGCGTGAGGTGCCCGTCACGGGCGACCTCCCGGAAGTAGCGCAGGTGATGATAATTCAGGTTCGACATCGTTCTTTTTTATAGAACGTAAATAGACGATCAATGTATTTTTCTTCGCATTGGGCTGCGTCTACCTGACAGGAACCCAACTGGAGGTTCCCGAGCATGTCACTCGTTCCGCTTCTTGCCCCCATGCTGCTGTTTCTCGCGGCGATTGATCTGCTGATGCGCCCCGTGCCCCGCGCGCATTGGCGGCTGCGTGTCCCTGAGTATCTGGCGCTCTGCGGTGTCGCCATCGGCGTTCTCGCCGCTTTTGCGCTCGCCCTTCAGGGGCCGGCGACGAGCCCGCTCGTAGGAATTGCCGGGGCCGGGCTTTCGGTCAGGATCGACATCGTGAGCGTCGCGATGTTCCTGACGGTCGCGTTCGTCGGCTGGGTCACGCTCAGGTTCTCGCGCACGGCGCTCGACGGCGAGACGAGGCAGGGGCCGTTCATGGGGTGGATGTCGGTGACGCTCGCCTGCGTGCTGCTCCTGGTGACGTCGGGAAACCTGTTCCAGCTGGTGCTGGCCTGGGTCGCCGTCGGAGCGGGACTGCATCGCCTGCTTCTTTTCTACCCCGAGCGGCCCGCCGCGCAGCGGGCGGCACGCAAGAAGACGCTGTCGGGCGTGATTGGCAACGTCGCGCTTGTCCTTGCCGCGGCGCTGCTTGTGGGGGGCTTCGGGACGTTCGACGTCGCAGAAATCTCTGCGGCCGCGCGTGCAGGCGACCTGCCGGGCACGCTTTGGGTCGCAGCGGCCCTCCTCGCGGTCGCGGCCGTCTTCAAGTCTGCTCTCGTTCCCGCTCATGGCTGGCTCACCGAAGTGATGGAGGCCCCGACGCCGGTCTCGGCGCTGCTCCACGCCGGTGTCGTCAATGCCGGCGGCTTCCTTCTGATCCGCTTTGCCGACGTGCTGATCGCGGTGCCCGGTGTCCTGGCGGTGCTCGCGCTCGTGGGCGGCTTCAGCGCCCTCGTCGCCGCAGCCGTCGCGCTCACCCAACCGGCGGTGAAGACCTCGCTCGCGTGGTCCACCTGCGCGCAGATGGGCTTCATGGTCCTGCAGTGCGGCCTCGCGCTCTTTCCGCTCGCGCTTCTGCACATCGTCGCGCATTCGCTCTACAAGGCACACGCATTCCTTGCATCGGGACAAGGCGTCGAGGCCGTCGCCTCGATCAGGCGGCCCGGGCCGGTCGCCGTGCCCGATGTTTCGGCCGTGTTCAAGGCCTTCGCGGTGGCGCTCGTTATTCACGTCATCGTCGGGCTCGCATTCGGACTGCCGGACAAGGCACCGCAGACGATCGCCCTGGGCGCGATCCTGATCTTCGGTGTCGCTTATCTCATCGCGCAGGGTCTTGCCGATGCCGCGCCGAGGGAACTCACGCTGCGCACCACCGCGCTTTCGGCAGTGGCGACAGTCTCGTATTTCACGCTACAGACCGGCGCGGATTTCCTGTCGCAAGCCACACTCCCGCCTCCGCCGGCACCCGACGGCCTCGCCTGGGCGATCATGACTCTCGCGGTTCTGGGCTTTGGCGTTGCGGCCTTCGCCCAGGCCACCTTCGCTCTCTGGGCTGCGCACCCGGCCATGGCCGGCCTGCGCGTCCATCTCATGAACGGCCTCTACATCAACGCGCTGACGGATCGGATGACCGGTCGCTGGTCGCCGAAGAAAGGATGATCCGATGACCAAGCTGATGCCTCAGTACTCCGGCGAGACGCTCGAGATCTTCGCGGCGGCCGAGTCCGCGATGGCGCGAATCCCGCCAGCGTTCCCGCTCGCCGCGACGGTCGCCGTCAATCCCTTCCTCGGACAGGCGTCCGAGTCGCGGGTGGCCGCCGCGGCACGCCTTGGCAGGGTGGGCGGGATCAAGACAACGGGCGACCGCGCCGAGGTCGCCCGGATGATCGTCGACGGCCGGATCGACGAAGAAGACCTGAAGGTGGCCGCAGCCGAGGCTGGCATCTCGCCGACGGCGCTTCGGGAGGCGGCGAACCAGCCCGCCCCGGATGTCGCACCGCTCTGCACCGTCGCCGACCTCGCGCAGAAGGAGAGCGGGCAGGACTGGCCCGGCCTCGTCGCGGAACGCATCGGCCTCTGGGCCGCCGGGCACTTCGACGAGGGTCAGGCACTCTGGCCGGCGCCGAAGCTACCGGTGTTCCGGTCGTGGAGGAGCTTTGCCACGCGCGATCTCAGCCCGGGCATCGCAGGCATCGCCGGGTTCAACGATCTGGCCGCGCGTCTGCCGGACGACCCGAAGGCCGCGTTCGTCACCGTGTGCGGCACGCTCGGTCTGACTCCGGACGCCGCGACGCTGTACCTGCACCGCCTGCTCGTCTCGCTCGGCGGATGGTCGCAGTTCGTCCGGAGCCGGGTCTGGCTCGCCGAACGCGACGGAGGGAGCGACGACACTCTCTTCGGTCTCCTCGTCGCCCGTGCCGCATGGGACGCTGCGCTTTTGAAGCACTACGAGGACAGCATCGCTCCGAAGTGGGCCGAGACGCTTCGCGGCTGGAGCCAACCGCTCGTTCCGACGGACGATCAGAAGATCGACGCCGCCTTGCAGGAAGCCGCGGACCGCTCGGCGGAGCGTCGACTGCGGGCGCAGGTGGAAGCTCCGTTGGAAGCCCGACCGAAGGCTGAAGGACCTGCGATCCAGGCCGCCTTCTGCATCGACGTCCGGTCTGAGATCCTGCGTCGCGCGCTGGAGACGGCAGACGACGGGGTGGAGACGATCGGATTCGCCGGATTCTTCGGGTTGGCCGCGGCGCATCGCGCGGCGGCGTCCGATACCGTCGAAGCACGCGCGCCGGTCCTGCTGCAGCCGGCAGTCGAAAGCGCGGCCGGATCCGCACCCTCGGAGGACTTCGCCGCCCGTGTTCAGCGGCGCACCTTCCGGGCCTGGGGCCGGTTCAAGCTGGCGACGGTATCCTCCTTCGCCTTCGTCGAGGCGGCCGGTCCGCTCTATGCCGTGAAGCTCGTCAAGGACGCGGTTCTGGGGCCGAAGAACGCCCCTCCCGAAGCGCCGCCGCGCCTCGATCTTCCGCTGGAAACGCGGACAGGGGCGGCCGCGCAGATCCTCCGGGCCATGTCGCTTACCGAGGGCTTCGCCCGGCTCGTCCTGATCGCCGGCCACGGATCGACCGTCACGAACGCGCCGCATGGGAGTGCGCTGCAGTGCGGCGCCTGCGGCGGCCATGCGGGCGACGTCAACGCACGCCTTCTGGCCTCGCTCCTGAACGATCCGGAGGTGCGGGAGACCTTGGCCGCAGGGGAAGGGATCGAGATCCCCGCCGAGACGCTGTTCGTCGCGGGTCTTCACGATACGGTATCGGATCGCGTCGATCTGTTCGCCGATCACGAGGAGACGGGGCATCGCGAGGATCTCGATCGCCTGAAGGCGGCCCTCTCTTCCGCCGCCGCTCTCGCCCGGGCGGAGCGCGCGCTGACGCTGCCGCGCGCTGCCGACGCCGAGAGCCTGCCGGCCCGTGGCGCCGACTGGTCCGAACTCCGTCCCGAATGGGGTCTTGCCGGATGCAGCGCGTTCATCGCCGCGCCGCGTCACCGGACCGCCGGGCGCGACCTAGGTGGCCGGGCCTTCCTGCACAGCTACGACTGGCGGGCGGATGATGGCTTCTCGACGCTGGAGCTGATCCTGACGGCGCCCGTCGTGGTGGCAAGCTGGATTTCGCTCCAGTACTTCGGCTCCTCGGTGGCGCCCGACGCCTTCGGAGCCGGCAACAAGCTGCTCCACAACGTCACCGGCGGAATCGGAGTGGTCGAGGGCAACGGCGGTCTCCTGCGGGCGGGTCT
>CAZPOK010000016.1:16529-27751 GCA_964587905.1 uncultured Rhodobacterales bacterium | reverse complement strand
GGCCGTCACGGCCGGCTTCGATGTCGAAGGTGACCTTCTGACCATCGTCGAGCGACCGGATGCCCGAGCGCTCGAGAGCGGTGATGTGGACGAACACGTCCTTCTTGCCGCCTTCGGGCTCGATGAAGCCGAAACCTTTAGTTGCATTGAACCATTTCACGGTGCCAGTTGCCATCGTGAGATCTCCTAGTCATGTCGCTGCCCGCGGAATGCGGCAGCCCGGCCGGTCAGTTCGAAATCGAGAAACTGTAGCCGGTGACGGAGAACAGTCGTGTCGAAGTAGAATAACGTAGCGCTCCCTATTTGGGGTGGAGCGGGGAAAATAGCAAGAGGATTCGTCGAATGGCCGCGGCGTTCGAACCCGGATTCGGTGTGAAGCCGCTGATGTCGCCTGAGATGGCGTCAACGAGTTCCGCGCCCCGTGGAACCGCGTGCGGGCGCAGAGCGCTGTCTCCGGACCCAGCGCCGGAGCCGGCCCGATGTTCGCCTTCTTCTCCAGCCGCCTCGGCTGTCTCGGATCGATCCTGGTGTCGATCGCCGGGACGCTGATCCTGCTGTTCGTCGTCGGACTGCTCTGAGGCGCCATGCCGCGGGAGCGTCCCTGCGCGGTCGCGGGCGGTCGTCGACATAGAGACGCACGGCGTCGCCGGCCTCGGTCATCTCCACGCCGACCACGTCCTCGATGAATGGTCGAGATCCAGAAGCGCCCGGCTGAGCCGGATGTCCGGGGCGAGGGCCTCGGCAGGAGAGCACCGGGCGGGGCGGATTGTTGCAGCGAACTCGCGTGAGGATATCAGCGAGTGGCGCGGGCGGGCGGGAGGAAGAGGCGCGCGGCGCTGTAGATGACGGCGGCGACGCCCGTGCAGGCCGCGATCCAGCCGTAGTACCAGAACAGTCCCGCCAGCCGGTCCTCGGCATAGGAGGCGACGAAGGCGGTCTTTCCCCACCACGCCGCGAGAACGGCCGCGACGGCGAGCGCGCCCCCGAGGACAAGCGCCACGCCGGGCGGACGCCGCGTCACGCGCAGCCCGAGGGCGGCCGCGACGACCCCCAGCGGCGCGCCGATCAGCGCGACCTGCACGTCCCAGAACGGATGCGCCCCGAGCGCGCCGGTGAGGCCGAGCCACGCAGCGGCGACAGTGACGGCGAGGGCGAGAACGGCGGCGGCGGCTTGGGGCATGGGCGGCTCCGGGGTTGCTGGGCCGACTGTGCGCCGGGCGGTGGAGGGACGATAGGGGGGTGACGGGGATGTGATGGCGGGTGTTCACCCCGCGCGATCTCCCGTTCGATCGCCTCGCGGATGAGACGCTGGTAGGGGATGCCCTCGCGCCGCGCCTTGGCCTTCACGGCCTCTATCAGCCCCTCGGGAAGCCGCATGTTGACGCGGGCGGTCTTGGGACGGGCCTCCCAGTTGATCGCCTTGAACTATGTGAATTCGAGGGTGGAGAGATCGTGGTCGAGGAAGGCTTCGGCCTCGGCGTCAGTCTTCAGGTGGGGCACTTTCTTAACAACGGCGGGCCTCTCGGGCGTGGATGTGTCGGACGCTGATGGGGCGGATGAGTTTTCCCCGCCAGCAGAAGGCGGCGAAGGCCGGCGCTCTTCACCCGAACTTACTCATACTGCTTGAAGAAAGCACTATCGACCTTTAGGGAACGCTGCATCATTCGCTCTTAGGGCTTCCAAGACAGGTTGGAAGAATCGGACGAAATCTGGGCCACTCTTGTCTGGGTTTCGCTTTCGCTTCACTGGCTCCACCTCGCGTTCTTCTTGTGAGTTTGTCCGCCTCTTTTCGGTGCCAGCATATCACCTCAACCGGGTGCCGCACGCATTTTGGCTGCGCCAAAACGCTCTCGCGCACGTGTCGAACTCAAGCGGAAATCCAGGAAGCTCACCCGGCTCACCTCGTGAACTTCTTGTACTTCAGGCGCTTGGGTTCGACGGCATCCGGCCCCAGCCGGCGCTTCTTGTCTTCCTCGTAGTCCTCGAAGTTGCCCTCGAACCACTCCACATGCGCCTCGCCCTCGAAGGCGAGGATGTGGGTGCAGATCCGGTCGAGGAAGAAGCGGTCGTGCGAGATCACCACGGCGCAGCCCGCGAAATCGACAAGCGCATCCTCGAGCGCCCGGAGCGTCTCCACGTCGAGGTCGTTCGTCGGTTCGTCGAGCAGGAGCACGTTGCCGCCCGATTTCAGGAGCTTGGCCATGTGGACGCGGTTCCGCTCGCCCCCTGACAGCAGCCCGACCTTCTTCTGCTGGTCGCCGCCCTTGAAGTTGAACGACCCGCAATAGGCGCGGGAGTTCACCTCGGCGTCGCCCAGCGGGATGAGTTCGGCCCCGCCCGAGATCTCTTCCCAGACGGTCTTGCCCGCGTCGAGCGCGTCGCGCGACTGGTCGACATAGGCCAGTTTCACCGTGTCGCCGTAGCTGACCTCGCCCGCGTCGGGTGTCTCCTGCCCGGTGAGCATCCGGAAGAGCGTGGTCTTGCCGGCCCCGTTCGGGCCGATGACGCCGACGATGCCGCCCGGCGGCAGCGAGAAGGACAGATCCTCGATCAGGAGCTTGTCGCCCATGGCCTTGCGGAGACCCTCGACCTCGATCACCTTCTGGCCGAGCCGCGGGCCGTTCGGGATGATGATCTGGGCGCGCGAGAGCTTCTCGCGTTCGGACTGCTGTGCGAGGTCGTTGTAGGCGTTGATCCGGGCCTTCTGCTTGGCATGCCGCGCCTTCGCGCCCTGCCGGATCCAGTCCAACTCGCGCTCCAGCGTCTTCTGCCGCGCCTTGTCCTCGCGCGCCTCCTGCATCAGCCGCTTGGCCTTCTGTTCGAGCCAGGCGGAATAGTTGCCCTCGTAGGGAATGCCCCGGCCGCGGTCCAACTCGAGGATCCAGCCGGTGATGTCGTCGAGGAAATAGCGGTCGTGGGTGACGATCAGGATCGTGCCCTTGTAGTCGATGAGGTGCTGCTGGAGCCAGGCGATGGTTTCGGCGTCGAGGTGGTTCGTGGGCTCGTCCAGAAGCAGCATGTCGGGCGCTTCGAGCAGGAGCTTGCAGAGCGCCACGCGGCGCTTCTCGCCGCCCGAGAGCGTGTCGACGGAGGCGTCGTCGGGCGGGCACCGCAGCGCCTCCATCGCGACGTCGATCTGGCTGTCGAGGTCCCACAGGTTCTGACTGTCGATCTCGTCCTGGAGCGCGGCCATTTCCTCGGCGGTCTCGTCGGAATAGTTCATGGCGAGGTCGTTGTAGCGCTCGAGGATGGCGCGCTTTCCGGCGACCCCTTCCATGACGTTGCCGCGCACGTCGAGCGCGGGGTCGAGCTCGGGCTCCTGCGGCAGGTAGCCCACGCGCGCGCCCTCGGCCGCCCATGCCTCTCCCGAGAAGTCGGTGTCGATGCCGGCCATGATCCGCAGGAGCGTCGACTTGCCCGCGCCGTTCGGGCCGACGACGCCGATCTTCACGCCGGGGAGGAAGTTCAGACGGATGTTCTCGAAGGTCTTCTTGCCGCCGGGGTAGGTCTTGGAGAGACCGTCCATGTGATAGACGTACTGGTAGCTGGCCATGAGGAGTGTCCGCTGCTCTGGGAATGAAGATCACGCCGTATCTAACGACGCAGAGGGCGCGGGGCAATGCGGACCGTCCGGGAGTTGATGGGCGGGCATGCCGGGTTTCGCGGACGGCCCTAGGCGGTCTCGGCGCAGATGTGGCGGACGAGGTCGGCCGTCCGCGGGTCGGCCCGCATCGCCTGCGTCCTCGTCCTGTGCCACGCTACCGCCAGCCGGTGGAGCCGGGCGAGGCGGGGGTCCGCCCTGAGTTCGGTGAGGATCTCCGCCACGCGGGCGTCGTAGCGCCGGATCGACGTGTCCTCGACCTCGTTCCGGTCGAACTTGTCCCAATACTCGACGCCGAGCACGTGGTGGCTGTGGTTCGCGCGCCCCCGGTCGCGCTTGACGAGGTAGCTTTCGGCGGAGCGGAGCGCGTAGTGGTTGACCTGCGCCACGTCGAAGACGGGCGCCGCCCCGGTCGTCTCGCCATTCACCCTGTAGGGCGTGCCGCCGGGCAGCACCCAGCTGATCACCGCCTCCGCGGCGGTGTCGAAGATCGGCACGTGGAGGCCGACCCTGGCTATCCCGTCGGACGGTCGGAAGAGCGACTTGACGAACTTCCCGGTGTCCGGATGCGTCTCGGGATCGAAAGCCGGCTCGGCGCGGGTGAACTGCGCGGTCACCGGCCGGTCCTCGAACGCCGAGACGCCGCCCGAACCGAAGATCCGCCACGGAACCGAGATCACGTCAGGTCGGCCGCTTGCCTCGGCGAGCGCGCGCACCGAACCGTCGCCGGCATGGACGTTGAGGAACTCGTCGACGTCGCAGATGAAGACCCAGTCGGCCCCTGTGACCTCGTCGTAGCGCGCGCCCTGGCGCAGGGCACTGCGGTGGATGCCGCCCTTGCGGATCTTCGTCGGATGGTGCCGCGCGAGTCCCATCCTCTGGAGCCGGCGCAGCATCCGGTCGGTGCCGTCCTCGCAGTCGTTCGTGCACACAACGATGTCGTCGAAGCCCAGCGCCCGGTAATGCGCGATCCACTCGAGGAGGAATGGTCCCTCGTTCTTCATGGTCGACAGGACGGTGTAGCGCTCCATCGCCTCGATCTGCCCGTTCTTGCCCTGCGCACGACCATAGGCGAGCCGGCCCGCGCGCGCCAGTGCGGGCGTCGCGCGATTGACAAGAGCCGGTCCGCTGGCCCACACCCCGTTGACGACAAGGGGAGGACGCCGATGGCGGCGGATTATCCGCAGGCGCGGCCCGGGATGTGCATCGGGCTTCTGGGCGGCTCCTTCGATCCGCCGCACGCCGGCCATGCCCACATCACCCGCGAGGCCCTGAAGCGGTTCAGGCTCGACCGGGTCTGGTGGCTAGTGTCACCGGGCAATCCGCTGAAGGCCGAAGGACCCGCGCCGCTCGACCGCCGCCTCGGCGAGGCGCGGCGGGTGATGCGCCATCCGCGGGTGGAGGTCACCGACATCGAGGCGGGACTGGGAACCCGGTTCACCGCGCAGACGCTCGAGCGGCTGATCGCGCTCTACCCCGGTGTGCGGTTCGTCTGGCTCATGGGGGCCGACAACCTCTCGACCTTTCATCGCTGGCAGCGCTGGCGCTGGATCATGGACCATGTGCCCGTGGGAGTGCTGGCGCGGCCCGGACAGACCATCTCGGCGCGGATCTCGCCCGCGGCGGCGGCGTACGAGCGCTTTCGACTCAGAGGGCGCGAGGCGGCGAGGCTCTGCGTCGCCGACCCGCCGGCGTGGTGTTTCGTCAATGTCCCGATGGTGGACATCTCGTCTTCGGATATCCGCGCGCGCGGCGACTGGAGCAGGTAGGGGCTCTGCCCCCGCCTCCCTGCGGTCGGCTCCCCCGGGATATTTCCGGACAGATGGAAGCGCCGTGCGCGGCTAGCGTCAGAGCAGGAGCGAGGCGAATCCTGAAATGACGAGGAGCGTGAGGCCCGCCCAGGAGACCGGGTCGGGGACGTCCCCGAAGATGGCGATGCCGTAGACGGTGGCGGCGACGAGCTGAAAATAGACGAAGGGCGCGAGGCGGGAGGCGGGGGCGATCTTGTAGGCGAGAATCAGGAGGAGGTTCCCCGCCATCGAGGCGCCCGCACTGAGCAGCACGAGGGCTGCGACGCCTTGCGAAGGCGCGGGCAGCGCCGCGAGGCCGAACGGTGCGAGCACCACCGTGCCGGTGACGAGTTGCGACAGCAGCAGGGTTCGCGGCGGCCAGGCGTCGGCGAGCCAGCGCGAGGTGGTGAGATAGCTGCCGTAGAACGCCCCGGCGAGCACGGCGAAGCCGAGGCCGGCCGTCATGCCGAAGCCGGGTTTCACCACGAGGAGGACACCGAGGAATCCAAGGGCGAGGAGCGCGACCTGTACGGCGCGGACCGGTTCCCGAAGAAGCAGGGCCGAAAGGACGAAGGACAGGATCGGACCCGCGAAGAAGGCGCCGAAGACGTTCGGAAGCGGCTCGGTCCGGAGCGCGGTGAGAATCGACACGATGCCACCGACGATGAGGAGGCCGCGGAACACGGCGCGGCCATCTACAAGGGCACGGGCGTCGTAGTGGCGCCGCTCGAGAAACGGCACGAGAAGCAGCGCGCCGATCGCGAACCGGCTCCAGGCGACGAAGACGGGCGATGCGCCGTGCCTGGTGGTCAGCAGCTTGCCCGCCGAATCCCCGAGCGGGATCAGGGACATGGCGAGGATCATGAGAAGCGCGGCGCGGAGCATGTGTCGCGGGAGCATTAGGGCCCGGTCACATCGGGGTCAACGGCAGGATGCGGGCTTGTCCCCTGCGAGGGGCTCGGGTTTACTCCGCGCCATGACGGGCAGGATCACGCGGCGGGTCGTACTTTCGGGACTGATGGCGGGCGGCGCCTCAGCGGCCTTTGCCGGGGCGCCGGCGACGTCGCTGCGCCCACCCCCGCGCCCGTCGCGGGAGCCGGCTGCGGCGCGGGCGCTGATCGAGGCGGCGCGGCTTGGCGGCAAGGTCACCTTCGCGGTGGCGGATGCGGAGACCGGCGAGGTTCTCGAGGCGCTCAGCCCGATCTACCCGATGCCGCCGGCGAGCGTGAACAAGGCGCCGACGGCGCTCTTCGCGCTCGAGACGCTGGGGGGCGAGCACCGCTTCGCCACCCGCCTCGTCGCGACCGGGCCGCTTGTGAACGGGCGGATCGACGGCGACCTCGTCCTGCAGGGCAGCGGCGACCCGACGCTCGATACGGACGCCCTGGGCCAGCTTGCGGCGGATCTCAAGGCCACCGGCGTGCGGGAGGTCGCGGGGTCGTTCCGCGTCGATGCCGCCGCGCTGCCGGAGGTGCCGTGGATCGATCCCGACCAGCCCGATCACGTCGGCTACAATCCCACGATCGGGGCGCTCAACCTGAACTACAACCGCGTCCACTTCGAATGGAAGCAGGCTTCCTCGGGCTACGACATCACGATGGAAGCGCGGGCGCTGCGCTTCCGGCCCGGCGTGCGGACGGCGCGGATGGAGGTGGTGGACCGCAGGGCACCTGTCTTCACCTACGAGGATCGCGACGGAATCGACCGCTGGACCGTGGCGCGCCGCGCACTGGGGCGCGAGGGGGCCCGGTGGCTGCCGGTGCGGCGACCGACCTCCTATGCGGGCGAAGTGTTCCGCACGCTCGCGCGATCACACGGGATCGTGCTGCGGGACGGCGGTGCGGGATCGGGCGCCGGCGGCACCGTGCTTGCCGAATGGCGGAGCGCGCCGCTCGAGACGATGCTTCGCGACATGCTCGACTACTCGACAAATCTCACGGCCGAGGTCGTGGGACTGACGGCGAGCGCGGCGCTGGGGCCGTCACCCGCTGATCTCGCGGCGTCGGCGGCGCGGATGAACGGCTGGCTCGCGGCGCGCTACGGGCTCCATCGCCCCGCGCTGATCGACCATTCCGGGCTCGGCTACGGGAACGCCATCACCGCACGCGATCTCGTGCGCATGCTCGCGGGCACCCGGCGGCTCGAGCCGCTCCTCGAAGAGGTGCGCGTCACCGACGACGGCAAGACGGTTCGCGCGAAGACCGGGACGCTGAATTTCGTGAGCGCGCTCGCAGGATACATCCCGGCGGGGGGACGGACCCTCGCCTTCGCGATCCTGACAGCCGACGTGGCGCGGCGCGACGCGATCCCGCCGGAGCAGCGGGAGCGTCCAGAGGGCGCGCGCGGCTGGGCCGGCCGCTCGCGGAGGCTCCAGCGCGACCTGATCGGGCGGTGGATGTCGCTGCACACCGCCTGAGACCCGCGGCCCGCCGCACCTCTTCCGTAGGCGACGATCCTCGGGCAGGCGGGTAAGGCGGACATCTTTCGGACCGGTGGAGTTGCAAGGTCTGGGAAGGATGTCCACCGGGTCCGGGCTCAGGCTGAAATCGCCAGAGTCCAGCCAAGGATCTGGAAGGGTGACCAAACCCGCACCAGAGTGCCCGCCTCGAAGGCTATCGCCGCGTCGACGCCGGGCTCCGCCACCGCGGGTTCGTCGTGAATGCGAGAAGGTGCGGCGACTGATGAAAAAGAAAGACCTATTGCACCTAGGCCTGCTCAACGAGCATGCGTTTGTCGGGTTCATGAGCCGCCGCGGCAATCCCTACGAGAACCCGCAGGCCGAGAGCTTCATGAAGACGCTGAAGGTGGAAGATGCGTAGCTGATGGCAAGCGAGACGTCCGTGGATGTGGCCGAGGGGCTGCCTCGCTTCAGCGAAGCCTGCAGGGCCTGCGGTTCTTCGGGACCGAGTCAGTGGCCATGAAGCGCAAGATAAACTCCCGCCCCGCCCACGAGGACGAGGCTCAATGCCCAGACCACGTCAAGGTTGAACCATGTCCGCGAGAGGAACTTCAGCCCAAAGTAGAAATATATCGCCGCTGCGATCACGCCTCCGGCAACGGTCATGGCGACCGTATGCGCCAGGGCCACGATGAAGGCTGAGGCGATGTTCTGCCCCATCAGTTCCCGCGCGGCGTCGTGACCGGTGTCTGCCGCCGGATCGATCCCGCAAATGCCGAGGTAGATCGGCACCAGCATTAATCCGGCTCCATGCGCCATCGCAGCAAGGAACGACCACAGCACCAGCTTTGTGGGGGGAATGCGCGACAGGAAGCGAGGGTGCCTGCGATTGACCAGCAGATAGATCCCCACGGCGATCACCAGCGCGCCGGCAGCGACGCGGATCTCCGTTTCCCAGTCCACCAGAACGGTCATCATCGAGAAGGGCAGGAGGATCGCCAGCATGGCCAGCAGATGCCCGAACGCCAGCGCGCCGATGGCGCCGGCCATGGCCCTGTGCCGGCCTTCCATCAGGCCGGCGGAGACCGCCAGCGGCCAGCCCATGCCCGGATTGATCCCGTGATAGAAGCCCGAAAGGACGACGGCCCCCCAGAGGGCCGCCATCGTGGTTGAATCGAGTTCCATTCAGACGTTCGGGTAGCAGAAGCTGTCGGTCGAGCAGTCACCGCCTTCGAGCCGGATCTGGTGGGCACGGTGGCCCTTGGGGAAATCGACGTAGAACTCGGGGGCGAGCGTCAGCCCGCCGTTCTCGCCGACATGGGCCATGACCATCTGGCCGCCTTCCTGCCCGGGATAGAACTGATCGTCCCATGTGGAATAGAGCGAGTTGGTCCAGTAGACCCGTTTGCCGTCGCGGCTGATCTCGACCATCTGCGGACCGAAGGCGAAATCGCCACGCGGGTGCCTGGTGCCGCGCGCGATGCCGCCGAGTTCCACCTTCCCGGTCAGCTTGGGATTCATCGGATCCGAGACATCGTATTGGTGCATCTCGCCCATGCCCCAGCACGCAACGTATAGGTACCGGTCGTCGAGGCTGAGGTCGATGTCTGTCACCAGCGGCGGCACCGCCTCGAAACCCTGCAGGAGCGGCGGCAGGTTCTCGGCCTTTTCCGGGCGCGGATCGATGGTGATCGTTTTCTTGGCCTGCCAGGTGCCGTCCTCGCCCCGCCACCATGTGAAGATAGCGCCTTGCAGATTGGTGGTATCCACCACGACCCCGCAGAAGCCGTAGGATTTTTTGGGATCATGTGCGGGCCGGATCTCCAGCGCCATCTGATGGTTCTCGCCGAGGTCGATCGTCTGGATGTTCTTGCGCTTGCGCAGATCCCAGAAGTGGATCGCGTGACCGTATTTGTTGGACAACAAGTCCTCTGCCACGATGCCGTTCTCGAATTGCGGCGGCAGCCCCCATTCGGAGCTGACCATGTAGTCCTGCGGCAGGTTCCACCAGAAATCGTAGTGCTTGTCCTGCGGGCCGCGGTCCATCTCGTACTGGCCGATGATCTCGAAGGTCTCGCAATCCATGATGAAGATGCCGGGAGGCCCGTCCGTTCCGTCCTCGCCGCCGCCTCCCAGGGTCGAGACATAGATCCCCTCCGGCCCGCAATGGATGGTGTGGGGCCGCGAGTAGCCGGTCTTGGCGAATACTTCCTCGGGCTCGATGATCTTGTGGATCTTGGCCTCCAGCGGCTCTTTCACGTCGATGATGTAGATGCGCGACGACCGGATGCCCGGCACGATCAGATAGCGCCGCTCGAGGAAGGCGTGACCCGACAGCGGTGACAGGGAGGAGGAACAGGCGTTCCAGCCGAAGTGATGAAACTCGTCGCCGGTGTAGGGCATCATGAGGGTATGGACGATGCTGCCGTAGCTGTCGGATGACGGATCGAGGTCGATCACCGCGATCCCGTCGGGTTGCGAGCCGTCGGGGCTCAGCATCACGGTGAACCCGTAGTTCTCCACCGGGGCCTGCATGGCAAGCTGCGCGGTGGCGTGAAACGTCGGGTCTGGTCTCAAGGTCATGTTCTTTCCTCCCTGGAATGTTCAGGCCCGTCATGGGCCATCGTGGTTTCTTTCCCTGCTTTCTCGGCGCTGTGGCATCGGCCTCCTCAAACCTCGGCCACGTTGCAGAGTTGAATGGCCCCGCTGATGCGGTCGGCCAGATCGATGAGTTGGAGTCCGATTTCCGAACGGTACGCTTCTCCGAAGCGCCGGATCGGCCCCACTGCCCCTACACTGAAGGTCGCGCCGATATTACCGATTGAAATCGGCGCCGCGACACTGGCGATCCCGACGTCGATCTCCTGATCGCAGTCTGCGAAGCCACGCTCGACGATGCGCGCGAAATCCGCGCGCAACTCCGCGTCGGTGGTCTTTGTCTTTTCGGTATATGCCTTGAGACTGCCGGCAATGATCGAGTTCCGGAATTCCGGCTCGGTGAAAGCCGCGATCGCCTTGGAACAGGAACAGGCGTGCATCGGGCGCACCCCGAGCCCGGGATGAACGAAGGAGCGGCCGGGATCGTCGGGCGTTTCGACATGGATGATCTCGACCTCCTTGCTTCGAAAACGGGCCAGAAAGACGGTCTCCCTGAACTGGACCGCTGCGGCCTTGAGCAGTGGCGCCGAAGCCTTTCGGACATCAACGTCGGATTTTCCGAGAAGGGCGATCCGGATCAGCCGCTCACCGATGATGACGCGACCGTCCCCCGCGGGTGCTTCGACGAGACCTTGATCCTGAAGCGTCTTGATGAGCCTGTAGCAGGTCGGCTTGGGCAGCCCTGTCGCCTTCTGGATGTCGGTGGTCGAAACGGGCCGCCCGGCCACGGCGACGAGTTCCAGAATGGTGACCAGGCGGTCCAGATGCATGTCGA
>CAZPOK010000016.1:0-16429 GCA_964587905.1 uncultured Rhodobacterales bacterium | reverse complement strand
GATAGCCGCGCGATGGCAGGCCTGTGCCGCCCGCAGCGCCCTCAGCTGTCCCGGTTTTCCCGGCCCTGCACCACGATAGGTTCCTCACCCCGGCCTGCCGGCGGCCACATGCGAGAGAAAACGCCGTCCTTGCGCACGATGCCGTGGTAAAGCGCGGCGCCGACGTGCAGGAGCACGACCGCCGTTATCGCGAGGCTTCCGGCGTAATGGACGGATTTCGCCACTTCGGCGAGCGCGTCGGAGCGAGGGACAAGCGAGGGCACACCCAAGGCGTCGAGCGTCTCAATGGGAAAGCCGCCCGCCTTGACGCGGACGTAACCGGCGATGGGCATCAGGAACAGGAAGGCGTAGAGTGCCAAGTGAGTCGCCCCCGCAATCCTCTTCTGCGCGTCCGGCATCTCCGCCGGCAGCGGCGGCGGCGGATTCAAGAGGCGGAACACGAGCCGGACGATCACGAGGAACAGGATCAGCACGCCCACGTTCTTGTGAAAGATGAAGAGCGTATTCTGGAGATCACGGCTAATGCCTTCACGTATCATGATTGCGCCTGCGGGGATCATGAGAAAGACCAGCAGTGTCGTCGCCCAGTGCAGCAATCTTGCGGGCGTACGGTACCGGGTCAGATACGCGCTCATTTCGGACCTCCCTTCAACCCATTGTAGTCTCTTGAAGCGCGGCTTCAAGCGCTCCCGACCTTGCCTTGACCGGCACACCACCGCGCTATCATTGACCAGATGTCGCTTTCGGAACCGAGTATAGCCCGTCGGGTACGGGTGTCCCTGAACGGGACGTCCTCGCCGCTCAGGGATTTCACCCTCTGGGCGGTCGCGGGGTTCTTCGTTCTGATCGCGGTCGCTCCCGTGATCTTCCCGTCCGTGCCGCTGGCGGCCTGGCTCTATTCGGCATCGCTGTACGCGGTCGGGTCAGCCGTTGCGGGAGAGCTGCTGCGGCGCACCTATCCCCACGAGACGCTGGGCGTGTGCAACGTCGTGACGCTCGGACGTCTGGTCATCGTCGCCGGGCTCGTGGCGCCGCTGGCCATCGCAGGCGCGTCGGCGTGGATCGTCTTCACCCTCGCGTCGGTCGCGCTCGCGCTCGACGGGGCGGATGGCTGGCTCGCCCGCCGCAATGGCCGCGCCTCGGACTTCGGCGCGCGCTTCGACGTCGAGGTGGACTCGGCCTTCGCGCTCGTCCTGTCGCTCCACGCTCTCGATCGCGTGGGTCCGGCAGTGCTCGTCCTCGGCCTTGCCCGTTATGCCTTCGTCTTTGCCGCGGTGCTCTTTCCCTGGCTGAAGCGCCCCCTGCCTGACCGCTTCGGGCGCAAGGCCGTTTGCGTCCTGCAACTCTCGACGCTCATCGTCCTTCAGCTTCCGCTCCTCCCGGGGCCGGCCGCGGCGGGCCTGGTCGCGGTGGCGTCCCTCGCGCTCGCGTTGTCCTTCGGACGCGACGTCGTCCACCTCTGGCGCAATCGGTCATGAGCGGGGCGACGCTCCTCGGCGCGGGGCGCATCGCCCTCGCGGCGCTCGTTCTCTATCTCGTGCTCGTCCAGCCCAACCATCCCGGCGCCGCGACCTGGGGCGCTCTCGCGGTCTTCCCGCTCGAACTGCCGGTCATCCTTCTCGCCCTCGTTGCGCTGGGTGCGGGTGCCGCCGGACATCTGTTCCGGGTGCTTCTGGTGGCCACCCTCGTGATAATCGCGGTTCTCAAGGCCGCAGACTTCGCTGCCTTCACCGCGCTGTCCCGCGGCTTCAATCCGGTGGCGGACCTCCCGCTCGTCGAAGCGTCGGTGCGACTTCTGGCGGGCACAGTGGGAGGCTTCGCCACCGCCGGCATCCTGGCAGCGGCGCTTGCGGGGGTCGCGCTTCTGGCTGCGGCACTCTGGTGGGCGACCGGGGTCTGGTCGCGGTTCGAGGTTCCCCCCAACACTGCGCGCGCCTCCGCCGTTGCCGCGATCCTGGCGGCCGGTGTGGCGACGGCCGAGATCGCCGGCGCGATGGGCCGATGGGTTGCACCGTTTTCGCCGCCGGGGTCGGCCTTCACGGCCCGCGTGGGCGTGGAGCGCGTGGAAATGGCGGCGCGGACGATCGCCGACCTGCGGACGTTCCGCGCCGCCGCGCAGGCCGATCCCTTCTCGGGGCAGGACAGCCTGCTCGATGCGCTCGAGCGCGACGTGATCGTCATCTTCGTGGAAAGCTACGGCCGGACCAGCATCGACACCCCCTATTACGCCGACCTGCATCGCGAGACGCTCATGCGAAGCGAGGAGCGGCTGGCGCGCCTCGGCCTGTCCATGCGATCCGGCTTTGCGGTCGCGCCGACCCGGGGAGGGCAGAGCTGGCTTTCGCATGCGACGTTGGCGAACGGGTTGTGGATCGATGATCAGACCCGATACGGCGCGGCGCTGGCGAGCGGCCGCGAGACGCTTTTCCATATTGCCGCGCGGTCGGGGTTCCGGACGGCCGCGGTGATGCCCGCGATCACGCTCGATTGGCCGGAATCCGCTCGGATGGGATTCGGGACGATTCTCGCTTCGGAGGATCTCGGCTATCGGGGCAAACCTTTCAACTGGGTGACGATGCCCGACCAGTTCACGCTGGCGGCGCTCGACCGGCTGCTGCGGTCGAGCGAGGATCCGCGCCCGCTTTTCGCGCAGGTGGCGCTGGTGTCGTCGCATGCCCCGTGGGTGCCCGTTCCGACGCTTCTCGATTGGGACGCCCTGGGCGACGGAACCGTCTTCGACGCGGTCGCGGTCTCGGGTGATCCACCCGATGTGGTCTGGCGCGACCGGGATCGCGTCCGGGCCCAATATCGTCTCGCTGTCGACTACGCGTTGCAGACCATCTTCGACTACGCCGCGCGCCACGCCGCCGATCCGCCGCTCCTTCTCGTCGTCGGCGACCATCAGGCCGCCGGCTTCGTGGCGCTCGACGATCGCCCCGACGTGCCTGTCCACCTGATCGGTCCTCCGGCGCTCGTGGAGCGGGCGGCGGGATGGGGATGGACCGAGGGCCTTGTTCCCGGGGCCGGTGCGCCGCCGCGGCCGATGGACGAAATGCGTGATCTCTTCATCCGGACCTTCACCACCGGACGCGAACAGGAAGACGCGAGTTGAGGCGGCGCCTGGCATACCTTCGGCCAACTGTCCTGCGGGCGATCCAGTTCGGCGTCGCGGCAGGGCTTCTCGCGATCCTCTGGCATGCTGCCGACGGGCGCGAGGCACTGCGCCTTCTGGCCGGCGCGGAGCCTGTCTGGCTCGTCGCCGCGGTCGCAGCACTGACCGTTCAAACGGTCCTGTCGGCGCTGAGGTGGCGGTTGACCGCGGGACGGCTCGGCATCCTGGTCAGCGTTCCCACAGCCGTTCGGGAATACTACCTTTCCCAGGTCGTGAACCAGTCGCTGCCCGGCGGAATGATCGGAGACGCCAGCCGCGCCGTCCGCAGCCGGGCGCAGGCCGGTCTGGTGAAATCGGGCCAGGCCGTCGTTCTCGAGCGCCTCGTGGGGCAGGCTGCGATGTTCCTCCTGCTCGTCGTGGGTTTCACCATTACATGGATCGCGCCGGGCGGCCTCGACTGGCCGCGGTGGGTCACGATTCCGGTCGCGCTCGCCATCGTCGGCGCGGTCGCACTCCCCGGTGTGCTCTGGATTGCCGCGCGGCTTCCCGGTGCGACCGGCCGCGCTGTGCGCGGCTTCCGGGAGGCGATCGTCGCGGCGATCATGTCGAAGGGGGTCCTGGCGCGGCAGGTGGCGCTGAGCTTCGGGACCGCCGTCTGCAATCTTCTCGCCTTCATGCTTTGCGCGGCGGCTCTGGGGGTCGCGTTGCCGCTGGTCGCGGTCGTCACGATCCTGCCGCTGATCCTCTTCGCAATGCTCGTTCCGGTGTCGATAAGCGGATGGGGTCTTCGGGAAGGGGCCGCCTCCGCACTGTTCCCGATCGCCGGGGCCACGGCAGCGGAGGGCTTCGCCACGAGCGTTGCCTTCGGGCTCGTCTTCATCGTGGCGGTGCTCCCCGGCCTGATTCCGGTCCTGCTCGGCGGCAAGCTGAGGAGCGTCGAGCCATAGACTGCAAGCGAGGCATTTCGACCGCCCTTCACGGGTTGCCATCGCGGGTGCCCGATTTAGGCTTTGAACAACAAAGGGAAGTCCAACCATGATCCGATCCGCATTGACCCGCCGCCGTTTCATTTCGACTGCAGGCGTGGCCGCCGGCGCCGCCTCGCTCGGACTCGTGCCGATCGCCGCACGCGCCCAGACGCCGGTCAGCCTCCAGCTCTCGTGGCTGCACTCGGTCCAGTTCGCCGGAAGCTACATCGCGCAGTCACGCGGCTGGTGGCGGGACGAGGGGCTCGATGTGTCGCTTCTGCCGGGCGGACCCAACGCTCCGGTCGAGCCGCCCGTCGTCTCTGGCGCGGCCCTTGTCGGGATTTCCGCCGCCGACTACACGGCGGCGGCGGTCGAACAGGGCGCGCCGTTCAAGATCCTCGGCGTCGCGATGCAGAAAAACCCTTTCGTCATCGCCTCGCTTCCCGCGAACCCGGTGAACGTGCCCGGCGATCTCGAGGGCCAGCGGATCGGCATGGCGCTCGCCAACATGCCTGTGCTGCAGGCGCTGTGCACGCTCAACGGGGTCGATATCGACGCGATCGACGTGATCCCGACGCAGTATTCCGCACAGCCGCTTCTTGCGGGCGAGGTCGACTGCCTCCTGTGCTGGGAGACAGACCTGCCCGTCGCGATGGCGATGCAAGGGGTCGAGAGTCTGACCATGCTCATGGCCGACCACGGCTATGCCCTGCACTCCCAGACGTACATCGCGACCGAAGACAGTCTCGCCAACCGCCGCGCGGAACTGGTCGCGCTTCTGGCGGGCGAAGTGCGGGGCTGGGATGCCTACCGTGAGGACACCGACGCGGCGGCGGCCCTGACAGTGGAGAGGTTCCCCGACGCCGGCCTCGACCTGCCCACGCAGCAGCTTCAGGCCGAGCGGCAGGTGCCGCTCATGTTCTCGGATCTCACAGACGCGGCCGGCTTCGGCTGGTGGACCGACGACGCGGTCGCGGCCAACATCGAGACCCTCGCACTGCTCGGCCGCACGGTGACGCCGGACCTCTGGGACCGCTCCATCCTCGAAGAAGTACATGGGGCCTGACATGACAGCGCCGCCCGCCGTCGGGTGCTTCGGCCTCTCGAAGACCTTCGGTGGCGGCATGGAGGCGGTGCGCCCCTTCGACCTCGTCTTCGACGCGGGCAAGACGACCGCGCTCGTCGGTCCCTCGGGATGCGGAAAGTCGACGATCCTGAGATTGATCGCGGGTCTGGAGGATCCGTCGGCGGGCCGGGTAGAGATCGCGGGCGCGCCGCCGTCGGAGACGCTGAAGTCCGCGGGCCTGTCGATCGCGTTCCAGGACCCGTCGCTCCTTCCCTGGCGGACGGTTCGGGGCAACATAGAGCTCGCCCTGCGGCTCGCGCGGCAGCCGGTCGACCGCAGCGCCGTCGATCAACTCGTCGCGCTTGTCGGTCTCGACGGCTTCGCCGACACCCGGCCCGCCGAACTCTCGGGCGGGATGCGCCAGCGGGCCGCCATCGCGCGGGCGCTCGCCACCGGGCCGCAGCTTCTGCTTCTCGATGAACCGTTCGGCGCGGTGGACGAACTGACACGGCATCAGCTCGCTCAGGATCTTCCCCGGATCTGGGAGGCGCGTGGCACGACGGCGCTGCTCGTCACGCATTCGGTGAGCGAGGCGGTGATGCTGTCGGACCGGATCGTCGTGCTTTCCCCCCGGCCGGCAGAGGTCGTCGACGACATCTCCGTCCACCTGCCGCGGCCGCGCGAGCCCGGGGTCGCGCGGCTGCCTGACTTCGCGGCTCTCGCGGACCGGGTGTCGGAGGCGCTCGCGCGCGGAATGGCCGCGGGTCGGCCGTCTCTCGCCGCGCAATGACGACGCTCGCGGCGTCGCTCTCGCCAAGGCAGGGCGGGATGCCGTCGAGCGCCGTGGCGCTTGTCGGCATTCTGGCGCTCGTCGGTCTGTGGGAGCTTGCCGCGCGGGCCTTGAGCGGCGCCTACGTTCTCGCGGCGCCGAGCGAGGTCGCGGTCTACCTCGTGGAGAACCGCGCGTTGATGGGGCGGAACCTCGCCATCACGCTGGGCAACGCGGCGGTGGGCTTCGCGATCGGCAATCTTGCGGCCATCCTTCTCGCGATGGTGGCGCTGATCTGGCCACGCAGCGAGCGCGTCATCACCAGCCTCGCCCTTCTCGTGTTCTGCCTCCCGCTCGTCGCCACGGGCCCCATCCTGCGGGTCTTCTTCGGCCCCGGCGCGGGACCGCAGATCGCCCTCGCCGCGCTCGCGGTCTACTACACGACGCTTATCCCTCTACTCGTCGGCCTGCGCGCGGCACCGGCCGCGTGGTTCGACCTGGTGCGAAGCTACGGTCGTGGCGAGGCGGCGACGCTCGTCCATGTCCGGACCATGGCGTCGTTGCCCTATCTCTTTGCGGGGCTCCAGATCGCCGCACCGGCGGCCTTCCTGGGCGCGATGGTGGGCGAGTTCACGGGTGCGGAGGCCGGCATGGGTGTTCTGACGATCCGGGCGATGCGCGCCCTCGACGTCGAGATGACATGGGCGCTCGCGACGATCGCGACTGCCGTCGCGATCGTCGCCTACTCCGCGATAGGGCTCCTCGCGCGCCGCATCCTTCTCGACGCGCCGCCGGTGATCCTGACAGCCTCCGCCGGCGGCGCGGCCGGACGCGCCGGCGGCGGTGTTTCCGGGGTGGTGGTCGCGGTCGCCATAGCCCTTGCGGTCTGGTGGACGGGACTCGCCCTTTTCGACCTCAACGCGTTCTTTGCCAAACGTCCCGGAGACGTGCTCGACGCGCTTCTGTTCGCGCCCGACGCGGACGCGACCCGCGCCACACTCGCCGCGGCCCTCACCGAAACCTCGGTGTTCCTTCTGCCGGGCTACCTCGCGGGAATTGTGGCCGGAGCCGCGCTTGCGATCCTCTTCACCCTCCTGCCCACGGTCGCCTCCGTCGCGATGCCCGCCGCCCTTGCGCTGAGGTCCGTGCCCATCGTGACGACGGCGCCGCTCGTCGTGCTTGTCCTCGGCCGCGGCGCCACGGGGACGATCGTGCTCGTCGCGATCATGGTGTTCTTCCCGACGCTCGTCGCCTGCCTGCACGGCCTGCGGCAGGCACCGGGACAGATCCTCGACGTCTTCGACAGCTATGGCGCGGGCGCGGTGAGCCGTCTTTTGCAGGTGCGCATCCCGGCGATGCTGCCCGCCTTCTTCGCCGCGGCCCGCATGGGCGTGCCGGCATCTGTCCTCGCCGTCACAGTCGTCGAATGGCTGGCGACCGGGAACGGCATCGGCAGCCTCATGGCGATGTCCGCCTCGCTGTCCGACTACGACATGCTCTGGAGCGCGGTGGTGATCGTCAGCGTGCTGTCGGCGCTGGGCTATGCCGCAGTGGGACATGTCGAGCGGCGGGTCCTCAAGATCTATGCGCCAGAGCAGCTTGCATGACCTCCATGCCGCCGTCCGCCGCCTTCGCCATACCGGGAGACATCGAGACCCTCACCGGCGGCTACATCTACGAGCGCCGCCTTCTCGAAGGCCTTAGAGCCGGCGGCCGCGAGGTCCGCCATCTCCGGCTCGGCGCATCCTTCCCGGATCCGACGCCCGAGGACATGGCGGACGCGATCGCGCAGCTCCGCGGCGTCGAGCCGACCCGGCCGGTGATTCTGGACGGGCTGGTGTTCGGCTCGATCGACACGCGCGGGCTCGCGTCGGTCGGGGCACCAATCGTCGCGATGATCCACCATCCTCTGGCATTCGAAAGCGCGCTCTCGGAGGAGCGGCGCGCGCATCTCTACCGGACCGAGAGGGATAACCTCTCTCTTGCACGCCATGTCCTGGTGCCGAGCGCGCATACCGCGGGGATACTCGAGTCCGATTACGGAGTGGCGCGAGAGTGCGTCACGATCGTCCGCCCGGGCACCGACCGCCCGCTCGGCCCGTCCGCGCCCGTGGAGCCGCCCCTCATCCTCTCGGTCGGCATTCAGCATCCGCGAAAGGGACACGACATCCTGCTTCGGGCACTGGCGGAAATCACCGATCTCGATTGGCACGCCATCATCGTGGGAAGCGCCTACGACGCGCCGCACGCCGGCGAGCTTGCCGCGCTACACGAGAAACTGCGATTGGGGCACCGGGTCGCCATCGCGGGCCGCGTTTCTCCGCACCGGCTCTCCGCACTCTACCGCGCCGCGTCGGTCTTCGCGCTGGCGACACGGTACGAGGGCTACGGCATCGTCTTCGACGAGGCGCTGGCGCATGGCCTGCCCACCGTCAGCTGCAGAACCGGCGCGGTGCCGCAGACGGTCCCGTCCGGCGCGGGACTGCTGGTGCCTCCGGAGGATCCCGAAGCCTTCGCGGAGGCGTTGCGGTGCGTGCTGATCGACCGCGATCTCCGTCGCTCTATGGCGGCGGCCGCGGACCTCGCGGGCGGCGCTCTTCCCACGTGGGAGGACACGGCGGAGACAGCTTCGGCGCAGCTTGATCGCCTGGTTCGTGATCGTTGAGACCCTGCTCCGCGGGCGTGCGTCAGCCCGCAGGTTCCGATGGACCGTCCGGGCCGAGAGTGCTGCACCCGTCTGCCTGACGTCGAACACGGCTCTGACAGGTGCTGCGCTTGCCACACCGGAGCTTTCCTTGAGCGAGGGCTATTGCGCGAGGCCGGCGGCCTCGAGGTAGCGCATGGAGCCCGCGACGCCGCGTTTGTCGGCGCGTGACGCCCAGCCTAAGGCAGGACCCCCAGCCAGAGCCAGACCGTGACGATGGAGGAGGCCGTGGCGATGAGGACGGCTGAGGCGGCGACCCGCATCGCCACGCCGTACATCGCGGCGAAGATGTAGGTGTTGATCCCCGGTGCCATGGCCGCGGTGAGGACGGCGGACCGGAACGCGTCCGTGGAGAGGCCTGTTGCGGTGCCGAGGGTCCAGACGACGGCAGGGTGGAGCACGAGCGACACCCCGCAGATCCAGGCGATCACGCGGAGGTCGCCTTCGAGCCGGTAGCGGACGAGGACGCCGCCGAGACCGAAGAGAGCCGCGGGCAGGGCCGCGCGGATCAGAAGATCGAGCGCGTCGGAGACGACGCCGGGGACGGGCAGGCCTGTCAGGTTGACGACGAACCCCAGGACGATCGCGATGACGAGCGCGTTGCGGAACATCGCGCCGAACACCTTGGCGGCGGTGTCGCGCGCGGTGCCGCCCCGGTTGCGGACGATCTCCATGACCGTCATCCCGAGGCCGTAGCAGAACGGCGCGTGGAGCGCGATGATCGCGAAGTTCGCCTCGAGCGAATCCGCCCCGTAGGCGCGTTCCGTGATCGGCAGGCCGAGGAGGACGCTGTTCGAGAACAGGCAGGCGAAGCCGATCGCGATGGAGTCTTCCCACGGGCGGCCGAAGAGGAGGCGGGCGCCGAAGAGACCCGCGAGGAAGCCGACGGACGCGCCGGTGTAGAAGCTGAGGAGCAGCGGCGCGTTGAAGGTCTGGCCGAGGTCGAGCCGGGCGATGGCGGCGAAGAGCAGGCAGGGGATCGCGAAGTTCTGGGTGAACTTCATCAGGCCATCCACGCCCGCGTCCGAGAAGTAGCCGCGCCAGACGGCGAGATAGCCCGCGCCGATCACGAGAAAGACCGGCAGGATGACCTCGAGCAGCGACTGCACGTCAGGCGTCGAAGGTCAGCGTCATCCCGTCGTAGGCGGGCGTGATGTGGGACGGTGTCTCGGCCTCGACGGTCTCGTAATCGAGATCGACATGCATGTTCGTGAGGACGGCACGCTTGGGCTGCACGCTTGCGATCCACTCCAGCGTCTTCTCGAGGTGCGCGTGGGTCGGGTGCGGCGCGCGGCGCAGCGCGTCGACGATCCAGCAGTCGAGGTCGTCGAGATGCTGCCAGGCAGGGCCGGGAATCTCGAGGACATCGGGCAGGTAGACGACGCCCCCGATACGGAAACCCAGCGCGTCGATGGTGCCGTGTTCGACTTCGAAGGGAGTGAGGGTGATCGCGCCGCCCGCGCCGTCGATCGTGACGTCGCCGTCGATGGTGTTCATGTCGAGGATCGGCGGATAGGCCGAGCCGGGCGGTTGCACGAAGGCATAGCCGAAGCGGGCGTAGAGCGATTCCTGTGTCGGCCCATCGGCCCAGACGGGCAGGCGGCGGCGGATGTTGAAGACGATCTGGCGGAGGTCGTCGATCCCGTGGACGTGGTCGGCGTGGGAATGGGTGTAGACGACGGCGTCGAGCGCGCCGATGCCCGCGTCGAGAAGCTGGGCGCGCAGGTCGGGCGAGGTGTCGATCAGGACGCGCGTCTCGCCGTCGTCGGTCCGGCGCGTGACGAGAAGCGAGCAGCGGCGGCGGTGGTTTTTCGGGTTGGCCGGGTCGCAGTCGCCCCAGTTGTTGCCGAGGCGCGGTACGCCGCCCGACGAGCCACAGCCGAGGATCGTGAAGGTGAGGGTGGCCATCAGGCGGCGGCCTTCCGGAAGAGGCGATCGAAGTTCGCCTCGGTCTGCGCCGCGAAGTCGGGATAGTCCATCCCGAAGATCTCGGCCCCCTTGCGAGCAGTGTGGGCGGTATAGGCCGGTTCGTTGCGCTTGCCGCGGTGGGGCGGAGGAGCGAGGTAGGGCGCGTCGGTCTCGACGAGGATGCGGTCGACCGGCGCGGCGACAAAGATGTCGCGGAGGTCCTGGCTTTTTGGGAAGGCCGCTATGCCCGACATCGAGAGATAGAATCCCAGGTCGAGCGCAGCCTCGGCGAGGGCCTTGCCGGACGAGAAGCAGTGCATGACGCAGGAGTAGGGACCTGCGCGATGTTCCTCGCCCAGGATGCGGGCCATGTCGGCGTCGGCGTCGCGGGCATGGATGATGAGGGGCAGGCCGGTCTGCCGGGCGGCTTCAATATGGACGCGCAGGCTCTCCTGCTGGATCGCCTTCGACTCCGCGGTGTAGTGGTAGTCGAGCCCGGTCTCGCCGATGCCGACGAACTTGGGATGGTCCGCGAGAGTGGTCAGCTCTTCGACCGTGGCGAGCGGTTCGGTGGCGGCGCTCATCGGATGGGTGCCTGCGGCGTAGAAGACCGGGTCGTGGGCTTCGGCGAGCGTGCGGACCTGCGGCTCGAGCCGGAGCTTGGTGCAGATCGTCACCATGCGGTGGACGCCGGCCTCGGCTGCACGGGCTATGATCGCCTCGACCTCGCCCGCGAAGTCGGGGAAGTCGAGATGGGTGTGACTGTCGGTGATCCTCGGCGCGCTCATGGGTTCCGTTACCGGCCCAGATGCAGGGCGGAAGCTGTGTCGTTGATTGTCAGCACCATATCGAGGATGAGCGCGGAGGGGTCAAGGTTGACTGCCAGCCCGCGGCGGGCGCGGGTGCCGAGGGAGTCGTGGAGCCCGGCCCACGCCTGCGCCGCCGCGAGGGACGGGGCGAGGCGGGCGAGGATCTCGGCCTCGCCGGAGGCGGCCTCTCGCTTGGGCGGCCTGCCCGCGCCGGTGGTGGACAGGCGGGCGAGGAAGGTTTCGATCAGACGCACGAGGAGGATCGTCTTCGGATCGTTCGGCCGGGCGCCGTCGGAGAGGCGGATGGCCCCGGCGCGGTCGATGTTCGGGATCTGCGACATCAGATCGGCGACTGCGGCGTACGTCGAGAGCCCGTCAAGGGTCACGAGCTCGAGCGCCGCGCCGGGCGATCCACCGGAGAGTTCGGCAAGCGCCTCGCTATCGTCGGGGGGGTCTGCTCCCGTGGCGGCCAGCGCCTCCGCCAGCGGGGCCGGCGCGAGCGAGGCGCAGCGCAGCTCGCGGCACCGCGAGCGGATCGTCGGCAGGAGCCGGGCGGGCTGGTGACTCACCAGAAGGAGAGTCGTCCGCGGCGGGGGCTCTTCGAGGATCTTCAGAAGGGCATTCGCGGCGCTGGTGTTCATCTCGTCGACGCTGTCGACGAGGATGACCCGCCGCCCGCCATCGGCGGCGGAGAGCGACAGGAAGGATTTCAGCTTGCGCGACTCGTCGACCGTGATTTCGGCGCGCAGCCGCTTGTTCTTCTCGTCCCAGCCCCGGCGGACGAGGCAGAGCCGCGGCTCCGAAAGCGCCGATGTGCGCCGGGTGACGGGGTGATCCTCTGGCAGACCGAGAGTGGTGGGAGGGGCAGGGGCCTCCCCGAACAGGCCGGCCTCGGCGGGCTGTTCCGCCAGCAGGAAGCGGGCGATGCGCCAGGCGAGCGTGGCCTTGCCGACGCCCTTGGGTCCGGTGATGAGCCATGCGTGGTGCATACGGCCGGACCGCCAGGCGTCGAGGAAGCCCTGCTCGGCCGTCTCCTGGCCCAGAAGGCGCAGGGTGTGGCGCGGGTGCGGCGCACCCTCGGCGCGGTCGGGTTCGGGGCGGGTCTCGAGGTCGGTCATGCGAGAACGGAGCCTGCGGCGGCGAGGACGTCGCCGGCGACCGCGTCGGGATCCCGGTTGCCGTCGACGAGGTGGCAGCGGTCCGGGTGCTCGGCGGCAAGCGCAAGGAAGCCGTCGCGGAGCCGCGTCTGGAAGTCCGCCCCCAGATCCTCGAACCGGTCCTCGCCGGAGTTCCGGGCGAGGCCGCGCGACAGGGCCGTCGCGGGATCCATGTCGATCACCAGCGTGAGGTCGGGCTCGAGGCCGATCGCCATGTCGTGCAGGCTGTCGACGAAGGCGCGCAACTCGCCTCGTGCCGCGCCCTGGTAGACGCGGGTGGAGTCGGCGAACCGGTCGGAGACGACGGTGCGGCCGGCTTCGAGCGCCGGGCGGATCGTCTTTTCGAGGTGATCGCGGCGCGCGGCGGTGAAAAGCAGGATCTCGGTCTCGCCGGACCAGCGGTCGGGGTCACCCTCGACCAGAAGGCGCCGGATCTCCTCTGCGCCGGGAGAGCCGCCGGGTTCGCGGGTGAGGACCACATCGCGACCCGCGGCGCGCAGAGCCTCTGCGAGCCGGCGGGCCTGCGTGGATTTCCCGGAGCCGTCGATGCCTTCGAACGTGATGAAGACGCCTCGGGCCATTACCGAAGCGCCATGGCTTCTCCCGCGGCCTTGCGGATGAGGGTCAGCGCGGCGGCGCGCATGCGCGGCACGAAGCCGCCGCGCACGACGTCGCGGTCCGAGACGAGCGGGATGCGGGCCTCGGGCAGTTCGTCGCGCGGAATCACCAGCTCGGCCACCTGTTCGCCCTCGGCGAACGGCGCCTCTATCGGGCCGCGATACTCGATGCGCGCTTCGCCCATCTCGCGCTGCGTCGCGGCCAGAAGGAGCGAGACGTTCTCCGGGACGACCAGCTGCACCCGGGTGTGGTCGCCCATCCAGACCGGAGCCTCGGCGACGATCGTTCCGGCTTCGGCCACGTCCCGTTCGACGAACTGGCGGAACGCCCAGCCGATGATCTGCTCGGCCTCCTCGGCGCGGGCGGCCATGCTGTCGAGCCCGGTGACGACGAAGACGATCCGCCGGTTGCCCTGTTTCGCCGATCCCACGAGCCCGTATCCCGCTTCCTCGGTATGGCCCGTCTTGAGACCGTCCGCCCCGATACCCAGCCCGAGGATCGGGTTGCGATTAAAACGGTTTTGCGGCGCACGCCCGTCGAACTCCCACTCCTCCAGGGCGAAGTAGCCGTAGTATTCGGGGAACTCGGTGATCAGCCGTGCCGCGACCGTGCCGAGGTCGCGCATGCTCATCCGGTGGTTCGCATCGGGCCAACCGGTGGAATTGGTGAACGTGGAACTCTCGAGACCGAGCGCTGCGGCGCGCTCGTTCATCAGCCGCGCGAAGGCATCCTCTGACCCGGCGAGTCCCTCGGCCACCACGACGCAGGCGTCGTTGCCGGACTGCACGACGATGCCCTTGATGAGCTCCTCGACAGTCGGCCGGTCGGTCTGGTCGAGGAACATGGTCGAGCCGCCCATCGCGTGGGCGCGATCGGAGACGCGGAATTGCGTGTCGAGCGTGACGCGGCCGTCCTGCAGCGCCTCGAACAGCATGTTGAGCGTCATGATCTTCGACATGGACGCGGGGGGCAGCGGCGTGTCCGCGTTCTTCTCGAAGAGTACCGTGTCGTTGGTCACGTCGTAGATATAGGCGGCCGACGCGCGTGTCTCGAAGGCGGCGAGCGCCTGAGCGGCGGTCAGGACAACAGCCAAAACGGCGACGACCATGTAGCGTGCGAAGGCGGTCACGGAGAGCATCCTCCTCAATTGCTGATCACGTATGCGTCCGCGTATCCGAGATCGCGGACCTTTTCGAGCAGCGCGGACCTGTCGGCGGCACTTGTCACCGGGCCGACGAGGACGCGCCAGTAGGTGTTGTCGCCGCTGGTCTGCTCGCGCACGTTCGGCACGATGCCCGAGACGCGCAGGCTTTCGGCGGCGTTCTGGGCGTTCTGCTCGACGCTGAAGATGCCGATCTGGATGAAGCTTCCGCCCGAAAGCGCAGGGGCGGACGCGGCCGGTGCGGCCGAGGGTTGCGGCGCCGGCGCCGGGGCGGACGTGGCGGCCGGTGCCGGCGCGGCGGTCGCCGCTGCGGGCCGGGGCGCCGGACGGGTATCGGACGAAGCGCCGACCGCCTCGAGCGCCGCCGCGGCCGTCGCGGCGGACTCGAGCGGCGCGGATTCGATCTCGCCACCGGCGATCGCTTCCGACGGAGCGGGCGCGACCGGAACGCGCTCGCGCTTCAGCGCGACCACGTAGAGATCGGCCGGCTGCCCGGCGAGCATACCGAGTTCGGCGGCGGCTTCGGAGGACACCTGGATGCGCGGACCCGGCATCTCGCGTTCGCGCCTGAAAAGCGCGCCCACGACCTCCTGACCGTTCACCGTGTTGCGAACCACCACGCGCTCCGGCGTGGCGACGTCCGGATAGGCGACCCAGACGCCGCCGAGGGACGGACGGCCATCCCAGAGGCCCTTCTCGGTCGCTTCGAAGACATCGGGCGCTTCGACGTCGCGCTCGACGGTCTCGACATCTGCGGGGGGTGTCTCCGCCAGAGCCTCGGGAGCGGTCCCGTTCCCGGAGCCGCTCATTAGGGTCGCGAAGGGATTGGAGCCGTCTTCGCAGGCGGCAAGCAGCAATGCAACCGCCGCGAGCGCCGCCAGCCTCGATGATCTGGGTGCTGCCATCTTTTGCCTCTGTCCGCCGCTTTCACTGCGGCGCCTGTTGTTCTTGCCCGGCCTGCCCGCGCGGCGTTTATGTTGGCGCGGTAACGACACTGTAGCGCTTGGGATGCGCCAAGTGAAGTACCGCCAGTCCGGGATCGGCGAGGCATCGCGGACACGCGGCTCAGGCCCCTTCCACCCTGACACGATTGGCGTTACGACAGCCGAACCGGAGGGGTGGCAGAGTGGTCGATTGCGGCGGTCTTGAAAACCGTTGAGGTGCAAGCCTCCGGGGGTTCGAATCCCTCCCCCTCCGCCAGCGACATAAACCTATGTTATCATTGCATTTTCCACCGGAATTCATCCCGAGATTTCCGCCGCTTGCGGCGTTCCGTGCACGACGGAGACGTCGCTCGGAGACGCATATCCCCGCGCATCGCGAGTCAGTCTCTGCAGGCCGCAACCTGCGGGTCTGTTTTGGGCTGGATTTCCCTGCTGGCAGGGAATTTGCAGGGAATATTTTTCAAATCTACCCCGCCCATGCGCTCTGAGGCAGGACAAACCTGTTCCGAGTCAGGATGTTAAGTGACCCTGAGGGTTTTCCACCCGCATCGGAGCAGGGAATGTGCAGGGATTTTGTCGGCCGCCATGACGCCGGCTCAGGCGATCCCGCAGAGGCGTTCCTGCGCCTGCCAGTCGAGCGGCAGGACCTGGCGGACGAGGCGGTCGAGGCAGAGCTCCGGGGGCTGGCTTCCGACGAGGATCGCGGCCTGGACCTTCGGGGACAGGAACGCGAGCGCGGTCCGGGTCCGGATGTGGTGCGGCAGGTGGCCCGCACTGTGCGCGAGCGTGGTGAGTGATGCGCCGGACCGGAGCGCGGCGGCCCAGCGATGGGCATCTAGCAGGGAGCGGAGCAGCACCGGGTCGGAGCAGGGCGCGGCGTTGCCGATGACGAGCCTCGCCTCGACCCCGCGCCGGCGCAGGGAGATCGGGGCCTCGAATGACAGGAGGTCCGGGGCAAGGTCCGCGACGGGGAGAGCCAGGGCTTTGGCGAGGACCTCGGCGTCGAGCCTCAACGTGATCTTGCGCGGCGCCAGCGTTCCCTCTGCCAGCAAGGCGGACAGCACTTCGGGCTCGCGCTGCTGCAGGCTGCGGACGAGGCCGCGGGCCGCGTCGGCATGAGTGTCGCCTGTGCGGAGATCCGGGGTCGTGAGGAGGCGTCTCTCGTTGATCGCAGCCCTGAGATGACGCGCGATGGTGTCGGCGATGGTGGCC
>CAZPOK010000015.1:0-30344 GCA_964587905.1 uncultured Rhodobacterales bacterium | reverse complement strand
GAGGTCAAGTCGGTGGGCGGCTGGCCGGAGTGATCCGGTCACAGCTCATGTGCGCAGACGCGCGCAGACCGCGCACTCCTGCGTAGTTATCTGCTTTTCTGCACGGCCTATATCTCGGACAACGACATTGTTCCGGGAGACATCCGATGCTGAACCAGATCAAGGGCCTTCACCACGTTACCTCGCTCGCCTCGGGCGCTGCAGAGAACAACGCGTTCTTCACGAAGACGCTCGGCCTGCGTCGCATCAAGAAGACGGTCAATTTCGATTCGCCCGATGTCTATCACCTGTATTATGGTGATGCCGTCGGCTCGCCGGGGTCGGTCATGACCTACTTCCCGTTCCCGAACGCCCGCCGTGGCCGCCGCGGTGTCGGCGAGGTCGGAACGACTGCCTTCGCTGTCCCGAAAGGATCGCTCGATGCGTGGCAGGAGAGGCTTTCTGCCCTCGGCGTCGCCGGGCTGTCTCGCGACACGCGCTTCGGCGAGAGCCGCTTGCTCTTCTCCGGACCGGATGGGGATGGCTTCGCTCTCGTGGAAACCGACGACGATCGCGAGCCCTGGACTGCGAACGGCGTTGACGCCGGTGTCGCGATCCGGGGATTCCACTCGGCCTCCCTGCGGCTGCGCGACGAGGGGGCAACGGCGGAGCTGCTGAGGTTCATGGGATATGAGGAGGTCGACGCCCAGGGTTCGGTTCGCCGCTTCGCCGTGCCCGGCGGGAACGGTGCGGACGCCATCGACGTCGAGACGCTGCACGGGGTGAACGCGGCGGAGCAAGGGGCTGGATCGGTGCACCACATCGCCTTCGCTGTCGAGAACCGGGCGCGGCAACTCGAAGTGCGCGAGGCGCTGATGGACACCGGCTGGCAGGTGACGCCGTTGATAGACAGGGACTATTTCTGGGCGATCTACTTCCGCACGCCGGGCGGGGTGCTGTTCGAGATCGCGACGAACGAACCGGGCTTCGACCGCGACGAGGACACCGCGCATCTGGGCGAGACGCTCAAGCTGCCGTCGCAGCACGCCCACCTGCGCGCGGCGCTGGAAAAGCATCTCGAGCCGATCGGGGACTGACGTGATCTGAAGTTCTTTTCCTGGCGGGCATCTGGGGACGTCTCTGCGAATGAGCAACTGAGGAACAACAAATCCAACCCAGTGGCGCAATGATCGCAAGACCCCGATGCGAGGCTGCGCTCGGTATTGGCAACATCGCGCTGCCATGGGTACTGGCGACATGAACAGACTTTCATGCAGAATGCGGTATTGTCGGCGGGGGCTCGCTGCGGCATGCCGGGATCATGCCGGCCACATTCGGTTGATTATCTGGAAGACACAGGGGTTCGGGCAGTGTTCGAAGTGATCACCATCAGTTTCGCGTTCTTTTTCGGTCTGGCCGTCCGGCAGATCGGCTTGCCGCCGCTTGTAGGCTTTCTCGCCGCCGGGTTCGCCATCAACATCTTCGGGCCGGGCCTCGATCTGCCGGACTACACCGGCGAAACGCTTGGGCATGTGGCGCATCTGGGCGTGCTGATGCTGCTCTTTACCGTCGGACTCAAGCTCAAGCTCGAACAGATCGCGCAACCCCAGGTCGTGGGCGGTGCACTCTTGCATTTCACCATTTCCGTGGCGGTGTTCATGCCGGGACTCAGGCTTTTCATGGGACTCGACTGGAACACCGCACTGCTGCTGGCGATCGCGCTCTCCTTCTCGTCGACCGTGCTGGCCGCGAAGCTTCTCGAGACCAAACGCGAACTGGGCGCCTTTCATGGTCGCACCGCCATAGGCATCCTGATCGTGCAGGACATCATCGCGCTCGTGGTGCTGGCGGTCTGGTCGGGACAGACACCGAACATCTGGGCGCTCTTGATCTTCGGTGTGCCTCTCCTGCGCCCGGTGCTGCACCGGCTGATGGATTTCGCCGGGCATGACGAACTGCTGGTGCTCATGGGGATGATGCTGTCGCTGGTGATCGGCGGCATGGGGTTCGAGGCGATGGGCCTGTCGTCAGAGATCGGCGCGCTGGTGATGGGAGTACTGCTGTCGACCCATAGTCGGGCCCAGGAACTGGGGGAATCTCTCTGGTCGCTCAAGGAGATCTTTCTCGTCGGGTTCTTTCTCCAGATCGGACTGACCGGCCTGCCTGACTGGGATGCGACGGTCTTCGCTCTGGCTGCGGGCCTCGTGCTGGCGCTCAAGGGCGCGCTCTTCTTCGCGCTGATGGTCGCCTTCAAGCTTCGGGCGCGCAGTGCGTTCCTGACCGCGCTGAGCCTGACCGCGTATTCCGAGTTCGGCCTGATCGTCGCAGCGGGCGTGCTGCCGGAGTACCTTGTGCCACTGGCCATCGCGGTATCGATCTCCTTCGTGGTCTCCGCGCCGCTCAACCGCTTCGCGCATCCTCTCTACGAGCGCTTCGAGGACGCCTTGCGCGACTACGAGCGCGACACGATCCACCCCGACGAGCAGCCCGGGGACATGGGCGATGCGGACGTACTGATCTTCGGGATGGGCAGAACCGGCAGCGCCGCCTACAAGCATATCGAGGAACAGGGATACAAACCGCTCGGCCTCGACGCCGATACCTACAAGGCCAAGGTCCATCGAGAGGCCGGACGCAACGTGCTCTTCGCCGATGCCGAGGACAGCAATTTCTGGCGCAGCTGCAACCTCGGCAAGATAAAGGCGGCGATTCTCGCCATGGACGATATCGAGGCCAAGCTGATTGCAGCCCGGTCGTTGCGGCAGCGCGGCTTTTCCGGGCCGATCGTGTCGCACGCCCTGCACGAGTCGCATCAGGAACAGATACGAGAGGCAGGGGCCGACTTCACCTATCTGACGATGACACAGGCCGGTGTCAGCCTCGCCGAACAGACCGCCCACGCGATGAGCACGCGTTGAAGGCGCCGTGCAGGTCTACAACCAAACCGAAACGCCGCAAAGCGGATCGCCGCGATTGACACCGTTCGGAACAAGAATCCGTCCAGAACAGCGGATTGAATAGCCGGCCTTGGCGAAGGCGCTTGACTGGACAGAGGTCAGCGCCGACCTTCTCATGATGTATCGCCGTTCGCTCTTCGCGCTCATCGCATGGGTCCTGACGACCGCCTCGCCGCTCGCGGCGCAGACGACGCCCGAGCATGTTGCGGTGGTGCCGATGCCACACCCCTCGGCGGCGGTGGGCATCGTGCTCCGTGGCGGGAAGGGTATGTGCACGGGAACCCTGATCGGGCCAGATGTCTTCGTGACGGCTGCGCATTGCGTTCGCGCCGTCGAGAGTTCCGGCGAGATCGATCGCCTCGCATTCCGCACCGGCGCCTATCCAGGGACATCGCCCATAGAGGTGAAGGCCGCAGAGATCGTGTCGCATCCGCTCTACGTCTTCGCCAAGGGGCTCGAGCGGTCGACCGGTTATGACCTTGCGCTGGTTCGGCTTGCGGAGTCAGTTCCTGCCGAAGCCGCGACGCCGGTAAGCGTCACGAAGGATCCCGTGGGCTCGCCGCGCCTTCTCGTGGCGAGCTATCGCGGCGGGCGTGGCGAACGGGCACGGGAAAGAACATGCCCTGTCATCGAAGCGTCCGACCGGATGATCCGGATGGGCTGCGACGTCCGACCGGGCGAATCCGGCTCGCCGGTCCTGCAAAAGACCGAGGACGGTCTCGCCATCGTCGGCGTTCTCTCCGCACGGGCCGAGGACGGTCCGCAAAAACTGGCCTTCGCCGCGGGATCACAGCGGATCGGACAGGTCATCGCCTTGATGGGACCGGTGCTCTCCAACCCTTGAACCCGTGAAAGCGGCGACTTATTTCAGCCGCGCCGGACGCCGAATTCGGGTCCGGCAATTTCGTGGCCCGTCCGTTGAGGAGGGCCTAAAAATGTTGTCGCTCAAAGGAGGATGACCCTATGCGCACATTCGATCTTGCACCGCTCTACCGTGCAACCGTCGGCTTTGATCAGATCGCCGACCTTATGGACCGGGTTCTCACCGATACCGGAACCACGCCGTCCTATCCGCCCTACAACATCGAAAAGCTCGGCGACGATGCCTGGCGCGTCTCGATCGCAGCGGCGGGCTTTACCGACGAGGATCTTACCGTCGAAGTCCGCGAAAACGCCCTGATTGTCGCGGCGAAGAAGGCCGATGACGACGAGGGGCGCGTCTATCTCCACCGCGGGATCGCCACACGCGCGTTCGAGCGCCGCTTCCAACTTGCAGAGCACGTCCGCGTGACCGGCGCATCCTTCACGAACGGGATGCTCCACATCGACCTTGCGCGGGAGGTGCCCGAAGCGCTGAAACCACGCCGGATCGAGATCGCGAATGGCGGTGCCGTCGAGGGCAAGGCGATCGAGGCCGAAACGGCCGAGTAATGCGTTTCCCATGATCGCATGCGGGCGCGCCTCAATGGGCGCGCCCTTCGCGTCGGTCGTCGACCCGCGAGGCCTGAGAACTCGTTAGCACAAAAAATCAGTCGAGGCTGAAGAACCAGAACATCGTCTCGCCGGAATGATCCTCGACATCATCGTTATCGGTCGACATTCAGCCTCTTCCGTCGCCCATGATCGCGATGCCATCGACCTTGTCCAGAACGTCGCCGATCGGTGATGTCGACCGTGCCGATCACACCCAGCGAACTGTCGGAGTAGAGGAGCGTCATGCCATCCTCGGTCACCGTCTTGATCTCGGCGGAGGTCTCGCGCGGTGTCCTCGCCATCGGCCATGTTGAGCGGCGTCGGGAAGCTCGCGATACGGTTGAAGTTCATCTCCTGCGCCGTCGCGGTGCCGACAAAAATGCCAGGACGGATGTCGGGCATAGAAATCGGGTCGTCATTGCGGTCCCCCAAACGATTGTTATCCAGAGAAATCCTGTGGCGCCCGCATGTGACGCGCGCGTATCGGTTATGTCTCAAAAAAGAATCGCGTCAGGACGTGCGCCCGAGCGTGTTGGCCTTGACGGCTCCGCGCTCTCCCATCGGCACCTCGTCTCCGACCGTGGAGTCCCGGCGGGTCTGATGTTCGATCTCCGAATTGAGCTCGGCCCCGAGCAGGACCGCGAACGCGGAGAGCCACAGCCACGTCAGCAACACGATCACCCCGCCAAGCGCACCATATGTCGCGTTGTAGCTGCCGAAGTTCGCTACGTAGATGGAGAAGGCAGCGGACCCGAGCAGCCAGAGAAGTGTCGCCGCCACCGCACCCGGTGTGATCCAGCGCCAGCGCGCGTGTCGCCGCGACGGGCCGTAGCGATAGAGGACCGACAATCCCAAGGTCGCCAGGACGAAGAGGATCGGCCACGGTGCCCATGTCAGCAGCATGTCGACCCGGGGCACGAAGTCGAAGACCGACGCGACGGCCGGCGCAACCACCGCCGCCAAGACCGCAAACACGAGGCCGGCGATCAGGAACAGCGTGAGTGTCAGCGCCATCGCATTCAGGGCAAGAAAGCCGCGCTTCTCGTCCTCCTCGTAAGCGATGTTCATCCCCTCCATGAGTGTTTTCACACCCTTGGACGCCCCCCATAGCGCGACCAGGAATCCCAGCGCGGCGCCCCATCCTGCCGCGCTGTCGCTTTCGGCGACCTGACGGGCCTGCCTGTCGATGATTTCGGCCGCACCTGACGGCAAGGCCGACGTGAATTCTGCGACCTGCTCCTGCATCGGGGTGGGGTCCATGACGAGGCCCGCGATCGAAACAAAGGCCGCCAATGCCGGGAAGAGGGCCAGAAAGCCGAAAAAGGCCACGCCTGCCGACACGACCGAGACATGATCGCTTCCGATCGACGCCCATGTGCGGTGGCCTATGTCTCGCCACCCCGTCCGCGGAATGCTCCGCGGACCGGCGGCATCACGGCCGCGCGTCGTATCCTTCCGGTCCGTCATGACCTTTGAACCATGGCGGGTGCATGCGGTTCCAAACACTCACGGCGTGCGGCCAAGCGTGTCGGCTTTCACGGCCCCCCTCCTGCCCATCGGCTTGACCGGACCCACGGTGGAATCGCGTCGTGTCTGGTGCTCGACCTCGGCGTTCAGTTCGGCGCCGAGAAGGACGATATAGGAGGTCAGCCAGAACCAGATCATCAGGATCGCGACACCACCGAGCGTTCCGTAAAATTGGTTGTAGGCGGCAAAGTTTCGCACGTATAGAGAGAAGGCGAGCGATGCGACGATCCAGATCACCGTCGCCACGACCGCGCCGAGGCTGATCCAGCGCCAACGTGCATTCGTGCGGGACGGACCGAATCGATAGAGCGTGGAGAGCCCTGCCAGGGCGAAGGCGCCCATCACCGGCCATCGGAGCCAGTCCACGATCGCGCCGGCCCAGCCGAGTCCCGGCTGAAGCGCAAGCGTCGCCGGCACGACGACGATCGTCGTGATCGCGACGATGAAGCCGACAAACAGACCGAAAGTCAGAAGGGCCGCGACAATGTTGAAGGACAGGAAGTTCCGACTCTCTTTCTCGTCATAGGCAGTGTTAAGCCCTTCCATGAGCGTCTTTGTCGCGGCCGAGGCCGTCCAGACTGCGAAGACAATCGCGATGATCGCACCCGTGCCCGCCGCTGTGTCCTGGGATGCGACTTGCGCAACGCGGTCGTTGACGAGGCTCGCCGCTTCGTCGGGCAACGGAGCGGCAAGTTCCGAGATCTGGTCCCGCATGGCGCTTGGCTCGAGCACGAAGGCCGACAAGGCGATCAGCGCGGCGATCGCCGGAAAGAGCGCGAGCAGCGCCCAGAACGCGGCACTTGCCGCAAGAATGTCGATCCGGTCGCGATTGGTGCGCCGGATGGTGCGGATCAGAATGTCGCGCCACCCCGCCCGCGGCATCGCGAGCGGAGACGGCGCCTCGCGTCCCCGGGCTTCGTCGTTCATCCTAACCTCCACTGCGAAAACAGAAGCTTCCGGTGGGAGTTCCGTCGTCAGACGGACATGCAGATGTATTTCATCTCGAGAAACTCCTCGATCCCGTGGCGCGATCCCTCGCGGCCGAGCCCTGACTGCTTGACCCCGCCGAACGGCGCCACCTCGGTCGAGATGATCCCGGTGTTCACGCCGACGATCCCGTACTCCAGCGCCTCGGCCACCTTGTAGACCCGGCTGAGATCGCGCGCGTAGAAATACGAGGCGAGCCCGAAGATCGTGTCGTTCGCCATCGAAATCACTTCGTCCTCATCCTTGAACCGGAACAGAGGCGCGAGAGGCCCGAACGTCTCCTCTATCGAAACTCTCATATCCTGCGTCACACCGGTGATCACGGTCGGTTCGAAGAACAGCGGGCCGAGGTCGGCCTGATTGCCGCCGTAGAAGACCAGCGCGCCTTTCGAGGTGGCATCCGCGATGTGTTCCTTCACCTTCTTCACCGCATCCTCGTCGATCAGCGGGCCAAGGTCCGCGCCATCAAGCCCGTCGCCCACCTTCATCGTCTTGAGGCGCGCCGCCAGCTTCTCGGCGAAGGCGTCGTAGACACCGTCCTGCACGTAGATCCGGTTCGCACAGACACAGGTCTGTCCGTTGTTGCGGAACTTGCAGGCGATGGCACCCTCGACCGCCGCGTCGAGATCAGCGTCGTCGAACACGATGAAGGGGGCGTTGCCGCCAAGCTCCATCGAACACTTCATGACCTGGTCGGCCGCCTGCCGCAGGAGGATGCGCCCGACCTCGGTCGAGCCCGTGAAGGTCAGCTTCCGGACAAGAGGGTTTTCGCAGAACTCCTTGCCGATTTCCGACGACGACTTCGACGGTACGACCGAGAAGACGCCCTTCGGTATTCCCGCCCGGTCCGCGAGTACCCCCATCGCAAGCGCCGAAAGCGGCGTCAGCGTCGCTGGCCGGACGATCATCGCACAGCCCGCCGCAAGGGCCGGGGCTGCCTTCCGCGTGATCATCGCGTTGGGAAAGTTCCACGGCGTGATCGCCGCCGCGACACCAACCGGCTGCTTGATCACGGTCAACCGCTTGTCCGGCTGGTGACCCGGAATCGTCTCGCCATAGATTCGTTTGGCTTCCTCTCCGAACCACTCGATGAACGAGGCGCCGTAGGCAATCTCGCCGCGGCTCTCGGCCATGGGCTTGCCCTGCTCGGCCGTCAGGATCGTCGCCAGGTCCTCCTGGTGTTCCATCATCAGATCGTACCAGCGGCGCAGGATCACCGCGCGTTCCTTCGCCGTCTTGCTGGCCCACGCCTTCTGCGCGGCCGCCGCTGCCGCGATGGTATCGGCGGTCTGCTCGCGTCCGATCGACGCGACCTCGGCGATCGTGTCGCCCCGCGCCGGGTTCGTCACCGGGAAGGTCGCGCCATCTGTCGCATCGACCCACTCACCCGCAAGGTAGGCCTTGGTTTGAAGAAGCTCGGAATCGTCGAGCAGCGATCTGAGATCTGTGGTCGTATCGAGCATGAGGTCCTCCCGTCTGTGCGTCGTCCTGTGTCATGAACCTCTATATCCTTCCGCGATGGACGCGGAAAGGCGGTCAGCGAGCGAACACCTCGCGCCAACAGGGCAGCAGGTCCCCGTCTTCCGTCCGCGCGAGGTGCACAGCCCTGGCGACCGCGCGCGACAGGCAGACCGACGCCGCGTGCCCGACGATCGCGGCATCGACGACGGGATCGCGCAGCGGTTTCGCGCCGGTCGCCGCCGCGAAGACTAGATCGCCGTCGAACGGTGTATGGGACGGGAGGATCGCCCGCGCGAGCCCGTCATGCGCGGCGATCGCCATACGCTTGGCACCTGCCTTCGAGAGTTTGGCGTCCGTCGCGACCAAACCGATCGTCGTGTGCGCTCCTGGCGCGATCTTGGTGGCGGGGAATTCCTGAACCTCGCCTGCGCCGGGAAGTCCAAGCGCGCCGAATTCGCCTCCGATCTCGAACGGGGCGGCCCAGAACCTGCCTGACGGATCGGTGACGCCGCCGACGGCGTTGACCGCGACCAGCGCGCCGACCGTGACACCGTTCGACAATACGGCGGAGGCCGAGCCGAGCCCGCCTTTCAGCCCCGCCACCGTCGCGCCGGCCCCCGCACCTGCCGTGCCGAGCGCGAAATCGGGCGCAGCCGCTTCGAAAGCCGCGCGGCCGAATGCCGGATACGGGTTCTCCCGCCAATTCTTGTCGCCTCCATTGGCGAGATCGAAGAGGATGGCCGCCGGAACGATGGGGACCAGATGACCGGCGGCGACAAACCCTCGGCCTCTCTCTCTCAGCGCCGCCGTGGCGCCCGACGCGGCATCAAGTCCGAACGCCGATCCGCCGGAGAGAACCAGCGCGTCGACCTCCTCCACCAAATTCTCCGGCGCCAGAAGATCCGTCTCCCGGGTTCCCGGCGCGCCGCCCATTACATGGACCGCGGCGGTGAAAGGACGTTCTGAAGTCACCACCGTCACGCCCGTCTTCACCCGGCCGTCCGACGCATTCCCGACAAGGAGGCCGGAGACATCGGTGATGAGGTTGCGCGGCCCCGGCTGCATGCGTCTCATCGACATGTCCTTCATCCTGACTCTACGCCGAGGAACACCGGGGGCGTCGCCCCGGGCTCATATGCAACGCCCGCCGTCCACTTCCATCGCGACGCCCGTCACCATCGCGGCCTCGTCGGAGCAAAGGAACAGCGCCGCGTTTCCCATGTCCTCTGCCGTCGAGAATCGCCCCAACGGGATCGTCGAGAGAAACCTGGCGCGGATCTCCGGCGTGTCCTCGCCCATGAAGGACGTCAGCAACGGTGTCTCGCCCGCGACAGGCGCGATCGCGTTGACGCGAATCCCCGAGGGCGCGAGTTCGACCGCCATCGTCTTGGTCGCGGTGATCATCCAGCCCTTCGACGCGTTGTACCAATTGAGCCGCGGCCGCGGAGAGATCCCCGCGGTCGAGGCGACGTTGAGGATGGCGCCGGTCCCGGCCGCCTTCATCTCGGGAACGAGGTGCCGCGCGGTGAGGTAGACCGACTTGGCGTTCACCGCGAGAACGCGGTCGAACTCATCTTCCGACACCTCTTCGAGCGGCTGGGGCAGATGCGTGATCCCGGCGTTGTTCACCAGAATGTCGACCCGGCCCCAACGACGCAGCGCCGCCGCCGCCATGACACCGACGCTCGTGTCAGACGCGACATCGACCTCCTGCGCCACGCCCCCGATCTCGGCTGCGACATCCGATGCGGCCGCCACAGCAATGTCCGCGACCATGACCTCGGCCCCTTCCTCGGAGAACCGGCGCGCGATGCCCGCACCGAATCCCGACCCGCCACCCGTGACGATCGCGGTCTTCCCCTCAAGTCTCATTGGCACCCCTCCTTGCCCTGACGCTCAGTAGGCACGAGCAGAAGCCCGCTTTCAATCCCGCGCCGGACATCGCTGCAGCGGGACCGGGCTGCGCAAGACGGCACGATGCGATATGGTGCCTCCATGACACTCGACTGGGCGCTTCAGACGCTTATCCCTCTGGCACTTCTCTCGGCTGGCGCGGTGATCCTGCCGCTGCTCTTCTATCGCCGTCATGGCCCGGACCTTCGATCCCTCGCGCTCAACCTCGTCGCGTCGGCGGCGATCCTCATAGCATTCGGAACCGCGATCTTCGCGGTCCTCTATCTCTGGGCAGGTGCGGATCTGTCCCGACGACCGGCCGCGGCCGCCGGACACCTCCTCCGGCTCGGACTTTCGGCCGCTCTCATCTGGCTTCCGGTCCTCCTTTTGACAGGCATATCCCTCGGCATCCGTTCGGAAGCGCGGCTGGCGAAGATCCGTGAATCGCAAGAGGCCTCCCGATGATCGTTCCCGTTCTCGTCGCTCTTGCAATCCTGACGGCGATCTACGTTGTGCTTTCCATCTGGTCCCGGTCGGTCCGGAGGGAGAAGCTCGAGGACGAGTGGGATCAAGAGATACGGACCGGGGATCGAAATGCATTCGTCGAGGAAGGTCTCCGCAACTATGACCAGAGCCTCAGGCGAAAACTGATCCTCGGGGTCTATGTGGTCCCCGTGGTACTCGTCCTCGCTATGATCTATGTCGTGAACTTCATGTGATCCGGAGAGACCGATGGCCTACGTCAAATGGACGTTCCGCATCCTCGTTCTGCTGCTCGTCTTCGCCTTCCTGCACTACACGCTGCCGCAGCGCGATGTCGTGCGGGTGGTCAACACCTACGAAGAACGTCAGGACTTCAGTGATCTCGGGATCACCCGCCTCTTCTGGCAGGACACTTCGGGATCAGACGTCTCGCCTGTCAATCGCGATGTCCTCTTCATTCAGACGGTCAGGGAAAACGGTCGGCCCATGGTCTACCGCAATCAGGACACGGGCTGGGGCTGGCCGCCATATTCCAAGTTCGACACGGCGAACCTTCAGACGGAAGCGGCCGATCTGATATCGAACCGCGACGCCCCCCGCTGGGCCGTAATGACGCACTACGGGTGGAGGAACGAACTGCTCTCGATCTTTCCCAACGCGGTCGGGATTCGAGAAATCGAGGACCCGGACGTGACCCTCATTCCCTGGTTGAACATCATCATCCTCACGATCCTCGGCGGTCTGCTGCTCTGGGTCTGGATCATCTGGCGACAGTTCCGTGAACGCACGATCAATCCCGCCATGAGCGACGCATCGCAGGCGTGGGATCGGCTCGACCAACTCGACGACCGGGCCCGCGGCCGATTCTGGTATTGGTGGGACCGGCTATTCCACAGGCGCGGGCGCTAGCGCCCGGCGCAAGCTTCGCCGCTCGTGTGGAGGCTCAGGCTAGATCCTCGGAGGGAACGATGGGGAAGAAGTCGCCGCCCGACCAGACCCCGAACCAACCGTCCCTGTGGGTTCCGAGATCGACCAGACGATAGAAGCTTTTCCGGTCGATAAGCGCCTCCAGATTCGCCCGAACATGCACATAAGGGGCGGGTTCGTGCGTTTCGGGATCGTGTGCCACCCGGATCGGATGGTCGGGCCCGGCTGCGGCTTTGTCGCCGACATTCGTCAGGAAGGTCAGGATCTGGTCGGCCCCCGTTCCCGTCGCCTCGAAATCCACGGCAACGAACGGAGCGTCTTCGACGGTGATCCCGACCTTTTCGACCGGCGTCACGAGGAAATAGTCGTCGCCGTCCTTCCGGAGAATCGTCGAGAAGAGCCGGACGAGCTCCTTCCGTCCGATCGGAGTTCCAAGATAGAACCACGTCCCGTCGCGAGCGATCCGCATGTCGAGATCGCCGCAGAACGGCGGATTCCAAAGGTGCACCGGCGGCAGACCGCCCTTCGATGCGGCACGGGCGCTTTGGGCTAATCCTTCGGCATCGGGTTTCACGGACATTTGTGGCCTCGTCGCTTTCGGCGATTGGACTATGTGAGATAGTGCCCTTTAATGGCGAGCGAAACACCACAGGAGTGACGACATGGCCGAATCGCAGGACCTCGTGGCCGAGATCGAGGCGATGGGAGAGAAGCTCGCCGAGGCGACGTCGAGTATCACGAAGCGCTTCATCGGCCAGGAACGGGTCGTCGACCTTGTCCTGTCCGCCATTCTCTGCGGCGGCCACGGCCTGCTGATCGGCCTTCCCGGCCTCGGCAAGACACGGCTGGTGTCGACGCTCTCGACCGTGCTCGGCCTCGACGGCGCACGCGTCCAGTTCACGCCGGACCTGATGCCCGCCGACATTCTGGGCTCAGAAGTGCTCGAGACGGGTGCGGACGGCAGCCGCGCGTTCAAATTCATCGAAGGTCCGATCTTCTGCCAGCTGCTCATGGCCGACGAGATCAACAGGGCCTCTCCCCGGACGCAGTCCGCACTTTTGCAGGCGATGCAGGAGAAATCGGTCACTGTCGCCGGTCAGGCGCACCCGCTCGACCAGCCGTTTCACGTGCTCGCCACGCAGAACCCGATCGAGCAGGAGGGCACGTATCCGCTGCCCGAGGCACAGCTCGATCGGTTCCTCGTCCAGATCGACGTGCCCTATCCGACGCGGGACGCCGAGCGCGACATCCTGATCGCGACCACCGGAACCTCGGAGGAGGCCGCCCACCAGGTTTTCACGGCCTCCGAACTCATCGCGGCGCAAACGCTGATCCGGCGGATGCCGGTCGGCGAGGGGGTGGTCGAGCTTATCCTCGATCTCGTGCGCGCGTGCCGCCCCGATGACGAGACCGCGCCGGAGCTTGTCCGGGCGAACGTCAGTTGGGGTCCCGGACCGCGGGCGGCGCAGGCTCTGATGCTGACCGTCAGGGCGCGGGCGCTACTTGACGGGCGGCTCGCGCCGTCGGCCGAGGACGTGGCCGACATGGCCGCGCCGGTCCTCACCCACAGGATGGCCTTGAGCTTCGCCGCCCGTGCACGCGGGGTTTCCCTAGGCACGGTCATCTCCGATGTGGTGGGACAGGTGACCCACGTCGAGGCGGCGGCTTGAGCGAAGCAGCCGATCTCCGTTCCCACGCCGAGGATCTGGCAGGACCGCTGCCGCCGCTTCTGGCGGCGGCGGACCATCTGGCGTCGACGGTGCTCCTGGGCGAGCACGGCCGCCGTCGCGCCGGGCTCGGCGACGAGTTCTGGCAGTACCGGCAGGCGATGCCGGGCGACGAAGCCCGCATGATCGACTGGCGTCGGTCCGGGCGCTCGGACGTGCATTTCGTGCGAGAGAAGGAATGGCAGGCGGCGCAAAGCGTCTTGCTCTGGATCGACGGTGCGCAGTCGATGGGATTCTCGTCCTCGCCGAAACTTCAGTCCAAATCGGAACGGGCGCGGCTTCTGGCGCTCGCACTTTCGAGCCTTCTCATCCGTGGCGGCGAGCGCGTGGGCCTGACGAGCAGTGAAATGCCCCCGCGATCGGGGGAACTGCAACTGATGCGTCTCGCCGGGGCGCTGGCCGATACAGCCGGCCAGGAAGACTACGGAACGCCAGAGGTGCGGGGCGTGCTGCCGCATTCGCGCGCGGTGTTCGTCTCGGATTTTCTCGGCGACATATCCGGAGCCGAGGCGGCGATCACGAAGGTGACGGATCGCGGGGTTTCGGGGGCAATTCTCCACATCCTCGACCCGCAGGAGGAGGCGTTTCCGTTCGACGGACGGACGATCTTCGAATCGATGGGGCGCAGCGTCAGCCACGAGACCATGAAGGCGGGTGATCTGCGGAGCCGGTATCTCGAGCGGCTCGGCGAACGGAAGGACCGGCTTTCGTCGCTGGCCCGTGCCACAGGCTGGCAATACGACTGCCACCACACCGATACTCCGGCCTCGGCAGCGCTTCTCTGGCTCTACCGGTCGCTCGAAAGGGTTCAGCACTGATGTGGACGCTCGGCCCCATCGGCTTCACGGCGCCCTGGCTCCTCGCAGGCCTTCTGGCGCTGCCGATCCTCTGGATCCTGCTCCGTGCCGTGCCGCCAGCCCCGATTCGCCGGCGTTTTCCCGGAGTCGCGCTGCTTCTCGGTCTCTCGGACGACGAGAACGAGACCGACAAGACCCCGTGGTGGCTGCTTCTCCTGCGGGCGCTCGCGATCGCGGCGGCGATCATCGGCTTCGCCGGTCCTATCCTCAATCCAAAGCCCGAGCGCGACGGAACGGGGCCGCTCCTGGTGCTTCTTGACGGAACATGGGCGGATGCCCGCGACTGGCAGACCCGAATGACCCGAACAGAGGCGCTCTTGGAGGAGGCATCGCGCGCCGGACGGACCGCGGCGGTGGTCGTCCTGAACGATCCGCCGCAGGGCGACCTGCCGTTTCAGGCGGCCGACGCCTGGGTCCAGCGGCTGCCGAGCCTCGAGCCCAAGCCTTGGGCGCCGGATGCTGACGCTCTGGCCTCGTGGACCGACGCGCTCGAAGGGTCGTTCGACGTCTTCTGGATGTCGGATGGCCTTGCCTACCCATGGCGCGAGGACCTCCTTGGCTCCCTCGAGGATCGCGGCGGCGTCACAGTCTTCGAATCGCCGAGACCGGTTGTCGCGCTTCGGCCCGCGGTCTTCGCGGACGGAATCGTGACGGTGACCGCTGTGCGTTCCCGGACGGGCGAGTCGGGCGAACACACGATCAACGCCCACGGACCCGACCCAGCCGGCATTCCGCGAATCCTCGCCTCGGGAAGTGTCACCTTCGGTGCAGGCGACGCGGAAGCGGAGATCGACCTGTCCCTGCCGCCCGAGGTCCGCAACCGCGTCAGCCGGTTCGAGATCGGCGGCGCGCGGTCCGCGGGGACGGTCACCCTGGCCGATGACGGGCTTCGGAGGCGGGAAGTCGCTCTGATCTCGGGCAGCGAGGACCGGGAAGGGCTCGTTCTGCTCTCCCCGACGCACTATCTCGAGCAGGCTCTGGAGCCGACCGCGGAGCTGATCGAGGGAACGCTCACCGATGTTCTGCTCGCCAATCCGGACGTGATCGTGCTCGCCGATGTCGCGACCCTCGCAGAAGGCGAGACGGAAGAGGTGCTCGAGTGGGTGCGGGAGGGTGGTCTTCTGCTGCGCTTCGCCGGACCACGCCTGGCGGCGAGCGACGTGAGCCGGACCGTTGAGGATCCGCTTCTGCCCGTGCGGCTGCGCGCCGGCGGCCGGAGCGTCGGCGGGGCGATGAGTTGGGGAGAGCCCAAGGTGCTTCGGCCGTTTTCGGACACCTCACCGTTCTTCGGGCTCTCCATACCCCAGGACGTGACCGTTTCCGCCCAAGTCATGGCCCAGCCGGACCCAACCCTCTCCGAGCGGGCCATCGCGTCCCTCGCCGACGGGACGCCGCTGGTGACCAGAAAGCGCGAAGGGCAAGGCCAGATCGTCCTGTTCCACGTGACGGCGAATGCCGAATGGTCGACGCTCCCGCTCTCGGGACTCTTCGTTCAGATGCTCGACCGGCTTGCGGTGTCTTCACGGGCAGAAGGACGCTCGGCGGAAGACCTGGCCGGGACGACCTGGGTTCCGGACCAGATCCTCGACGCCTTCGGCGTGGTGAGCGATGCCGGTGCTTTGCCGGGTGTCGCGGGCGATGTCCTGGCCGAGGCAGAGCCGGGTCCCGACCTTCCCCCCGGCCTCTACGCAGGCGAAGAGCGGCGCATCGCGCTCAACGTAACGGATGCCGAGACGACGCTGACGCCTGCCGTCTGGCCGTCCCGCATCCCCGTTGAAGGCTTCGCGGTCGTTCAGGAGACGCTTCTCAAGGGGACACTTCTCTCGATCGCGCTGGGCTTGCTGCTGATCGACATCATCGCTTCGCTCTGGCTGTCGGGACGTCTGACGGGACCACGTAGCGCGGTGAGCGCCGCTCTGGCCCTCGCGCTTCTCGTTCCTCAGACGCATCCGGCTGCGGCGCAGGGCGAAGACGAGATATTCGCGATCGAGGCGACGGCCGAAGTCGTTCTTGCACATGTCGTCACAGGCGACTCGCGTCTCGACGAAGTCGCACACGCTGGACTTCGGGGCATTTCGCAGACTCTGTTCCAGAGAACCGCCGTCGAACCGGCAGAGCCGATCGCCGTCGATCTCGAGACGGATGAAATCGCGTTCTTCCCGTTTCTGTACTGGCCGATCACGCAGGATCAGCCGATCCCCTCGGACGAGGCCTACGCCAAGCTCAACCGTTATCTCAGGACCGGCGGCATGATCCTCTTCGACACGCGCGACGCGGATGTCGCGCAATTCGGCGGATCAAGCCCGAACGGACGCAAGCTGCAGCTACTCGCGGCGCCTCTGGACATTCCGCCGCTCGAACCGATCCCACCGGACCATGTGCTTACGCGGACATTCTATCTGATCCAGGATTTTCCGGGCCGGCACATCAGCAGCGACGTCTGGGTCGAAGCCTCGCGGCAGGATGCAGAGCGGGTCGAGGGGATGCCGTTCAGGAACCTCAACGACAACGTCACGCCCATCGTCATCGGCGGAAACGACTGGGCCTCTGCATGGGCGATCGACGAGCGCGGAAACCGTATGTTCCCCGTCGGCCGCGGCTTCGCCGGTGAGCGGCAGCGCGAGATCGCGCTGAGGTTCGGCGTCAATCTCGTGATGCATGTGCTGACCGGCAACTACAAGTCGGACCAGGTGCACGTGCCCGCCCTTCTCGACCGTCTGGGGCAATGATGAACAGCACCGTCGTCTTCGATCCGCTTCTCGCGATGCCCGTTCTCTGGGCCACCGCAGGCTTGGCTCTGGCGTTCGTCGCCTTCGCCTTGTGGCGCGGCCTCACCGGTTGGTGGCTTCGTGGTTTCGCGCTCATCGCGCTCCTCGCAGCGCTGGCTAATCCTTCGCTCCAGACAGAGGAGCGCGAGTCGCTGACCGATATCGTGATCGCCGTCATCGACGAGAGCGCCAGTCAGCAGATCTCCGACCGCCCGGACCAGACCGGGGAGGCCTTGGCAGTGATCGAAAGTGAGATCGCATCCCTGCCCAACACGGAGTTGCGCGTGGTGCGGCTGGGCGACGCCGTAGGCGACGGTGGAACGCTTCTGATGACAGCTCTGTCCGAAGCGATGGCGGAGGAACCGAAGGCGCGGCTGGCCGGAGCGATCCTCGTCACGGACGGCCAGCTTCACGACGTCGAGCGTGCGCCGGAGCTTCCCGCGCCGCTGCACGCGCTCCTTACGGGACGTGAAGAGGACTGGGACCGCCGGCTCATGGTCCAGAACGCTCCCGCGTTCGCGATCATCGGCGAGCCCGTGACGCTGACACTCAGGATAGAGGATCAGGGCGCGGTGCCAGGCGACCAGTCCGGCACCGCGCCGTTGCGCATCGCCATCGACGGCGGCGAGCCCCAGGACTTCGACGTTCCGGTAGGCGAGGATCTCGAGCTTCCCGTGACGCTCCCTCACGGCGGGATGAACGTGATCCAGTTCATCGTCCCCACCGCCGAGGGAGAGCTTACCGACCGGAACAACGCCGCAGTCGTGCAGATCAACGGCGTTCGCGACAGGCTGCGCGTTCTGCTCGTCTCCGGTGAGCCGCATGCCGGAGAGCGGACGTGGCGCAATCTGCTCAAGTCAGATTCCTCGGTCGATCTCGTCCACTTCACGATCCTGCGTCCCCCCGAGAAGCAGGACGGCGTACCGGTCGCCGAACTGTCGCTCATCGCGTTTCCGACGCGGGAGCTTTTCCTGGAGAAGATCGACGAATTCGATCTCATCATCTTCGATCGTTACAAGCGCCGCGGCATCCTGCCATCCATCTACCTCGACAACGTCCGGCAGTACGTCGAGGACGGAGGCGCCGTCTTGATCGCGGCTGGCCCGGATTTCGCGACGGCGGCCTCGATCTGGCGCTCGCCGCTCGGGGAAATTCTTCCCGCTGCGCCCACGGGCCGTGTCCTCGAGGAGGGGTTCGCGCCGGCGATCACCGACATCGGCGAACGGCATCCTGTAACCGAGGGGTTGCGCGCACATTCTCCGCTCCTCACCGAAGACGAGGACGAAGCGCCCTGGGGCCGCTGGATGCGGCTCGTGGATGTGACGGCGACATCCGGCGAGGTCGTCATGAACGGCGTCGACGACCGCCCGGCGCTCGTCCTCGACAGGGTCGGTGACGGACGCGTCGCGCTACTCGCCTCGGATCATATCTGGCTCTGGTCGAGAGGCTACGAGGGTGGGGGACCGCAACTCGAGCTTCTCCGCAGGCTGGCGCACTGGATGATGAAGGAACCGGAGCTGGAAGAAGAAGCTCTCACCGCAACCGCCGAGGGTCAGACGATGACGATCACACGGCGGACGCTGTCGGACGAGGTCGGCCCCGTCGAGATCACCGGACCGGATGGGTCGACGGTGACACTCGACCTCGAGGAGGCGACGCCCGGCCGCTTCACGACGGAATGGAGCGCCCCCGAGATTGGGCTCTATCGGCTCGTGCAGGGCAATCAGGATGCCGTCATCGCGCTCGGTCCCTCCGCGCCACGGGAATTCGAGGAAACGATCGCGAGTGGCGGAAAGCTGGATCTGGTGATCGACCCGACGCGCGGCGGTACGCTTCGCCTCGAGAACGGCGCGCCCGACATCCGGTCCGTGCGCGAAGGCCGGCCGGCGGCCGGACGTGGGTGGATCGGGATCACCCCGCGCGAGGCATATCTGACATCCGGGGTGACGATCGCGCCGCTGCTGCCACCTTGGGCCTTTCTCCTGATCGCGGCGCTTCTGGCGGTCGGCGCCTGGCTGATCGAAGGTCGGCGGAGCAGGAAGGCCGCCTGAGGCCGCCGCGGCGTCCGTCCTGCGGCCTCAGTCCAGGTCTATACTCAGGCGCGGCTCGTCCCAGCCGGTGACATTCGTTCTGGCGCGGATGAATACCTCGGTCACGCCGTCCGGGATTGACACGCCGCCAAGGCTCCTCGTGAACGGCTGTTCGTCGACGTGCGGATGGAGAAGCTCACGCGTGCCAAGGACAGAGCCATCGGCGGTTTCGACCCGCCAACCGTCGGCATAGTCGTCCCAGCCGGTATCGCCGTGCCGGAGGGTGACGTCGAAACGCCACGCGCCCCCGATTTCCGTCGCCTCGGCCCCGACGATCCTGGCGGGATCGCTCAGAGCCGAAGAGCCGACAAAGATGGCGAAAAATGCTAGGGATGCGCGGAACATGCCGTGTGATAGCATCGAAGCGGCAAGAGGTACGCTCAATATCCGGTGAAATCGCAATCACGCGCCACTTTCACTTGCCTGTTGCGAAAATTGGTTATATTTTCTTACCAATCTCGATGGAAGGAAGTCAGGAATGCAGATGCCAGCCCCGAATCCTTCGATTCTCGCGAAGAAGGCGCGGATCGTCGAGCGGCTGTCAAACGTGCTGCCCGCCGATGCGGTCATTCACGAGGAGACCGAGACTCGCGCCTACGAATGCGACGCGCTCACGGCCTACAAGTGCCCGCCGCTCTGCGCCGTGCTTCCGTCTTCGACCCATGACGTGTCGGCCGTTCTGAAGATCTGTCACGAGGAGGGTGTGCCGGTGGTCCCCCGCGGCTCGGGAACGTCGCTCGCCGGTGGGGCGCTTCCAACCGAGGACAGCGTGATCCTCGGCGTCGCGCGTCTGAACCAGGTGCTGGAGACGAACTACGCCGACCGGTACATCCGAGTTCAGTCCGGCCGGACGAACCTGTCCGTCACCGGCGCCGTGGAACACGAGGACTTCTTCTACGCGCCCGATCCGTCGTCGCAGCTCGCCTGCGCCATCGCCGGCAACATCGCCATGAACTCGGGCGGTGCGCACTGCCTCAAGTACGGGGTCACGACGAACAACCTGCTCGGCGTGACGATGGTGATGATGGACGGAACCATCGTCGAGATCGGCGGCGCGCACCTTGATGCGGGCGGTCTGGACCTCCTTGGCGTGATCTGCGGCTCGGAAGGGCAGCTCGGCGTCGTGACCGAAGCGACGCTCCGCATCCTCCGCAAGCCGGAAGGCGCCCGACCCGTCCTGATGGGCTTCGACTCGAACGAGGTGGCGGGCGCCTGCGTCAGCGACATCATCAAGGCCGGCGTCCTTCCGGTGGCGATCGAGTTCATGGACCGCCCCTGCATCGAGGCCACGGAAGCCTTCGCGAAGGCGGGCTACCCGATGTGCGAGGCGCTCCTCATCGTCGAGGTCGAGGGCAGTCCCGCGGAAATCGACGAGCAACTCGGCCTCATCAAGCAGATCGCCCGCAGGCACGATCCGGTCGAATTGCGTGAAGCCAAGGACGAGGACGAAGCAAAGCGCATCTGGCTCGGGCGCAAGTCGGCCTTCGGCGCGATGGGACAGATCAACGACTACATGTGCCTCGACGGCACGATTCCGGTATCTTCGCTGCCGTTCGTGCTGCGACGGATCGGCGAGATGTCGAAAGAGTTCGGGCTCGACGTCGCGAACGTCTTTCATGCCGGCGACGGCAACATGCACCCTCTGATCCTTTTTGACGCGAACAAGGCCGGCGATCTGGAGCGCTGCGAGGCGCTCGGGGCCGAGATTCTCAAGCTTTGCGTGGAGGCGGGCGGTTGCCTCACCGGCGAGCACGGTGTCGGTATCGAGAAGCGTGATCTGATGACCACGCAATTTTCCTCCGCGGACCTCGAGGCGCAGCTTCGGGTGAAGGACGTGTTCGACCCGGACTGGCTTCTGAACCCGGCGAAGGTCTTTCCCCTTGGCGCAACCGAGGGCCGCAGAACCACGAGGGCGGAGGCGGCGTGATGGGCGTCAGTCGCACAGGCTTCCCGCTCTGCGGTCCACGGAGGCTTTCGGCGTGCTGACTCCGCGAGACGAAGCTGACCTTGCGGAAGCGGTGTCCGCCGCAGACGGGCCGCTCCGGATCTCCGGTGGCGGCACGCGGCCTATCGGCAACCCCACAGCGGGGGCCGCGCTGTCGACGACCGGCCTGCGTGGGATCGAACTCTACGACCCCGGGGCGCTCACCATCGTCGCCAGGGCCGGGACTCCGCTGACCGAGATCGAGGACGCGCTCGCGGCCGAGGGACAGAGGCTTCCTTTCGAACCGATGGATCACCGGAAGCTCATGGGCAGCGAGGGCGAGCCCACAATCGGCGGCGTCGTGGCCGCGAACGTCTCCGGGCCGCGGCGAATCCAGGCGGGTGCGTGCCGTGACAGCCTGATCGGCGTCCGGTTCGTCGACGGCACTGGCACCGTGATCAAGAACGGCGGGCGGGTGATGAAAAACGTCACCGGCTACGATCTGGTCAAGCTGTTGGCAGGCAGCTACGGGACGCTCGGCGTTCTGAGCGAAGTGGCGTTCAAGGTGCTGCCCGCCACCGAATCGCGGGCGGTCTTGCTGATCGAGGGACTCGATACTGGCCGCGCGATCGAGACGCTGTCGGCGGGGCTGACGTCGCCGTTCGAAGTCACCGGCGCCGCCCACGCGATGAAGGGCCTGGACGGTGCTCCCATGACGATGATCCGGATCGAGGGCTTCGCGGCGTCGGTCGCCTATCGGGCGGGAAGACTGAAGGATCTGCTAGAGGGTTTCGGGGACGTCACAATCGAGACGGATCCCGAAAAGACCCTGGCAGGATGGGCCTGGGTCCGGGACGTGGAAACCTTCGCAGGACGCAGTGGCGACGTGTGGCGGTTCTCGATCAGGCCTTCGGACGCGCCACGGCTGGTGGAAGCCATAGCGCCGGCGGAGTGCCTGCTCGATTGGGGCGGTGGGCTGGTATGGGCGCTGGCGGAGGAAGGCTCCGACCTTCGCGCGAAGATGTCGGGCATCGCAGGGCACGCCACGCTCATCCGCGCATCGGAGGAGACGAAACAGCGACTGGGCGTGTTCCATCCAGAGCCGGCGCCGCTTGCCGCTCTGGCGGACGGGCTGCGTGCCAGCTACGATCCGAAGGGCATCCTCAACCGGGGTCTCATGGCTGCTCCCGCGGCGGTCGCGGCATGATGGGAACCGCGGCTCTCATTGCGCTGGTACCAGCGCCGGTCTTCACCGCGCTTTTCGTCATCAATGACGGAAAACAGATCACATCGATCGCGCAGGTCACTGGCCGCGCGGCTTGGGACGATTGGCGCGCGCGGTGCTCGGCCGCCCTCAATCTCTCCACGGCCGCCGTTTTCGGCACGCTCTCTCTATCCTTCCTCTAGAAGCGACACATGCAAACCACGTTCACAGACGCACAACTGAAAGACCCGGCAACCGCCCGGTCGAACGAGATCCTGCGGAGTTGCGTGCACTGCGGCTTCTGCACGGCAACCTGTCCGACCTACCAGGTTCTCGGCGACGAACTCGACAGCCCGCGAGGCCGGATCTACCTCATCAAGGACATGCTGGAAAATGACCGGCCTGCCGACGCGAAGACGGTCAAGCACATCGACCGGTGCCTGTCCTGCCTCGCCTGCATGACGACCTGCCCGTCGGGCGTGCACTACATGCACCTCGTCGATCACGCTCGGGCCCATATCGAGAAGACCTACACCCGTCCTCCGTTCGAACGCATGCTGCGCTGGACGCTGGCGCGGATCCTCCCTTATCCGACGCGTTTCAGGCTTGCGCTGATCGCGGCGAAGATCGGACGCCCGTTCGCGTTCCTGATGCCCGACGCCCGGCTGAAGGCGATGCTCGAGATGGCCCCGAAGACAATACCGCCGGTCAGCCGCAACGACGACCCGCAAGTGTTTCCCGCGACAGGCGACAAGAAGATGCGCGTCGCCCTGATGACGGGCTGCGCCCAAAAGGCGCTCAACACCGACATCAACGACGCGACAATCAGACTCCTCCGGCGGCTCGGCTGCGAAGTTGTCGTCGCCGAGGGGATGGGATGCTGCGGCGCGCTCGTCCACCACATGGGAAAGGAAGACGAGAGCCATGCAGCGGCGGCGAAGAACATCAGCGCCTGGATGGCCGAGTTCCGAGGAGGCGGACTCGACGCCGTGGTCATCAATACGTCGGGCTGCGGCACGACGGTGAAGGACTATGGCCACATGTTCCGGAACGATCCCCTTGCGGAGGACGCCGCGAAAGTCAGCGAACTGGCGATGGACGTGTCGGAACTCCTGACGAAGCTCGACATCCCAGAGGGTGGCGAGCAAGGTATCCGGGTCGCCTATCATGCGGCCTGCTCTCTGCAGCACGGTCAGCAGATCAAGACCTATCCGAAAGACCTGCTCAAGAAGGTCGGCTTCGAGGTGGTAGAGCCGCGCGACGCTCATCTGTGCTGCGGATCGGCAGGCACGTATAACCTGATGCAGCCGAAGATCTCTAAGGAACTCAAGGCGCGGAAGGTTGCCACGCTGGAAGAGCGGTCGCCTGACATCATCGCCGCGGGCAACATCGGCTGCATGATGCAGATCGGGTCAGGGACCGACGTGCCGATGGTTCACACGGTCGAACTCGTCGATTGGGCGACCGGCGGGCCACAGCCGCCGGCCCTTCGACAGGGGAATGTGCCGATTCTGAGATGACGCGAGCCACAGTCCTGCCCTAAGGTTCTGCTACCCCGCGCAAGACGGGGAATGAGGAACGGCAGGACATGCGGGACATCATCGCCAGCGTCGCGCTTTTTGCGCTCTGGGTTTCTTCGGCGTGGGCCGAAAGCGTCCTGCGTCCCCTCGCGACGGCGGACGAAAGCCGCGGCTACGAGGCTGTGGGACGTGTGGAGCTCGACGTCTACAGTTTCTGCACCGGGACGCTGATCTCCGAGATCTATGTACTGACGGCCGCGCATTGCCTCTACGACTCGAAGACGCGAGGACGCCGCGACCTCGCGAACCTTGAGTTCCGAGCGGGCCTGAGGGACGGAAGGGCCCTCGCCTATCGTGGTGTGCGGCGGGCGATCGCTCATCCCGACTACGTCTTCCAGGGGACCGAAGGCTCGGCAGTCCGCGTGGTGAACGACCTCGCACTTCTGGAACTCGACCGTCCGATCCGCGAAAGCGACATTCGCCCCTTCCGGATCGCTTCCAAACCGCGAAAAGGCGACGAGGTCGGCGTGGTGTCGTACGCGATCCACCGCGAGGAGCGGCCGAGCCTCGAGCGTCTCTGCGACGTGCTCGCCCGACCGGCAAACATGATCGTCATCTCCTGTTCGGTCGACTTCGGAGCGTCCGGCGCGCCGATACTGAGCTTCGAAACGGACGAGCCACGACTGGTATCGGTCGTTTCGGCCAAGGCCGAGGCGATGGGACGGCCGGTTTCTCTCGGCACCGATCTCGAACGCCCGCTTGCCCGGCTCCTGGAGATCGCCCGACAGCCCGAGGTCGAAGCGGCCCCCTCCGTACCTCTCATCAGGCGCACCGGCTCGGCGGGAAAATCCGCGAAGTTCCTGAAGCCGTAGGACCTATGCTGCACTCAGCTTGACCTCGCCCGTCGCCCCGGAGACTGTCGACCCGTTCTTCAGGGATCGGTTCCGGCCATGCTCAAAGACAAGACTGGAGGCCGAAGCAGGCCATACGATGGTACCGCGACCATGGGCGTTGTCCTCGCTGCCGGCCGGTCACGAAGGTTCGGCGCTGCCAACAAGCTCTTGGCGAGCTTCCATGGCGCACCGATCGCCTCGTATGCAGCGGGAGCGATGCGGGCCGCTCCGTTCTCGCAACGGCTCGCCGTAGTGTCGGATCCTGCGGTCGCCGATCTTTTCGAAGATTTCGAAATCGTAGAGGCGCCCCCCGGACTGCCGCAATCGGAGAGCCTTCATCTTGGCATCTCGAACGCGATTGCGCTGGGATCGGAGCGCGTCGTCGTGGCGCTCGCCGACATGCCACTCGTCACGGCAGATCTTCTCGCGGAGATCGACCGAAGATCTGCGATCCATGGAGCCTCGGCGTCGATCGACGGAGGCCGCAGGAGTCCTCCGGCCGGCTTCTCCCGTCGGCACTTCGACACGTTGCTGAACACGACAGGAGATAGAGGTGCCGCCACGCTGCTCCGAGATCTCCCGCCAGCCGCGCTCGTGGACGCGGCCGGCCGTCTAGCGGACATCGATACCGTGGCCGATCTTGTCACGCTGGAGGCATCCCGAAAATGAAAACACGGCCCGGATCGGCCGGGCCGTGTCGTCAGGTTTCCGTTGCGACGTCAGTCCTGACCTGGTCTCAGCGTGGTAAGGCCCTTCAGGATGTCGATCGCGTAGGCGAGCTGGTAGTCCTCCTCGCGAAGCCGCGCCGCTTCCTCCGCCTTTTCGCGATCCGCCTCGATCTGAAGCCGCTCGTCGTCCGAGAGTGAGTCGTTGTCGAGCCGGCCTCGCAATTCGGCCTCCGTCCGGCCGGGCCGCGCCCCTTCCTCATCTTCCGCCGTTTCGCGGCGCGGGGGCTGCTGAACGACGATGTCGGGGGACACGCCAAGCGCCTGGATCGAGCGGCCCGAGGGCGTGTAATAACGCGCGGTGGTGAGCCGCATCGCACCGTCGCCCTTCAGTGGCATGACCGTCTGGACCGATCCCTTGCCGAAACTCTTGGTACCGATCACGACGCCCCGCCGATGATCCTGAAGCGCGCCCGCAACGATTTCCGACGCCGAGGCCGAGCCTCCGTTGATGAGCACGACGATAGGCTTGCCCTCGGCAAGATCGCCCGGCGTCGCGTTGAAACGGTCGCCATCCTGCGGGTCGCGGCCGCGGGTCGAGACGATCTCACCCGTGTCGAGAAAAGCATCGGACACCCGGATCGCCTGGCTCAGAAGCCCGCCGGGATTGTTCCTCAGATCGACAACGATCCCGTTGACGTTCTCCATGCCGCCAAGCGCCTCGATCTCCTCCTTTATGCCCTCTTCGAGGTTCGGATACGTCTGATCGTTGAAGGTGGTCACGCGCAGGATCACCGTATCGCCGACGGTCCTGGTGCGAACCGCCGTCAGCTTGATCGTGTCGCGGATGATCGACACGTCGAAGGGTTCTGTTTCGCCCTCGCGAACGACGGTCACGATGATCTCCGATCCGACTGGGCCGCGCATCATCTCGACCGCTTCATCCAGCGTCAGACCCAGGACGCTTTCTCCATCGACGTGGGTAATGAAGTCCCCGGCTTCGATGCCGGCGGCATCCGCGGGGGTATCGTCCATTGGCGAGACCACCTTCACGAAACCCTCTTCCTGGGTTACCTCGATACCGAGGCCGCCGAATTCGCCTCGCGTCTGAACGCGCATGTTCGCGGCGTCCTCGGCGGAGAGATAGCTTGAATGCGGGTCGAGCGAGGTCAGCATCCCGTCGATGGCGGCTTCCACAAGCTCTTTCGAATCGACTTCCTCGACGTACTGAGACCTGATGCGCTCGAAGATGTCTCCGAACAGATCGAGTTGCTCGTAGATTGAGGCCTTTCTGTCGGCTTCCTGCGCCAGGAGGGGACCCGCGACCTGTGTCGTCAGCAGCGCTCCGGCGAGGGTCCCGACTGCCGTGGCCATCACAAACTTCTTCATTTCGTCTTATCCCTTGCCCAAGGAGAACCACTCGGCGGGGTCCACCGGACCATCTTCCGCTCTGAGTTCCATATATAGCGTTTCCGTGCGGGCGCGATCACCAGCATCCGGATTTTCGATCAAATTGCCTTGTGCCGGCTCCGCTTGTCCAGCCATCAGGCCGACAGGATCATCTTGTCCGACCACCGCACCCAACGCGGGATAAACGTCTCCCAGCCCCGCCAGAACCAGAAGGTAGCCGGATTCCGGCTCGAGGATGATCACGTTTCCGTAGTCGAGAAGCGGCCCCGCGTAGCGGACGGTGGCGGGCCACGGTGCCGTCACGAGAGCCTGTGGCGCGGTTGCGAGAAGCAGCCCCGGTCGCGCAAGGCCCGATGCATCGACCTGATCGAAGCCGGAGAGCAGGACGCCCTGGACGGGAAGCGGCAACTTTCCCTTCGCGGTTCCGAATTCGCCTCCGGGGGCGATGTCTCCCGGCGCGATGGTCGACGCGAAAGCGTCCAATGTATCCGCGCTCGTCAGGAGCGCCTCCATCGCCGCGAGGTCGGTGGCGGCAGGCGGTGTCCGGCGTTCCGCCATCGCCGCCGCAAGGTCCGTCCGCGCGGCCTGGACACCCGCAAGCCCCTCTTCCAGCGTCTGCAGCGCCTCGCCGCGGAGAAGGGCCAGTACCTTCAGTTCTTCCAGCTCCGCCCGGAGCCGCGTGGCTTCTGCATTCAGCGCCGGCACGGCTTCGGCCATCAGGATCGAGGCGCGCGCCGTGCCGGCCGCACCGGAGGGATGCAGAAGCACCGTTGTCTCGGGCGACCGAGCCATCGTCTGGAGTGTCGCGACAAGCCGGGAAAGGTGCTCCGCCTCGCCCTCGAAGCGCTCGCGTATGACACGTTCGCGAAGCGCCACGTCGCGAAGCGCATCCCGCAGGATGGAAAGCCCGTCCTCGTAGGCCCGGATGGTATCGGTCAGGGCGCGGATGCGATTGCGCGACCCCTCTGCCGCAGACAGCGCCGATCCTGCGACGCGCAAGCGCTCTGCGGCGGTTTCGGCATCGGCGGCGGGATCGGCCGCAGCCGGCACTGCAAGCGACAGGGCAAGGAAAACCGCGCGAATCATCGAACGATAAGACTCTCGCCCGTCATCTCGGACGGTTGGCCGATCTGCATCAGGTCGAGAAGCGTGGGCGCCAGGTCGGCGAGCCGTCCGTTCCGGAGGGACGCGCCTTCCGGGCCGCCGACCATCACGACGGGAACCGGGTTGGTGGTGTGAGAGGTGTGCGGAGCGCCGGTCTCAGGGTCGATCATCGTCTCGCAATTTCCATGGTCGGCGGTCACGATCATCGCACCGCCGGCTTTTTCAAGCGCGTCCAGAACCCGGCCCAAGCCCTGATCGACCGCTTCGCACGCCTTGATGGCGGCCCGAAGGTCGCCGGTATGCCCGACCATGTCGGGGTTCGCAAAGTTGGTAACGATCAGGTCGTATGCCGCCTCGATCGCCTCGACGAATTTTTCAGTCACTTCCGGTGCGCTCATCTCGGGCTGAAGATCATAGGTTGCGACCTTCGGGGACGGCGGCATGAAACGGTCTTCACCCTCTTCCGGTGTTTCCTTCCCGCCGTTAAGGAAAAAGGTGACGTGTGGATACTTCTCGGTCTCCGCCAGTCGGAACTGTCCGAGGCCGTGCTGGGCAACCCAGGCGCCGAGTGTGTTCTCTATCTTCTGCTTCGGGAAGACCGTCGTCATGAACGCGTCATGCTCGGTCGAGTAGTCCACCATTCCCAACAGCGCGGACAGCGTCGGTCGCTCGTTTGTCTCGAATGCGTCGAACCCCGGCTGTCCCATCGCCTTGAGGATTTCGCGGGCGCGGTCGGCCCGGAAGTTGAGACAGAAGATGCCGTCGCCATCCCGGACGCCGCCGTAGTCGCCCACGACCGCCGGCACGATGAACTCGTCGGTCGCTCCGTCCGCGTAGGACGCCTCTACCACCTCTCCCGGTGTCGCGGCGGCGCGACCTTCGCCCTTGACGATGCAGTCATACGCCTTTTCGACCCTGTCCCAGCGGTTGTCGCGGTCCATGGCGTAATAGCGGCCACTGACGGTCACGATGCGGGCGCTCGGGGGCAGGCCGTCTTCGAGCTGCTCGAGATAGCTTTTCGCCGATTTGGGCGGAACGTCGCGCCCATCGGTTATCGCGTGGACGACGACCGGAACGCCCGCCGACGCCACTGCCTTCGCCGCCGCAATGGCATGGCGCGTGTGGCCGTGGACCCCGCCATCGGAGATGATCCCCAGAAGATGCGCCGTGCCGCCTCCATCGCGGACCTTTGCAATGAAATCGACGAGCGCGGGCCTCTCGAAGAAGCTTCCGTCCTCGATCGCGAGGTCGATCATCCCGAGGTCCATCGCGACGATGCGTCCGGCGCCGATATTGGTATGGCCGACCTCGGAGTTCCCCATCTGCCCCCTGGGCAGACCAACGTCGTTTCCGTGGGTGATCAGCCGCGCGTGTGGGCAAGTCGCCATGATCCGGTCGAAGTTCGGCGTAGCGGCCAGAGCCGGAGCATTGGCGGAGGTGTCCGGATTGATCCCCCAGCCATCAAGGATGCAGAGGACGACGGGCTTCGGTGCGGTCATCGGGCTGCTCTTTCCATTATTGGGAACGTTCTACCCTGATCCAAGGCCGGACGAAACCGCCCCTGCGCGAGTGCGTCAATGTCAAGACCGGTGATAGGGACCGCCCGCGAGAATCGTCGCGGCGCGGTAGAGCTGCTCGAAGAGCATCACCCGCGCGAGCATGTGGGGCCAAACCATCGGTCCGAACGACAGGGCGAGTTCCGCATCCTCGCGGACTTCGCGCAGCAGACCGTCTGCTCCCCCGATCAGGAACGCGACGTCGGACCTGCCGTTGTCGCGGAACGACTCGAGCCGGTCGGCGAGACCGGGCGATGAAAGCGTCCCTCCCCTTTCATCCAGCGCAACGACGGCCGCGCCAGCGGGGATCGCCTTCCTCAGCGCGTCGGCCTCCGCCGCCGGACCAGTCCCGCGTTTCGGTTCGACCTCGTGTTCGGCGAGGGGGCCCATGTTCAAGGCGCGCGCCGTCCTGTCGAAGCGGGTCTGATAATCACGGATGAGCGCGCGCTCGGGCACATCCGCCCGAATGCGGCCCACGGCAGCAACGTGTAGCCGCATCATGCCCTGACGGTGCGCTCCGCCTGTGCTCCTGCAGGGAGCCACATCTTTTCCAGCTGATAGAAGTCGCGCACCTCGGGCCGGAATACGTGGACGATCACGTCGCCCGCATCGATCAGCACCCAGTCACCGGCATCCTTGCCCTCGACCTTCGACACCACGCCGAAGTTCTGCTTGAGACGGTCGACGAGCTTTTCGGCCATCGCCGAAACCTGGCGGCTCGACCGGCCCGAACAGATGACCATGAAATCGGCCATTTCGGACTTGCCCTTGAGGTCGATCGTCACGATCTCCTCGGCCTTGTCGTCTTCCAGTGATGCGAGAATTGCGTCGAGTAGCGCCTTTCCACCCGGCGCGGTGGGGACCGCGGTCATCGCCGAGTCCGCCGCGGTCTGATCACGGACCGCATCGTGAAGTTGAGACAGGACATCGTCCTCCTTC
>CAZPOK010000014.1:0-32910 GCA_964587905.1 uncultured Rhodobacterales bacterium | reverse complement strand
TCGTCACTCTGATGGGCCTTGCCGTCGCAGGGGGATCCGTCTTCTTCGCGCGTGAATATCTTGGCGATCCGTCGAACACCGCACTCGCCATCGAAGAACCCCAGACAGCAACCGTCCTCGTCGTACGGTCCGACATCGACTTCGGCGCCCCGCTCGAAGCGCACATGATCGGCACGCAGGAGTGGCCGCGCGGCTCGATACCCGCAGGTGCCTTCACCTCGCTCGATCAGATCGTGGCACAGAGAGGAGAGGAGCCCCGCCGCGCCAAGACCCGCCTTTACGCGGGGGAACTCCTTCTCAAATCCAAGATTTCCGACTTCGGCGAGAAAGTCACCATCGTCCAGAGGCTCGGTGAGAACACGCGCGCCATGGCAGTAAAAGTCAGCGCGGCGACTGCCGTCGGCGGCTTCGTAACGCCCGGCGATTTTGTCGACATCGTGCTGACCCAAGGCGGTGGCGATGGACTGCGAGCCGTCACGATCCTGCAGAACATCCGCGTCATCGGCGTCGACCAGAAGGCCGAGGAAGCGAGCAACCAACCCGACGTCGCCCGCACGATCACGGTCGAGGTCACGCCCGAACAGGGCCAGAAGCTGGCGCTCGCGCAACGGGCCGGCACGCTCAGCCTCACGCTGCGGACGCTCGACGGCGTCATCGACGCGCCGCTCGACATGGTGGAACTGCGCGACCTTCTCCAGGAGAAATCGCCGGTCGAGGACGACGAGCCCAAGAAGCCGCAGATCGTTGTGCGTCGCGGAATCGAGGTCGAGGAAGTCGACATCAACTGAGGCGGCCTTCCGCCGCCTCCATCACCGTCGCCCGTGAACCGCAGCCAGAGTCAGTGGAGAAGAGAGATGCGCCCTCAAAGATCCGTTTCCCGGTTCGTCCGCTCCGAAGCCGGCACTGTCGCGGTGCTCTGGGCGATGGGCCTCGTCGTCTTCTTCGGCTTCATCGCGCTGATCTTCGACATCGGCCGGGCCGCCGTCACGCAGAGCGAGCTTCAGAGCTTCGCCGACCACGTGGCCCTCGCCGCGGCGGGCGAGCTCAACGGCGAGAGCGACGCGATCGAACGCGCAGAGCGGGCCGTGGACAACCTCATCGCGGACACCCAGTCCTTCGGCGAGGGCCCGCGCGCCTTGTCCGGCGCGGTCGACGCCACCGCCGCCTTCTACACCAACGTACCCGCCAACGACACGTCGCCCCTCTCCCCGTTCTGGACCGACGAGCCGACCATCGCGCGGTACGTCGAGGTGACGATCGCGCCGCGGACGGTTCTCACGCCGTTCTGGGAAGTCCTCCAGACACTGCTCGGCGACACGACGGTCGTCACCGACATCGATGTCGCCGCAACCGCTGTCGCGGGGTCGGAAAGCCTGATCTGCGATATCACCCCGCTGTTCTTCTGCGCACCTGCCGGACGCGACCTGACGGCACCGAGCGAGATCGGCACGATGATCAAGCTCAGGACCGGAAAGTCCGGCGCGGCGTGGGGTCCGGGAAACTTCGGCTTCCTCGATCCCGACGCGTCGCTCGACGTCGACGGAGTCTGCGCGGCCGAAGCGGCGAAAGGTCGAGCGCCGGCGACGAACTGCCTGGTCGGCGCCGAGATCAGCCGCACCTCCTGCGTCAGGAAGCTGGGGCTCGACCTCTCGCCGGGCCAGCAGGTCGGCATCACGAATGCCGCCTTCAACTATCGCTTCGACATCTTCAAGAAGAGCGACAAGGAGCGGACGGACCCTCGCTTCCCGCCCGCTCCCAACGTCGTCTCCGGTCTCAGCCCGGACGGGGACGGATGCTTCAAGAACAATCCGACGGCATCGACCGAGACGGTGCCCCTGCCGCGCGAAACCTGCTTTGCCGCCGGAACCTGCGACCGCTTCGGTCCCGAGGGCGGCGCCTGGGACTCCCTGAAGCCAGGCTATCTGGCAACAAACCACCCGCATCTCGGCGCTTCAACGGACCTGCCCTCCGTCTCGTCGAACGACATCGGGTTTCCGGCCGGCTTCGAATTGTCGTCCGTCGCCGGCACGCGCTTCGAAACGTATCTCCAGGAGATCAAGTACGCCAAGACCAGCGGCCAGATCCTCGGCGACGAAACCTCGACCTTTCCCGAGACCGGGATCGCGCAATGCTCGTCGACCCCGACCGCGGACCCTTTCCGTCGCGTGGTCACCGCGGCGATCGTCGATTGCTCCGATCCCTCGGTCGAGATCAACGGCAACAACAAGAACGTGCCGGCAACCGGCTTCGTTCAGGTTTTCCTGACCGAGCCGGTCGGCATGGATCCACTGCCCGGTGGAAACTTCGATCTCTGGGGCGAGGTCATCGGCAGCGCCGGCACGGGCGGCGGCGGAGCGGCCGACGCCGGCGGCATCGCCCGCGTCGTCGTGCGGCTGGTGAGGTGAGCCCATGTCCGGCCGCCGGCGCAAGCTCATGAAAGACCTCGCGGCCATTCTGCGTCGTGAAGACGGAGCGGTCCTGGTCGAGTTCGCCCTGATCCTTCCGGTGATGCTTTTGTTCTTCGCCGTCACGATCGAGGCGGGGCGAATGCTCTGGACCTACCAGCAGATCGTCTCGGGGGTCCGCGACGCGAGCCGGTATCTCGGACGCGCAGCGCCCTACGAGATCTGCCCCGGCTTCACAGGGCCCACCGAACCGCTCGCCTCGCGGATCGAGGATATCGTCGGCGACGACGTCGCGGGCGTCTCCCTGTTCGGCAGCGGCGTCACGCTCGGTCCGGTCGTCTATTCGGTCGCCTGTGCCGACGACTCGGGGGAAACGACGGGCTTCGGCACCGCGCCCGACGACTACGCCGACGTGAAGGTCATGATCGGCGCGGTCACCGCGGACGTCACGATCGATTTTCCGCTGGGCAACGTCTTCAGCCTGTTCGGCGCCGCCCTCGGGCCATTGACCACGACCGTCCGGGACCAGGTGAGGATCTACGGCCAATGACCCGGCGGCGTCTCATATCCCGCCTGCGCGACGAGAGCGGCGCGGCGATGGTCGAGTTTTCGCTCGTCGCCGTCCTGTTCTTCCTTCTGTTCTTCAGCGTGCTGGATTTCGGGCGGCTTCTCTACACCGCTGTGCATGTCGAAAAGGCGGCTCAGATCGCAGCCCGCATCGCCACTACGCGGGAGATGGCCTGTCTCGCGTCGGGCACGCAGCTTCCTGTCAACCTGCGCCCCGGAGGCGCAACGACGCCTGCGCGCGCAGGCACCTCCTGCGATACCGGCGCCGACATCTGCAGTTCGGTCTCCTATTCGTGCGGAGGCATCGACCGGACCGGTCAGGCGAGCTTTGACGGGCCGACGCTCACCCACTCGGCGCTCGACCCGGCGCACCCGACCGTCACGGAGATATGGGACGCCATCGCGCCGCTGATGCCGCCGGGGGCGGACGCGTCGGTTCTCAACTTCCGGTATGACTACGACCCGGCTCTCGGCTTCCTCGGCGGCCCCTACACGCCGATCGTGACGGTGGAGTTCGACCTGCCGGACTTCGAATTCGTCGCGCCCATCGGCGGCCTCGCCACCGCGGCGTCCGGCGGCGGGACCGGCGGAACGACCGGAACAATCGCCTATCCCACCTTCAGCGTCTCGCTGCCGGCGGAGGATCTCACCACCGGGCCGGCCAGCTGACCCGAAACGCGGAGAACACAGATGTCGCAAGATAGAAACTCCATCCATGTCGTCGGACGGTCGCCCGAGTTCAGTGATCGCGTCTCGGAGGTGTTCAAGGCGTCTTTCGGCAACGCCGTGACGAAGGAGACGTCGTCATTCTCGACGATGAACGGTCATGCCGCCGAGGTCGCGCTGCGCCACGACGCGGTGATCTTCGAGGCGAACCCGGACGATCCCGACGAACTCGATGCGGTCGCCGCGATGATGAAGGCGCGCAGGGAGACGTCGTTCTTCGTTGCGCTGACGGACGAAAACGTCTCGATCGCCAAGGCGCGACGGCTCTTCGACATCGGCGTCGACGAGGTGCTGCCCGAAACCATCGACGGGGCGCGACTGAATACCCTCGTCAACGAGCGCCTCGAGAAGATGCGCCAGGCGACGGGAGCCGTTTCATCCCGGCAGGGCGAGGTCTTCTGCGTGGCTCAAGCCCGCGGAGGCGTCGGAGCCACGACCCTGGCCGTGAACCTCGCCCTGTCGATCGCCGGGAAGAGCGGCGGCTTCCTGAGAAAGACACAGACGGCGAAGGTCGCCCTCGTCGATCTGGACATCCAGTTCGGCAATGCCGGCATCCTTCTGGATCTCGAGGACAACGGGGGCTTCACCAAGCTCATCGAGAGCGCCGATGCCCCGGACTCGCATTTTCTCAACGCAATCATGATCCATCACGCTTCAGGGCTGGACGTTCTCTCCGCGCCCTCGACCGTCGCGCCGCTGCACGCCGTGACCTCGGCGCAGATGGCCGGGCTCTTCGACCTTCTGCGCCGCGAATACGACTATGTCGTGGTGGATCTGCCGCATGCGCTGATCGAATGGCTCGAGCCGGTCATCGAACGGGCGAACCGCCTCGTCGTCGTGACCGACACCTCGGTGCCCTGTGTCCGGCAAGCACGGCGGCTGACGGACTTCTACAAGGAAGCCAACCTTGGCCTCTCGGTCGATTTCGTCGTCAATCGCGAGCCGAAGCCTATGCTCCGCTCCGAGACCCAGAGGGAAGCCGAAGCCGTTCTCGAGACGAAGTTCTCCCACTGGATCCCCGACAACGCGAAGATCGCACGCCGATCGATCGATCTTGGGCATCCGGTCGTCGAGAGCTACGCGAAGTCCGACATGGCCAAGGCCTTCCGGAAGATCGCGGCACACCTGCGCGAGAAGGCGCCGGACAGGACACCAACGGCCACCGCGCCGCAACAGAAACTCAAGTTCGCGTAGGGGAGCACAGACAGGATGTTCAAGGAATTCAGAGCGCGTCGTGGCGAGACAGGCGCAGAGGTCGTGGAAATCGACACGCGCCGGGCCGTGGCCGAAGCTGCCCATCCGGAGATCGACGCAGAGCTTCAGGCGCATCTCGAACTGAAGAGCCGGATGCACGAGGCGCTTCTCGAGAGGCTGAACCTCTCGGTGATCGACAAGGTGGAGAAATCCGAACTGCGCCGGCAAGTGGCCGCGCTGGTGACGCAACTTCTCGAGCAGGACGGCATTCCGCTCAGGGCGGACGCCTTCTCGAAGCTCATCGACGAACTGATCTTCGAAGTGATGGGGCTCGGTCCGCTCGAGCCTCTCCTCGCGGACCCGACGGTGAACGACATCCTGGTGAACTCGCACCAGAAGGTCTACGTCGAGCGCTTCGGCGTGCTAGAGCGCACGCCGGTCAGATTCCGCGACGAACGCCACCTCCTCAGGATCATCGACAAGATCGTCAGCCGCGTCGGACGCCGCATCGACGAAAGCCAGCCCTGGGTCGACGCCCGCCTCGCCGACGGCAGCCGCGTGAACGCGATCATACGGCCCTGCTCGGTCGACGGGCCGACGCTCTCGATCCGGAAGTTTTCCAAGACCCCCTATACGCTCGACCGTCTCATCGAGGTCGGTTCCCTCACGCCGAAAGCCGCGGGAATCCTACAGGGCCTCGTCGAGGCCCGGCTGAACGTTCTGATCTCCGGCGGCACCGGCTCGGGCAAGACGACACTCCTCAACGCGATGTCTTCGTTCATCGATCACAGCCAGCGGATCGTAACGATCGAGGACGCGGCGGAACTGCAACTCCAGCAGGAACATGTCGTGCGTCTCGAAACCCGCCCGTCGAACGCCGAGGGCGCGGGCGCGGTCACCCAGCGCGACCTCGTCCGGAACGCGCTCAGGATGCGGCCAGACCGCATCATCGTGGGCGAGGTGCGCGGTTCCGAGTGTTTCGACATGCTCCAGGCCATGAATACCGGACACGATGGATCGATGACGACGGTGCACGCGAACACCGCGCGCGACGCTCTCGGCCGGCTCGAACAGATGGTGACGATGATCGGCGCCGATCTTCCGGCCAAGACGATCCGCTCGCAGATCGCCGCGGGCATCCAGGTCGTCGTGCAGCTCAACCGGCTGAGCGACGGTCGCCGCCGGGTGATGAGCATCTCCGAGATCACGGGGATGGAGAACGACGTGATCACCATGCAGGACATCTTCGTCTTCCGCCGTCACGGCAAGTCCGAAACCGGCGAGATTCTGGGAGATTACACGATGACGGGCATCCGGCCCAAGTTCGCCGAAGCGCTTGCCGCCGCCGGCGTCGACATGGACCCCTCCAACTTCCGGCGCGACGAGGTGACGTCATGATGTCCCAGACCCCCGAGGCGATCTTTCTCGTCTATGTCGCCATCTTCATCGGCGTGATCCTCGCCTTCGAGGGGATCCGCCAGTTGCTCGACCGGTCCGAAAACGCGCAGGAAGCCCGCAACCGGCGGATGCGCCTCGTGAAGAAGGGCGCCAGCACCGAAGAGATCCTGGAGGATCTTCTGAGCAGCAGCTTCCGGGACAAGAAGACGCGGCGCATCTCGCTCGTGCCAGATCTCGGCCGGATGATCCGGCAGGCCGGGTTCTCGTTCAGCCCCCTCTGGCTGATCCCCGGGGGGATCGTCTGCGGCGCCGCGACGTGGGTGCTTGCGGGGATGTACCTTCCCCCGCAATTCGTGCTGCCGCTCTCCGGGGCGGTCGCCCTCTTTCTGCCGATCGCGTTCCTGCACGGCCGCAAGGGCGAGCGTCTGAAGAAGCTGAACCAGCAGCTGCCGGATGCGCTCGACCAGATGGCGCGCGGCCTCAAGGTGGGGCACCCGCTCAACGTGACCGTTTCGAGCGTCGCGTCCGACATGCCCGATCCGATCGGAAGCGAGTTCGGAATCATTCACCACCAGGTCGAATACGGGGACGAGATTGCCGATGCCTTCAACGACTTCGCCGACCGTGTCGGCCTTGAAGATGCACGGTACCTCGCGGTCAGCGTCGGCATCCAGCACGGCACGGGCGGCAATCTCGCCCGGATCCTCAACGTCCTGTCACGCACGATCCGCGATCGGGCGAACATGAGAAAGAAGATCAGGGCGATCTCCGCTGAAGGCCGCCTCTCCGCCGTCATCCTCACCGCGATCCCGTTCCTCATCTTCGGAATGATCATGACGACGTCGCCGAGCTTTTATTCCGATGTCTGGGACGACCCGCTCTTCATGCCCTTCGCGCTCGCCATCGGGGCGCTGATCGCGCTTCAGGCGCTCATTCTGAACCGCCTCGTGTCGTTCAAGTTCTGAGAAAGGATCCACGATGCTGACCCGACTGGTCGACTTCGCCGGCGCCTACGGCGTCACCACCGAGATGCTGATGCTCTTCGGGATCGGACTTGGCGTGCTCGTCATGGTCTTCGGCCTCGCCGGCGCCTTCTCGGGGCCACGCGCGGAGGTGCGGCGCATGCGCCCCGCGACGGCGAGCTATGCCGGCACCAGCCAGGGCGCCGACCTCATCCGGTCCTACGAACGGCGGCCGACTGGTTTTCTCAAGGCCTTCGTTCCCTCCTCCGACTCCGAGCGCACCAAGATCGCCAAGGCGCTTCGCCGCGCGGGCTTCCACAGCAAGCACGCGGTGCGCGACTACTACCTGCTCCGGACGTTTCTCGCCGCGATCCTGCCGCTTGCGTTCCTCGCGCTCATGATGATCCCCGAGCGCTTCAACGTGCCGATCGACCTCGGCCGGCTGAGCGGCGTCGCGATGTTCCAGATCGTGGCAGCGCTCGTCTTCGCCGGGTTCTACCTGCCGTCGGCATGGCTTCGCCATCGGATCGCGAAGCGGCGGCAGCAGATCGAGTACGGCATGCCGAACGCCCTCGATCTTCTGCAGGTCGCGATCGAGGCCGGTCTCGGGTTCGACGCGGCGATGACCCGCGTCGCGAACGAGCTTGCCCGCGCCACTCCCGCGATTTCGGAGGAGTTCCTGATGCTTCAGCTGGAGATCCAGGCGGGCAAGGACCGGGACCGCGCCTTCATCGACATGGCCGAGCGCACCGGTGTCGACGAGGTTGCCGCGTTCTCCAACGTCATCCTCCAGGCGACACAGTTCGGAACGAGCGTATCCGACGCGCTTGCCACCTATGCCGGCGAAATGCGGATCAACCGTGAACTGCGCGCGCAGGAGAAGGCCAACAAGCTGCCCGTCCAGATGTCGGGCGTGATGGCCGCGCTGATGATGCCGACGCTCCTCATGCTGTGCCTGACGCCTGTCCTCATCCGGTGGATCCGGGTGATGAACGTCGACGGCTAGGCCCGTCGCGGCCTCCGACACTCGTCTGGCGCGGCGCTGGCGTCGTCATTCGCGCCCGCGCAAGAGGCCGATCAGCTCTCCGGTGATGGCCGCCATGAGCGCCCTCTCCCGGATCAGACTGATGCCGAGGAACGCAGAAAGGACGAGCGCTCCTGCCGCCGGTGTCGCCATGCCCGCGGCCACCGCACAGACGGCGATGGCGGCGAGCCCCACGGTCGCCGCTTCCTTGAGGTCCAGCGCCCGGATGCCGGTGAACCGCCTGAGAAGCGCGACGCCGATCACCTCGTGGAATGTGGTCGCGACGAGATAGGCGAGCGCAGCGCCAACGGCATCGAAGCGCGGCACGAGACCGATCAGCACCGCCGCGAACAGGATGAGACTTGTCACCCTGTTGAGCGTCGAGGCGCCGAGGTTCTCCGACATGGAGAGGAAGGTGACGTGGAGTCCGGCACCGACAGACAGCAGATGCGCGGCGACAAGGATCAGGAAAGCCGGATATCCCGATCCGAATCCGCCGAACATGTCGAGCAACGGCTGCCCGGCCGCCACGAAGAAGATCGCAAGGACCAGCGCCCCGTTGAAGCCGACGATCCGCGCGACGCCGTATTCCCGCGCCGCCAGGTCGAGTTGGCCCAGCGCCATGTGCCGGCGCACGCGGGGCGCGAAGGTCGGGGCGAAGAAGGTTCGCCCGCTGTCGACGAGTTGGGAGAAGCGGGCCGCGACGACGTATTGCGCCGTGCCCGTCGCCGTGCCGAGCGCTCCCATCGCGATGATCCCGACGTGGTCGAGCCCCATTTGCGAGAGACGGATGGCGAGGAACTGGGTGCCCGCCAGCACGTCTCGGGCTCCCAGTTCGGTGGGATCGGCGGATGCCCGGCCGATCGCACGGACTCCGAGGAAGGCGAGCGGTGCCGCAGCCCCGAGGAAAGCACCGGCGGCCACGCCGGTCGCGCCCCAGCCCAGGAGCAGGGAAAGCGCGAACACCAATGTCCTGATGCCGTCGTTCAATCCTTGCATCGCCTGGCTGACCCCGACCCTGTGATTGGCCTGGTACCAGGTGACAACGACGAGCGAGAGCGCGGTCGCCGGAATGACAGGCGCAAGGTAGCCGAGAAAAACCGAATGCCTCGCATCGCCGGCAGTGGCGAACAGCACAAGCACGGCGGCAGCGACCAGGGAAAGAACGGCCGTGATCAGCGCGATGCGCAGCATCATTCGGGTCCCGGTGAGCTGCCCATTCTCAGGCATCCCCGAGCCGATCCTGACCAGCATCGCCCGTTCGAGCCCGATCCCCGCGGAGTAGCCCGCGAGGAGGACGACGGACATGGCGACGGAATAGGCCGCGAAGGCCTCGGCGCTCAGGATGCGGGTCAGGAGCCAGAGCGAAGCCACGCCAGCGACGATGCTAAGCACCCGCGACGAGGCGACGCCAAGTGCCCCGAGGAAATAGGCGCGCTCCGACCTTTCCACTCTGCCCCGACCTCCGATCGTCGCCCCGTCTCAGCAAGAGAGACGGCCGGACACGCTGCCCTTGCCGCCTTGATCCACGCGCGCAATGCCTACAGCATCCGGCCGCGCGTGTCGTCCACTGCGGAGTAACCGGCGACGATCCCGACGGCGGCGGCAGAGTATGCCTACCGTATCGCCCACGCCAGGTTGCAGGCTCCGACACAACGATGCCGGTGATGCCGCTGGCGTGACACTGTCCACGGAAAACGAACAGTCTTCGAATGAGCGATGGTGTGGTTCCTCGCAGCCCTCGGTCAAGTCATTGCGCGACCCGAGCCTCACCGATAGTCTCGAGTTTCATCGCACGTCTTTTCCGCGTCCATTGGAACGCAGGACCGCAAAAGGGAACGACATGGATACTCCCGCCCTCACGATGGTCACGCTCACGGACGGAAGCTACGACGTCTGCGCAGCCGCGGTCCGACATTTCGCCCGCCAGAGCGTACTTGAGAAAGTCGAGTTGATCGTCGTATGTGCCACGCGCGATGCCTTGGGCGAGGTGGACGAGGAGACGTTTCGCGGATTCCACTCGGTGAAACTCCTTCCCATAGGCACTTTCGACACCACCGCGGAAGGCGTGGCAGCCGCTGTAAGGGCGGCGAGCGCGCCCCTTGTCGGCCTGATCGAGGAACACGACTTCCTCCCGCCGAATCTCGCCGAGGTCGTCATACGCGAAATGGCGGACGAAACCGTGCAGGCTGTCGGCTTCGGAATGGAGCCCGCGAATCCCGGCGTCGTCGCCTGGGCTCATCTCTACCTGCAATTCGGAATTGCGGTAGCGCCGGTCCGTTCGGGGGGCGCCCCGTGTCTTGGTGGGCACCACGCGGTCTATCGGCGAAAGCTTCTTCTTGGGTACGGAGACGACCTTGTCGATGTGCTCGGCAATGAAGCCGTGCTCCACGAGGATCTCAGGCGCCGTGGCCATAGGATGTTCATGACCGGAGACGCGGTGACGGAACACCTTCAGATTTCGCGCATCGCGGATTTGGTCCGGCACGAATTCATCAGTCAACGCTCCTATGCGGCCGCCCGGGCACGCGTGATGAAGTGGTCACCGGCGCGTCGGCTGGGCTACGCCCTGGGCTCGCCCGCCATCCCCGCTCTCAGACTGGCGCGCGCGGTGCCGGCCGTTCTCCGGACGCCCGAAGGTCGACGCCTGCTCCCACGGATCATCGGGCCGATGACGGTCGGCGCCGTCTCGGGCGCCGCGGGCGAAGCGGTCGGCTATTTGGCGGGGGGAAGCGAAACCGGCGAGCGCGCGCGGCTGGACATCGAGCTTCACCGAAGGAGCTACCTCAACGTCACTGACCGGGCCACGGGCTCCGGCCGGTCTTCCCGGAAGGCCGTCTAGCCCTCCCGCGGGAAAAACGGAGACGCGCATGCTGCGCAGATCACAATCGCCCCGCTTCTTCGTCGGGATCGGAGGTCAGCGCCGCGGCACAACCAAGCTCGCCGTGCGCGGACTGGCCCGCCAATTCGCAGTGAGACCGGCAACGGCGCCAGGCCTCATTCGCCATCTGATGGGTCTCCGCCGCCACGACGATTATCACTACAGGGCATACATGTCGGTCCTTGCAAGGGGCCGCCGGATCGCCGGAGAAATATCGCCGTCCTAATCCACTCTTTCGAAAGACGCGGTCAAGGCGATGGACCGTCTCCTTGACCGTCCGCTCTACCTCATGAGTCTGCGGAATCCGGCAGACGGGCTTCTGTCGGAGGCGAGCTTCCGCCGATACCGCCTCGGTCTCGACGCCGATCTTTCGGCTACCGACGAAGCTGGCCTCATCAGCGGACGAATCTCTACGTCACCGCATGCAAATAAGATGGATGCGGTTCCAAGATACGGAACCATCGTTGGTCCGGAGCGGCTTTTTTTCATGAGGATCTCTTCGCTCCAGAACGATGCCACGAAGTTCTGGCGCGGTTACCGGCATAAGTTGCGGCGATGGCTCCGGCACGCCGCGGGACCTCCAGCATCTGTCCCGCCACGCACGGCAGTTCAACCCCTGGCAGCCGCCTTGCTGAACGGACGGCGTTCCGCTGATGCCGCGTGTACTTGGACGTCCAGTAATGGACTTCTTTGAACAGTGGGAGGGACATCTCCGGCCAGTCATCGAGATAGCGCGCGAGCCACGTGGTGCCCGATTTCTGGGCACCTAATCCGAGGAAGAAGCCCTGCGGGGGCACCACGACGCGGCACCCCCGGGCTCCTTACGGCGGTGCGAAAGCAAGAGCAGGGCATAGACCGGGATGAGCCAGGCAATGCGGGACTGATAGCGATCCACGGGATACGAGAGTCCGCCGAAGATGACGGCGTTTAGGATCAAGCCACCCAGCAAGACCAGTCCCGCCCTAGAGACTCCCGACTCGATCGGGCGCCGGAGACCGGCCGCGACGACGATCACGACGCCGACCAGCACCCCAAGAGCGCTCAGAACGTTGAAGCCACGAAGTATGGGATAGGCGTCCCGATCACCGATGACATAGCCTGATCTCCCGTCGCCTTCGAGAAGCGGCAGGATCTCTCCCGTCCCCACCTTCACGATCTGAAGAAGCGCATTCCCGGCCAGCGACGTTGTCTGGGCGATCGGATAGTCGAGGAACGCGTTCCAGAGGATCCTGAACTCCTCTCGCCGGACCTCGTCGAGTTCCGATGCCGTCAGACTTGCAATACCGTTTTCGTCCCAGAGAAATTCCGTCACCGTGTCGGGCATCTCGGGGAAGTGACGGCACAGCGCATAGTCGGCCTCCGGGCAAGCAGCCTGCAGATGCCACAGCGCCGGGCCATCCTGGATCGATCGCGCGAGGAGGATCGGCAGCCTTTTCGGGGCGAGGCTCGGTCCGTCCATTGCGACGGTGCTGCCGGCAAGCGAGACACCGACAGCGACCGCGACGGGCGTGATCGCGGCCAAAGCCGCGCCGAGCCTCAGTCTTTTCGAGACCAGCAGAAGCAGCAGAGTTCCGGCCAGCAGTCCTGCGGCGAACGGAAGGTGTCCGTAATGCGAGATCGTCGCGAAGGCCGCGATCAGGACGGCGAGACTTCGCATCATGAGCGTCATGCCGTCCCAGCGCGAGACCAGGAGCATTGCGAATGCGATGATCGCGGCCGCCAGAAGATCGGGCATCGCGTAGGAAGCCATCCATGGCAGCGGTGTGAAAAACCCGATCATCACCACCATCGGTATCCCGACACGCGCCGCGATGGCGCGCTGGCCGAAAACCGCAAGAACGAGGAAGAGCACTGCGGCCGTCTGAAGCATGGTGGTGAGAGCCAGACCAAGCGGTGTCTGCGCGGTGAGGAAGGCAAAGAGCGAGTAGACCGGCGATCTCGCGGCCCGAATTCCCTCGTCTCCCAGTCCGTCCTCTCGAGATCCGGCCTGTTCCGCAGCACCAGCGTCGGGCGGCGCCCCGTCCAGATCGAATATCGCCATCGCCGCGGTCTCGCCCTGCGCCAGATAGCCCAGTGTGTCGAAATAGCCGACTGGCGCGGTCACGAACAACATGGGCCAGGAGAGGACAAGGGCACCGAGCAGCGCCGCAAGCGCGGTCGGGAGCACCGCAACACCGATGGCAGTCGAGCGCCTGACGCCGGACATGGTGACTTCCCTCCTGCTGACGTCAGACTAGCCGACGCCGCGCCGGACACCAGAGTTCCGGGCCGCCGCCTGAACAGACCGCCCGCTTTTTCTTCATTGTCGTGGTGACGCAAAGAAAAGGTCTGCGATTGGCGCTGAAAGCAGCAAACGGCCAGGTGCCGGCCACGCAGGATTCGCAAACTTGCACGAAATGCTCTAAGCCAGATCTCGGTAACGGGGTGTGAGCAATGAGTATCGTGGAGCGGGAAATCTCGTCGCCGGACGAGAAGGTTCTCATTATCGGTGGCGGTCCGGCGGGATTGACGTCGGCGTATGAACTCCTGAAGCGCGACAGTGGCTATCGGCCCGTCGCCTTCGAGGCCTCTGAAATGGTAGGCGGCATTTCACGGACGGAAATGTCGAATGGCAACCGCTTCGATATCGGCGGGCACCGTTTCTTCACGAAGGTGCCCGATGTCGAGGCGATGTGGCACGAGGTTCTCGGGGACGACTTCATCACGGTCCCGCGCCAGAGCAGGATCTATTACAAGGGGCGTTACTTCAGCTATCCCCTGAAGGCATTCGACGCGCTCGCGAAGATCGGACCCTACGAGAGCCTGAGGATCATCGCGTCCTATCTCAAGTGGCAGATCCGGCCGAACAGGCGGGAGGCCAGTTTCGAGGAATGGGTCATCAACCGCTTTGGCGGACGGCTCTACATGCACTTCTTCCGGACTTATACACGGAAGGTCTGGGGGATCGATCCCGCCGAGATCCGCTCGGATTGGGCCGCACAGCGCATCAAGGACCTCTCGCTTTCGCGGGCAGTCTGGAACTCCCTGACCGGAGGCGCCAGGAGCACCAGCCTGATCGAGGAATTCCAGTACCCGCGCCTCGGGCCCGGAATGATGTGGGAAAAAGCGCGCGACCGGATCAACGCTTCGGGCGGCGAGGTGAGGATGCGTTCGGAGGTCACACGCGTGCATCGCGAGGGAAGCCGGGTGACCGGTATCGACGTCCGCCGGTGGACACCGGACGGGGCCCCGTCCACCATGGAGCACCACACGGGCGCCCACGTCATCAATTCGATGGCGCTCCACGACCTCATTCACGCCTTCGATCCGCCTCCCCCGCCGGAGGTCGTCGCCGCCGCGGACCGGCTGCGGTACCGCGATTTCCTGATCGTGACGCTGAACCTGAAGTCGGAGGCGCCGTTTCCCGACAACTGGATCTACATTCACAGCCCCGAAGTGCGGGTCGCGCGGATCCAGAACTTCGGCGCATGGTCGAAGGCCATGCTGGCCGATCCCCGGAACGCCTCAATCGGCATGGAATACTTCTGCAATATCGACGACGACCTGTGGTCGATGCCCGACGACGCGTTGCAAGACCTCGCCGCCAGCGAGTTGGAACGTCTCGGGCTCGGACGCGCGAGCGACGTGATCGGCGCCGCGATCATCCGCCAGCCCAAAGCCTATCCCGTCTACGACACGCAGTATCAGGAAGCGCTCGAGACGGTTTCGAACTGGCTCCGAACGCTCGAGAACTTCCAGACCGTCGGACGGAACGGCCTCCACAGGTACAACAACCAGGACCATTCAATGCTCTCTGCGATGTACGCGGCGCGCAACATCATGGGCGGCCGCTATGACGTCTGGAATGTCAATGTCGAGCGGTCGTACCACGAGGAATTCCAGCTGGACCGGAAGAAGGATGCGCAAGTCCAGGCCGCTGAATAAGCGCGTCGGCATGAACGCAGCCAGTATGGCACGCGGCGCCCAGGCCGGCGCCGGCTCAGGAAGTCGACGTCGCCCGCTGGAGATCGGCCTCGTCGTCGCGAAGGTTGCGCCATCTCTCGTATTCGAGTTGTGCGAGGCGGCTCCGTCGGCCGCCGTCGCCGATCGCGTAGCCCAATCCCTCCCCGACCGCGCTCACCAAAAGGATGAACCCGGCAGCGGGAAGCGCACGGAACGCCTCGCCCCTGAAACGGCCTCCGACGAGATGGCGACGCACGTATCGCGTCAGACGCGTCATCGCGATCAACGGAAACGCGCCCGCGAAGACGGCGCGCCTCATGGCCCCCCACTCGCGCGCGCGGCTCGCGGCGAACATCCGTCCGGCCAGAAACTGGAGTTCGATGGCTGGCGGAAGCTTGGAGTAGTTCAGATGCTCAACGATGATCTCCGGATCGTGCCAGAGCGTTTCTCCCTTCCTGCGGAGGTCCCGGTGGAGGACCCACTCGGCCTCGAGCATGTCGGAGAGACAGTTTCCGTAGGCGAGAAGCACATTCCGACGGTAGGAGGAGTTGTGCCCCGGCAAGACCTCGGCCTCGCCGGCACGTGTGGCCTCGATCCACTCGCCGTACTCCACGAAGAGCGTGGCCCAGCTTGTCGCAGTCGCCGGATTGGCGTTGATCACGAGAGGTCCGACGGCGGCATGGCCGCGCGCGTGCGCGGCGAGTTGCCTCTCGCCCCAGTCGGTGTCCAACGGAAAGGCGTGGTCCTCGCCGAAGATGATTACCGGGCCCCGTGCCTCGGTGATCGCCGCGGCCCGTCCCCGCGCGGAGGTCGAGATGTCCGCCTCGATCACGCGGAGCGCGCCAAAGTCGCCTCCCGGAAGGTTGGAGAGCGCCGCCACGAGGCGCTCGGGGACGGCGATGAGGATCTCCAGCCGATGTGCGATCGTCTGCTTCGCGAGCGCCTGAAGCAATCTGCCCAGAGCCTCGGGTCCGTCCGCCGTCACGATGACCACACTGGCATCGAATTCATGATCCATGGACCGCAGTCTGACGAATGCGACCGACGAATCAATGACGGAGTCTGATGGGGTGCCGGTCCGGGGACACTCGGTGGAGGCGAGCGTGATCGTTCCCAGCTTCGATCGCCCCGAACGCCTTCGGGAATGCCTGAAAGCAGTGTCCGCACAGGAAGGGGTCCGGTTCGAGGTCATCGTCGTCGATGACGGATCGCCCACGGCTATCGCACCGATCTGCGAAGTCTACGGGGGCCTGGTGCGCTGTGTCCGGCAGGACAACGCCGGCCCGGGCATCGCGCGAAACAGGGGTGTACAAGAGGCGCGCGCGCCGTTCGTCGCCTTCACGGACGACGACTGCCGCCCGCGCCCGGGCTGGCTTTCCGCACTCGTTCGCACCCACGCGGGACGCTCGGGCGTCATGGTTGGCGGTCACGTGGAGAACGGGCTTCCCGAGGATCGCTTCGCGAGCGCCAGCCAACGCCTCTGCGACTATCTCTACGACTACTTCGGTGCCTCCGCCGGAAGCATGCCGTTCTTTACTTCGAACAACATAGGCCTTCTGAGAGAGGACTTTCTGGCGATCGGCGGCTTCGACGCGAGCTTCGGACTGGCCGCCGCCGAGGATCGGGAATTCGGCATCCGCTGGCGGGACGACGGCGGCGGCCTCGAATTCGCCGGGAACGCCGTCGTCGACCATTTCCACGCGATGTCGTTCCGGCAATACCTTCGCCAGCATGCGAACTACGGGCGCGGCGCCCGGCACCTCCATGATGTGATGGCTCGGCGCGCATCGCTCCTGCCGAAGGTCGAACCGCCCCGCTTCTACATTGGACTGGTGACCTATCCCATGAAGCAGGCCGGGATGCGCGGCCTCGGCCAGTCGGTCCTGCTCGCGCTCTCCCAGGCGGCGATGGTGGGCGGCTATGCTCAGGAGGCGCGCGCGGCGCGGCGGCGCGCGCGACCGACGTCTGGCGCGTAGCGGCCGACGATGTAGCCGGCGAGCGCCGAGAGGTAATGCGCCGCGTGGCAGGGGATCGCCACAGCGAGGAGCGAGGCGCCCCCCGTGCGTCCAACGAACCCGAAAAACCCCGCGTTCAGCGCGACGAACGCTCCCGCGCCCGCGACGGCCATCGGAGCAGCCAGCGGCCAGACCGGCAGGAAGGCGAGTCCACCGACCACCGCAAGAACTGAGAGCGCAGACATCCGGTGAGATCGCGCCGTATTGAGCGTGCCCGCCTTGATGCGGCCTTCCCGGATGAGCCGCGCCCAGGGAATCGCACGACCCCGGAAGTCTGTGCGCAGAAACGACATCAGCGTCCAGATCTTCAGATGCATTCCCCGGATCGCCGGATCGAGACGGATATGCCCTCCGCATTTCCGCAGGCGCAGCCCAAACTCCACGTCCTCGATGCTTTCCCAGTCCGGGTCGAACCCGCCCGCGGCGAGGAACATGTCCCTTCGGACGGCGCCGATCCCTGTCCAGAACGTCTCCGCCTGGCCCGGCGACTTCTGATGGACGTAATGATGAAGGAGGTTCCGATACCGGCTGACCCGCGGCCGATCCGGCACCGCCGCATCGTAGGATCCGATCACGGCCGTCGCCGAAGGATCCTCGAAGTGCCGCGCAATCCGCGCGAGGGCATCCCGCGCGAGAACCACGTCGGCGTCGACAAACAGGACGATGTCGCCTCCGACCTCCTCCACGCCCCGGTTCCTGGCGCGAGCTGGCCGGAGCGCAGTCTCGTTGCGGACGATCCGAACCCCGTGGCGCCTGGCGATGTCTCCGGTGGCATCCGTCGATCCGTCATCGACCACGACTATCCGCTCTTGCAGGGCACCGGCGTTCAGCAGCGCGTCGAGGCACACCGCGAGCGTCGCCTCGGCGTTGTGGGCGGGAACGACGACATCCATGTCAACGGGAGAACTCATGCTGGCGCGATCCATAGGTTGGCGGGCGAACCCGAGTGGCGACGCGGCGCCTCATGACGTAGACAGGAGGGTGGCGATTGTCACCCGAAAAGCGGTCCTCGCCAGAGCGGGACCACGGAAGCTGACCAGTCCCCCGCGCAGAAAGGGAAAGGACACTGTTCGTCGACGCACGGCAGCTCGAAGACGGAACGGAAGCACGGGCCGACGTCTGCGTCGTGGGCAGCGGCGCCGCCGGGTTGCCGCTCGCGGAACGGCTAGCCCGCGCCGGCCTCGATGTCCTCCTCGTCGAAAGCGGCGGCCTTCGGGGTGGCGCGGACTATACCGACCTGAACAGGGGCACGTCCGAAAGCAGCGGTTACCCCTTCGAGGCATCGCGCGCACGCGCCTTCGGCGGCACGACGACGCGGTGGACCGGCGCCTGCATCTCTCTGAATCCCGAGGACTTCAGGCGGCGCGACTGGCTCCCGTCGAGCGGTTGGCCGCTCGCCTTCGAAGAAATCGCCCCCTACTTCGCGGAGGCCGCATCCGTCTTCGGGATGGCGGACGACGCGGCGCTTCGCGCAAGGATCGAAACCTCTCCCTTCCACGGCGGCGCGCTTGAGGCGCAGGTCGTGCAATATGCCCGGCCCGCCGATCTCGGGCAGGCGTACCGCGAGCGGATCGCGCGATCGGACCGAATCACCAGCTGGCTTCATGCGACCGTGACACGGATTCTCGTCGCGTCCGACCGCCGGGCCCTCGGCGTCGAAGTGAACACTCCAGCAAATAGACGCCATACTGTTCTCGCTCGAGCAACGGTGCTCGCCTGCGGTGGACTGGAGAATGCGCGCCTTCTCCTGGCGTCGAACGACGTTCAGCCGGCCGGGCTCGGGAACGAGAACGACATGGTGGGCCGGTGCCACATGGAGCACCCGATCCGGTCCGTGGCCGTACTCCCGATCGGCAGAAACCGTCAATCGGTGCGATCCTTCACCGATACGACGCGCCTGGGCGGCGCCGGTCCTCTCGCCCAAGGCACCTTCGGGCTTTCGGCGTCCGAACGGGCGCGTGAGGGTCTCCTCGACATGCATCTGAGGGTGTTCCGCTATCACCGGCTGGAGCAGTCCTCCGCAATCATCCGCGCCAAGGCCGCGTGGCGCGCGCGCCGGAGCGGCTGGCCTGCCCCCGAAGCCACGCCCCATGACCCCGAACCGGTACCCCTTCGCGCGGTCGCCGATCTTCCCCGCTATCTCGCCTGGCACCTGATCAACAAGACCTATCCGGACGCGCCGTTCGATCACGTGCGCCTCACGGCCTTTCTCGAACAGGAGCCGGATCCCGAAAACCGGATCACCCTCTCGCACGACAAGGACCGCTTCGGCCAGCCGCTGGCCCATCTCCGCTTCAGGGAAAGCGCATTCATGGAGGAAAGCGCGGCCCGCTCGCTCGAACGGCTCGAGGCCGCTCTGTCGGCCAACGGATTGCCCGGACTTGCCTTCCGGGCGACCGAGACAGCCCATCTCCTGCACTATCAGCAGTTCGGGCTGCACCAGATGGGCTCGACCAGAATGTCGGAGGATCCGAGAGACGGCGTCGTCGATCGGGACGGCCGCGTGCACGGTCTCCCCAATCTCTTCGTCGCGGGAAGCTCCGTGTTCCCGACCGGTGGCGCGGCGAACCCGACCCTCACGATAACGGCGCTGGCATTGCGACAAGCCGATCGCCTGCGTATCCTCCTCAACGACTGTTGCGTGTAACGGGCACCGGCTCCCGACCCGCAGCCGCGGTACAGGGGGAAGAATGTCCGATCCTGCTCTCACGCTGGTGACCATAACCGACGGTGCCTACGAGGTATGCCGCCGATCCATCTGTCATTTCGCGAGACAGACGCGTCTCGACGACGTGGAACTGATCATCATCTGCGAGTCGACCGAGACACTTGGCGAACCCGATCAGGATGATCTCGCAGGCTTCCATTCCGTGCAGACCGTTCCCATCGGCCCCTTGGCCTCCACCGGCCACGGCCTCGCCGCGGGCGTGCACGCCGCGCGCGCACCTCTCGTGGGGTATATGGAGGAACACAGCTTCCTGCCCGCCAACTTCGTCGACGTCGTCCTCGACGAGATGAAAGACCCCACGATCGGCGCTCTCGGCTACGGAATGGTGCCCGCGAACCCCGGACTCGTGGCCTGGGCCCACATGTTCATCCAGTTTGCTCCAGCCGTCGCCCCCGTGGTTGCCGGAAACGCCTCGGTGCTTGGCGGGCATCACGCGGTCTACCGCCGGGAGGTTCTCCTTGGCTATGAAGACAGCCTCGTCGACATTACCGGCAACGAGGCCGTCCTGCACGAGGACATGCGGCATCGCGGGGTCCGGATGGTGATGACGGATCGCCTGACGGCGGAGCACACGCAGATCTCGCGGCTCGGCGACCTCGTGAAGCAGGAATTCATCAGCCAGCGCGCCTTCGCGGTCGCACGCAGTCGGGTGCTTGGCTGGTCCCCGGTCCGAAGGGCGGTCTATGCGCTCGGATCTCCCCTCATCCCGTTCCTGCGGGTCGGGCGCACGCTCGAGGCCATCCGGCGAAGCGGACGCGGAAAAGATCTCATGCCGCAAATTCTCGGGCCGATGATGCTCGGTGCTCTGGCCGGCGGCGCCGGAGAAGGCATCGGCTATCTCTTCGGAGGCCTTGACCGGGCCTACCGCGCCCGGCTGGACTACGAGCTTCACCGATACGATTACGTCACCTCCGCCGATAGGCGATCCCTCCCCAGCGTTCCGGAGCGGAAGATCTCCTGACCGCGAGACCCTCCAGTGTTCCGGCTGCCAGACCGGGCCGACACCCAAGCGACCGAGGAACACTCCCGATGAGCGATCCGCATTTCAAGCCCGTTTCGGGCTTCGACCTTCCCCGCTTCGCGGGCGTTCCGACCTTCATGCGGCTGCCGAACGTGCCGCTGGACGATCCGCGGGTGGCGGATGTGCAGATCGGGCTGGTGGGAATCCCCTGGGACAGCGGCACGACCAATCGTCCTGGACCGCGACACGGACCGCGCCAGCTTCGCGATCTCTCGACGATGATCCGCGCCCAGAACGGCGCGACCCGCGTGCGCCCGTTCGAGCTGGTCAACTGCGCCGATCTCGGCGACGTGCCCCCGAACCCGATCGATATCGAGGACGGCCTTCGACGGGTCACGACCTTCTACGACCGGATACGAGACGCCGGCATCATCCCGTTGACGGCGGGAGGCGACCACCTCTGTTCCCTGCCGATCCTGCGGTCGCTCGCAAGGACCAAGCCGCTCGGCATGATCCACTTCGACAGTCATACCGATCTCTTCAACGACTACTTCGGCGGCATGCGGTACACGCACGGGACGCCCTTCCGGAGAGCGATCGAAGAAGGCCTGCTCGACCCCAAGCGCGTCGTGCAGATCGGCATCCGCGGCACGGCTTACGACAACGAGGATCGCGAGTTCGCCGACGCCGTGGGAGTTCGGGTCATCCCGATCGAGGAGTTCCACGCGCGCGGCCCCGAGGAGGTGATGCGAGAGGCCAAGAAGATCGTCGGAGAGGCGCCGGCTTACGTTTCCTACGACATCGACTTCGTCGACCCCGCCTTCGCGCCCGGCACCGGCACACCGGAAGTCGGCGGACCGACCTCGTGGCAGGCGATCCAGGTCGCGCGACTTCTCGACGGCGTGAGCATCGCCGGCGCGGACCTCGTGGAAGTCTCGCCACCCTTCGATCCCACCGGCAACACCGCCTTTCTCGGCGTCTCGATCATGTTCGAGATGCTCTGCAACATGGCGCGGAGCGTGGATGCGCGAACCTAGGTCGCGCACGCCGGACGCGATCATCCCTGCCTCGAACCGATCCCATCGCGCGGCGGTTCCGGCCGGGGCCAGGACCGAAAGGCGCAATGGTCCGAGGGGTTCCGTTCGGCTTCGTTTTACATCCCGCAAGCCGCCCGCTATCCAGTGCAGCAAGTCGAGAGGTCAGTCGGGACAGATCCATGGGAGACGGGGGCAACTTCCTTTTCGTGATTGCACTCCTGCCGTTCGCAGGGGCCTTGCTTCCCGGGATCATGATTCGTGCCGGACGCAATGTCTGCGCGAGCTTCACCGCCGCGCCGACGGCCCTCGCCCTCGTCATGCTGCTCGTTCTCGCGCCCGCCGTCCTGCGGGGCGACGTGATCCAGGCGGAAGTCGACTGGTTGCCTCAGCTCGGCTTGTCGGCATCGTTCTTCCTCGACGGTCTGGGCCTGCTCTTCGCCGGAATGATCCTGGGGGTCGGCCTGCTCATCACGCTCTACGCCCGGTTCTACCTCTCGGGCGAGGATCCGATGGGGCAGTTCTACACCTATCTCCTGCTGTTCCAGGGCGCGATGCTGGGGATCGTCCTGTCGGACAACATCCTGCTTCTGCTGATATTCTGGGAGCTGACCTCGCTGTCGTCCTTCCTGCTGATCGGCTACTGGAAACACCTGCCCGAAGGCCGGCAGGGCGCGCGCATGGCGCTGGCCGTGACCGGCGCCGGCGGGCTCGCGATGATCGGCGGCATGCTGATCCTCGGCAACATCGCGGGCAGCTACAACCTGACCGACATCCTGACGCAGGGCGACGCGATCCGCGCGTCCGAATGGTATCTGCCCGCGCTGATCCTGATCCTGCTCGGCGCTTTCACGAAGTCCGCGCAATTCCCGTTCCACTTCTGGCTTCCGCATGCCATGGCCGCGCCGACGCCGGTGTCGGCCTATCTGCATTCCGCGACGATGGTGAAGGCCGGCGTGTTCCTGATGGCGCGCATGTGGCCCGTCCTCTCCGGGACCGAGGCGTGGTTCTACATCGTCTCCACGACCGGGCTCGTCACGATGGTGCTCGGCGCGCTCATCGCGCTCTTCAAGGATGATCTGAAGGCGCTTCTCGCCTATTCGACGGTAAGCCACCTCGGTCTCCTGACGATGCTCCTCGGCTTCGGAACGAAGCTTGCCGCGATCGTCGCGGTCTTCCACATCATCAACCACCTGACATTCAAGGCCGCGCTGTTCATGACCGCGGGGATCGTCGACCACGAGGCCCACACGCGCGACATCAAGCGTCTGGGCGGCCTGCGGCACCTCATGCCGGTGACCTTCCTGATCGGCACGACGGCGGCCTTGTCGATGGCCGGGATTCCGCTCTTCAACGGCTTCCTGTCCAAGGAGATGATGCTGGAGGAGGCGGCGCACACGGTCTGGGCCGGAAGCCATCTCGCGGTTCCGGTTCTGGCAACGCTCGGCGCGCTCCTCTCGGTCGCGTATTCCTTCCGCTTCATCTCCCACGTCTTCCTCGGCCCGGTGCGGGACGACTACCCGCACACGCCCCACGATCCACCTTTCGGCTTGTGGGCCTCTCCGGCCCTGCTCGCCTTTCTCGTGGTCGTCATCGGCATCCTTCCGGCCGCCGTGGTCGGGCCTCTCGTCGCCGTCGCCGGCGGGGCGGTTATCGGCGGCGGAGACCTGCCCTACTATTCCCTCAGGATCTGGCACGGGATCACGCCGGCGCTCTTCATGTCGATCGCCGCCGTTGCGGGCGGTCTCGTCCTGCTCTGGCTCCACGGACCTCTCGACCGTGCCTGGATTGCCACGCCGCGCCCCGAAGCGAAGACGATCTTCGACCGGCTCGTCGCGAGCGCGGCGGCCACGTCGCGGTGGATTACCGAGACGTCCCACAACGGCGCCATCAGTCGTTACCTCGCGATCCTCGTGGTGACGTCCGTCGCCCTCGGCGCCATCGCATGGACCGGCGGCGGCCTGCCTCAGCCGACGCGGGAGCTTCTCCCGGTCCCGGCCGTGATCGCGGTCGGGTGGGTGCTGCTCGTCGCAGCGACCATCGCGGTCGTCTCGATGCATCGTTACCGCTTCAGCGCGCTGGTCCTGATCGGCATCATCGGATTGATGATCTCCGCCGGTTTCGTCTATCTCTCGGCGCCCGACCTGGCGCTCACGCAGATCTCGGTGGAGACCGTCACGATCATGCTGCTCCTTCTGGCGCTGCACTTCCTTCCGAAGTCGACGCCGAAGGAAAGCCCCATGGCGCTCAGACTCCGCGATGGCGTCATCGCGCTCGCCGCCGGGGCCGGGGTGGCGGCCCTCGCCTATGCCTTTCTCCTTCGCGACGTCAGCACGATCTCGGACTACCACCTGGCGAATTCCTATGAAGGCGGCGGCGGGACGAACGTGGTGAACGTGATCCTCGTGGATTTCCGCGGATACGACACCTACGGCGAGATCATCGTGCTCGGCATCGCCGGCCTCATCATCTTTGCGCTCATGGAGGCCTTGCTGAGCGGCCCGGCCGCCCGTCGCCTGCGCAACACGGACTATTCGCAGGACCGCTCCCGCGACCGGCATCCGCTGATGATGGTGGTCGTCACGAGGGTCCTGATGCCCATCGCCATCGTCGTCGGCATCTACATCTTCCTGCGCGGACACAACCAGCCGGGCGGCGGCTTCGTCGCGGGTCTCGTGATATCGATCGCGCTCCTGATGCAGTACATGGCCTCGGGATTCGCGTGGACGCAGGCGCGCAAACGCATCGAGTATCACACGATGATCGGCTGGGGCGTGGTGATCGCGGGCCTGACCGGTGCGGGAGCATGGCTCGCAGGGAAACCCTTTCTCACCAGCGCCTTCACCTATGTGCACCTGCCGCCGATCGAGGAATTCGAGCTCGCGACCGCGATGCTCTTCGACCTCGGCGTCTTCCTGACCGTCCTGGGGTCGGTGATGCTGATGCTCTACAGTCTCTCGCGGATCGCGCGCTACGCGGGCGAGACCGTGAACGTCGACCCGATGGACTATGATCCGGCGACACGGACAGACGCGGCGAAAGAAGGAGACTGACATGGAAGTCATCGTCGCCAGCGCTGTGGGCGTACTGACCTCGGGCGGGGTCTATCTGATGCTGCGCCTCAGAACCTTTCCGGTCATCCTCGGCCTCACGCTCCTTTCGTACGCCGTGAACGTCTTCCTCTTTTCCAGCGGACGCTTCGCCATCGACCAGTCCCCGATCCTGTCGCCATACGGTGAGGCGAGCTACACCGACCCGCTTCCGCAGGCGCTTGTCCTGACGGCGATCGTGATCTCCTTCGGCATGACGGCGGTGCTCGTCATGGTCGGCCTCGGCGCTTATCTCGAAGCCGACGACGACCGCATCGACCTCGACAGGCCCGAGGCCGACGCGCCCGGGAAGGACACGGCGCAATGAACCACTGGATCATCGCGCCGGTCGTCCTGCCCGCCCTTCTGGCGCCGCTGATCGCCTTCGTGATGCGGCACGACATCTCTCTCGCCCGGGCGGCCTCGGTCGCGGGATCGCTCACCCTAGCCGCGATCGCCGTGGGGCTGACGATCCTCGCGGCCGGAGGCGAGACGCATCTCTACCGCCTCGGAGACTGGCCCGCGCCGTTCGGCATCGTCCTTGTCCTCGACCGGCTCTCGGCCCTCATGGTGCTTCTGACGGCGATCCTCGCGCTGATTGTCGTGACCCACGCGATCGCGACGGGGTGGGACGCCCGCGGGCGGCATTTCCACGCACTCTTCCAGTTCCAGCTCATGGGCATCTGCGGGGCGTTCCTCACCGGCGACATCTTCAACCTCTTCGTCTTCTTCGAGATTCTCCTCATCGCGTCCTACGGGCTGATGATCCACAGCGGCGGACGCGAGCGGATGCGCGCGGGACTGCAATACGTTGTCATCAACCTCGCGGGATCGACGCTGTTTCTGTTTGCGCTGGGAACCCTCTACGCCAGCACCGGCACGCTCAACATCGCCGATCTCGCGGTGCGCGTGGCCCAGATCCCGGCCGAGGAAGCCGCCCTCGTGCGCGTCGCAGCGATCCTCCTCATGATCGTTTTCGCCGTCAAGGCAGCGCTCTTCCCGGTCCAGTTCTGGCTGCCGGCGACCTACTCCAACGCGCCCGCCCCGGTGGCGGCGCTTTTCGCGATCATGACGAAGGTCGGGGCCTACGCCATCTTGCGGATCCATACCGTGGCCTTCGGACCCGGCGTCGCGGGAACGGAAGGACTGCCCGGGACATGGCTTTTTCCGGCCGCCCTCGTCACGATCGCCGTCGGCGCGTTCGGCGTCCTGGGCGCGCGCCGCTTGATGCCGTTGATCGCCTTCTCGGCAGTGGGATCGATGGGAACGCTGCTCGTCGCGGTCGCCGCCTTCTCTCCCGAAGCGACGGCCGCCGCGCTGTATTACATCGTTCATTCGACATTCGCCGCCGCTGCGCTGTTCCTTGTCGCGGATCTCGTCCTGACCCGCCGGGGAGGAGATGCCCTCGTTTCAGTTCCGGCCACGGTGCAGAACGGCCTCTTTGCCGCGCTCTTCTTCGCCGCCGCCATCGCCATGGCGGGCATGCCTCCGCTCAGCGGATTTCTCGGCAAGCTCCTCATCCTCGATGCGCTGCGGGACCCGGGCGAGATGGCCTGGGCCTGGAGCGTCATCCTTATCGGTTCTCTGCTCACGATCGTCGGCTTCGCCCGGGCGGGAAGCACGCTGTTCTGGAAATCGACGGCGGCCGGTGTTCCCGCGTCGTCCGAGAAGGCGGACGTCGCGCCCGCCGGACCCGCCGAGATCGCCCCCGTGATGGCCACCGTCGCGGTTCTCGCCGCGCTGGCCGTCTTCGCGGGACCCGTCTCGCTCTATCTTGAAGGGACGACCACGCAACTCTTCGACCGCGCAGGCTACATCAGCTCCGTGCTCGGACCGGACGCGGAGGGCTGATCCATGTTGTCACGGCTTGTTCCCCACCCGCTGCTCAGCCTGACGCTGGTGCTCGCCTGGCTGGGACTCGTGAACACCTTCACTCTCGGCAACCTCATTCTCGGCGGGACGATCGGTCTGATCGTGCCGATGGTGACCGCTGATTACTGGCCCGACCGTCCGAAGGTCAGAAGGCCGCTGAAGGTGGTCGAATACACGCTCATCGTGCTCTGGGACATCATCGTGGCGAATGTCCAGGTCGCCTGGATCATCCTGTTCCGGCGCGAGAGGAACATCAACTCGCAGTGGATTCCCGTCCCGCTCGAGCTCACCTCCGCCGAGGCGATCACGGTCCTGGCAGGGACCATCACGATGACGCCCGGCACCGTGTCGGCCACGCTCGCCGCGGATGGCGGCACCATCCTCGTCCACTGCCTGCACACCGACGATCCGGACGCCGAGCGGGAGCGCATGAAATCCCGCTACGAGCGAAGACTGAAGGAGATTTTCGAATGATCACCGCGGCTCTGTTCTTTGCCTTCGGCTGCTACGGAATTGCCCTTCTTCTCGACCTCTGGCGGATCGCGCGTGGCCCCGACAGCGCGGACAGGATCCTCGCGCTCGACACCATGGTGATCAACGTGATCGCTCTTCTGGTGCTCTACGGTGTCTGGCGCGGAACCGAGATCTATTTCGAGGCGGCGATGCTCGTGGCGATGGTCGGCTTCGTTTCGACCGTCGCCTACTGCCGCTTCGTCCTGCGCGGCGACATCATCGAGTGAGGTGACCCAATGAGTTTCGCAGCAGAACTCCTGATCTCCATCTCGCTCGTCATCAGCGGCATATTCGGCTTTGTCGGCTCCTATGGCCTGATCAAGCTGCGCTCGACGATGCAGCGGCTCCACGCGCCGACAAAGGCCACGACGCTGGGCGTCGGGGGCGTTCTGATCGCGTCGATGATCTACTTCTTCGCGGATACCGGAACCCTGTCGATCCACGAACTGATGATCTCGCTCTTCCTGTTCCTGACGGCGCCGATCATCGCGAACTTCATCGCCAAGACCTACATGGTGCGGAACGTGCGGCCGGAGGAATTGCCCGAGTCGGGAGGGCAGTATGGGTGGTCGATATACGACGACCCTCCGGACGGCCCTTCCGAGACGTCGTGATCCGATACGCGTCGTCCAGCGCCTCGCGGACGACGCGCCCGCGCCGGAACGCACGGCCGCTCAGATCGCGAGGTACTCTTCCCGAAGCTGCGCGTTCTCCATGACCTCGTCCGCGTCGCCATCGTAGACGATCCGGCCTGTGTCGAGGATGATCGCGCGGTCGGCAAGCCCGAGGGCGGCGATGGCATTCTGTTCCACAAGGACGCAGGTGATGCCCTGTTCCTTGATGTGCCGCAGCGTGCGCTCGATCTCCTGCACGATCACGGGGGCCAGCCCCTCGTAAGGCTCGTCCAGCAGCAGCACCTTGATGTCCCGCGCCAGCGCCCGCGCGATCGAGAGCATCTGCTGCTCCCCGCCCGACAGCGTGATGCCTTCCTGCTTCCGCCGCTCGCCGAGCCGCGGGAAAAGCTCGTAGATCCGGTCCACCGACCAGCCCACCGGCGGCATGATCTGCGCGAGCTGGATATTCTCCTCGACCGTCAGGCCAGGAATGATCCGCCGGTCTTCCGGCACCAGCCCGAGTCCGGATCGTGATGCCTCGTGCGCCGACATCTTGTGGAGCGGCTGATGGTCGAGCCAGATCTCGCCATGCGTCACGAGCGGCGATCCGATCCGCGCGAGCGCGCGCAGAGTCGATGTCTTGCCCGCGCCGTTGCGGCCGAGAAGCGCAAGGATCTCCCCCTCGTGCACGTTGAAGGAAATCCCCTGCACGATGTAGCTTTCACCGTAATAGGCGTGCACATCCCATGCCGAGAAATACGCCGGCGCGGTCGCCGCCTTGTTCGCATGCCGCGAGAAGTCCGGTTTCTCGTTCATCTCCGTCACTCCTGATGCGCCTGTCCGAGGTAGGCTTCGCGAACCTTGGGATGGCCCTTGATCTTCTCCGGCGTGTCCTCGACGAGCGGCGTCCCCTGGGCGAGCACCGTGATCCGGTCCGCGAGGCTGAACACGACGTGCATGTCGTGCTCGATGATCGCCATGGTGATGTCGCGCTTCTCCTTGATCTCCCTAAGAAGGCCGATCGTGTTGTTCGTGTCCGCGCGCGACATGCCGGCCGTGGGCTCGTCGAGCAGCAGAAGCTTCGGCTGCTGGACAAGGCACATCGCCATCTCCAGCCGGCGCTTGTCGCCGCGCGAGAGCGACGCGGCGTGGACGTCGCGCTTTTCAAGCATCCGCACGTCGGTGAGGATCTGCTCGGCCATCCCGATCAGTTCCTGCTCCTTCTCCATCGATTCGAACGCATGCATCCGGAAGGCTCCGTCGCGCATGGCGAAGCACGGGATCATGACGTTTTCGAAGACGGTGAGATCCCCGAAGATCTCGGGTGTCTGAAACACCCGGCTGATACCCATCTGGTTGATCTCGTGCGGCTTTCGCCCGAGTACGGAATGGCCGTCGAAGGCGGCGGTGCCTTCGTCCGGGATGAGCTTCCCGACAAGGCAGTTCAGAAGCGTCGACTTGCCCGCGCCGTTCGGCCCGATGATGGCGTGGACCGAGTTCTCGACGACGTCGAGAGTCACGTTGCTGAGCGCCTGAAGGCCCCCGAAACGCTTGCCGATGCCCTTGACTTCAAGGATTCCCATTGTGTGCCCTCCCTACTCGGCCACATGGGGCGCGGGTTTCGGGTGATGCTCGGGATCGTCCCCCGAGGGTTTCTTCCTGCGCCCGAAGAGCCGCGAAAGGCGCTGTCCGCCCTCGACAAGGCCGCCCGGCAGGAAGATGACGACGAGCATGAACATCAGCCCGAGCGTCAGAAGCCAGCCGTCGCCGACGAAAAGCTGCGCAACTGCCACCATCGCGTTCTGCAACCCGTCTGGCAGGAAATCGAACATGGCGTTCAGGTCACGTTCGTTGAGACGCGAGAAGATGTTCTCGAAATAGTTGATGACGCCGGCACCGAGGACGGGGCCGATCAGCGTCCCCGCACCGCCGAGGATGGTCATCAGAACGACCTCGCCCGAGGCCGTCCAGAACATGCGGTCGGCCCCGGCGAGGGGATCGACCGCGACCATGAGCCCACCCGCAAGTCCGGCGTACATGCCCGAGATCACGAAAGCGGCAAGCGTGTAGGGCTTCGGCGTCAGCCCGGTGTAGTTCATCCGCGTCTGGTTCGACTTCACCGCCCGCAGCATCATCCCGAACGGCGACCGGAATATGCGGATCGAGATGTAGAAGGCGATCAACATCAACAGTGCACAAAAGTAGTAGCCGAAGTTGAACGTGAAGACCCATCCACCAGCCGCAAGCTCGAAACCGTCGCGCATCGTGATCCCGAAGAAGTTCGTGGCCGGGATCGACCCGGTTGCGGCGGCTGACTCGAGGATCCGCGGATCGGAAAGCGAAAGCTGCAGACCGGACTCTCCCGCGGTGATCGGCGTCAGCACCGAATAGGCCAGCGCGAACGACATTTGCGCGAAGGCGAGCGTCAGGATCGAGAAGTAGATGCCCGAACGCCTGAGGCAGATGTAGCCGATGACGAGCGAGAAGACCCCCGCCACCAGCGTCGAGGCAATGATCGCCGGCACCACGTTGACGGTGAGAAGCTTCATCATCCAGACACCCGCGTAGGAGCCGACGCCAAGGAAAGCGGCGTGTCCGAAGGACAGGTATCCGGTCAGCCCGAAGAGGATGTTGAAGCCGATTGCGAAGATTCCGAAGATCACGAACCGCTGCATCAGGTCCGGGTAGCCCGCGTTGAAGCGCGCCAGTCCCGAATCCTCGGGAAACGGGTTGAGGATGAACGGCGCGAAGACGACGAGCGCCAAGACGACGAGGAAGAGGATCTGGTCCTTCCGGTTCAGTCCGAACATTGTCTCACTCCTCCATCACGCCTTTGCGGCCCATCAGCCCGCGTGGTCGCACCAGAAGCACGACGACGGCGGCGAGATAGATGATGACCTGGTTGATCCCGGGAATGACTTCCGTGACGGCCGACATCGACGCGAAACTCTCCAGGATTCCCAGAAAGAACCCCGCGAGGACGGCACCGGGAAGGCTGCCCATTCCGCCGACCACCACGACCACGAAGCTGATCACCAGGAAGTTCATGCCCATGTTGTAGTTGGGCGAGACGATCGGGGTGTACATGACGCCGGCGAGCCCCGCGACCACGGCGGCGATCGCGAAGACGATCGTGAAGCGCCGATTGATGTTGATACCCAGAAGCTCGACCGTCTCCCGGTCCGCCATTCCGGCCCGGACGACCATTCCGAAGGTCGTGAAGCGCAGGAAGGCGAAGACGGCACCGATGATGACCAGCGCGAAGAGGAAGTAGACGAGGCGCCAGAACGGATACATGATCGTCATCGGATCGAACCCGATGAGAACGCCGAAGTCGAAGGTGCGCTGGAAGACGTCCGGCGCGGGCGTCTGGATCGGGTTCGCGCCGTAGAAGTACTTGATGATCTGCTGGAGCACGATGGCGAGACCGAAGGTCACGAGGATCTGGTCGGCGTGCGGTCGCTTGTAGAAGTGCTTTATCAGTCCGCGCTCCATCGCAAGCCCGATCAGCGCCATCACCGGAATCGCGAGCAGGATGGAGAGCGGCACGGACCAATCTATCAGAAAACTGCCGACCCCCTCTCCGAACCACGCCTCGATATAGGGCGTCTGGATCCGCGCTGGGTTGCCGAGAAAGTCCGTGCGCGTCTCGTCGATCGTCTCGAAGGATATCGAAAGGATGTTGCGGAAGGTCACCGCGCAGAAGGCGCCGAGCGCGAACAGCACGCCATGGGCGAAGTTGACCACGCCGAGCGTTCCGAAGATCAGCGTGAGGCCAAGCGCGATAAGCGCGTAGGCCGAGCCCTTGTCGAGCCCGTTCAGGATTTGCAGGAGTATTGCGTCCATCGCCTCCACCCTAGCGATTGTCCGGTCCCGGCCGCCGGATTTGCCGGGCGGCGGTACGAAGCGGAACAGGGGCGACCGGCCTTGGTCGGTCGCCCTCTCCTTCGGCTTAGAGGCGCCTCAGGCGCCCGCGTTGCACTGGCCGAGTTCGCCGCCGGCGAACTGCGGATGGTCGTGCGGGTACGTAACCTGCTCGACCGGCGTGACCTCGACGATCTCCACGAGGTCGAACTCGTTCTCCGGGTTCTCCTTGCCGCGCACCACGACCACGTCCTTGAAGCACTGGTGGTCTTCCGCGCGGTAGAGCGTCGGACCGTTGCCGAGGCCGTCGAACTCGAAGTCCTCAAGCGCCTCGACCACGGCGCAGGGGTTGAACGAGCCTGCCCGCTCGACCGCATCGGCGTAGAGCAGAGCCTGCACGTAACCCGTATGGGCCGCCTGGCTCGGCGGGAAGCCGTACTTCTGGCCGAAGGACTGCACGAAGGCATTTGTGCCGACGTAGCGGTCGCCCATCTCGTTCTCGAGCTTCCAGTCCCAGTTCTGCGACCCGAGGATGCCGGCGATGTTCTGACCGGCGCCGCGGGCCATGAGCTCGGAGTAGAGCGGAACGACGATCTGGAAGTCGCGTCCGTTCGCCTGGGCCTGGCGGAGGCCGAACTGCACCGCATTGGTGAGCGAGTTCACCATGTCGCCGCCGTAGTGCACCAGCACCAGCGTATCGGCGCCCGACTGGAGAACGGGGGTGAGGTAGGCCGAGAAGTCGCCAGCGCCGAGCGGCGTGAGCACCTTGTTGACCGTCTCCCAGCCGACCGCTTCGGTCGCTTCCGAAATCGCCTGCTCGGTCGTGTAGCCCCAGTTGTAGTCGGCGGTGAGATAGTAGGCCTTCCGGTCGGTGCCATACGCGTTGGCCAGCACCGGCGCGAGCGCCGCGCCCGACATGTAGGAGTTGAAGAAGTGCCGGAAGCCGTTGGCGCGGCGGTCCTTGCCGGTCGTGTCGTTGGCATGGGTCAGACCCGCCATGAAGATCACGCCCGCCTCCTGGCAGAGCGCCTGCACCGCCACGGCAGGGCCCGATGACGAGCCGCCGGTGATCATGATGGCGCCGTCCTTCTCGATCATCGAGCGGGCCGAGGCGCGGGCGG
>CAZPOK010000013.1:0-33905 GCA_964587905.1 uncultured Rhodobacterales bacterium | reverse complement strand
TTGAGACATTCTCCAGCGGAGCGGGCGAGACCGAGACAGTGACAATCGACACCGACGACGCGGCGATGATCCTGATCCGCTACCCGAACGGGGCACGCGGGATCATGAGCACGAGCCAGATCAACGTCGGGCGCAAGAACTCGCTGCAATGGGACGTGGCGGGCTCGGAGGCCAGCGCCGCCTGGGACAGCGAGACGCCCGATCACCTCTTCATCGGCCACCGCGACCGGCCGAACGAAACCCTGATGCGGGACTTCACGCTGATGAACCCGGCCGGCACCGCGGCCGCGACACTGCCGCCCGGCCATGTCGAAGGGTTCGGCGACAGCTTCCACGCCTTCTTTCGCGCCGTCTACACGGACGTGGCCGCGGGCGGGCGGCAGGACGGCTCGACCTGGGCCACCTTCGAGGACGGACATTACGAAATGCGCTTCTGCGACGCGGTGCTGCGCTCGGCGCGGGACGGCCGCTGGGTGCGGCTCGACGAGATCTGAGGGAGGAGAGACGATGCACCTGGGCCTGCTGACAGCCCCTTTCGAGGACACGCCCCTGATGGAGCTTGCCGACTGGGCGGGCGCGACCGGTTTTTCCGCGTTCGAGGTCGCCTGCTGGCCGGCCTCCGGCGGAGAGAAGCGCCGCTATGCCGGGACCTCGCACATCAACGTGGACGGCCTGACGAAGGACCGCGCGCAGGAGATCGCGGGCGGGCTGAGCGAGCGGGGCATCGCCATCTCGGGCCTCGGCTACTACCCCAACCCGCTCCATTCCGACGACGCCCATCGCGAGGAGGTGCTGGAGCACCTCAGGAAGGTCATCACCGGCGCCTCAACCATGGGCGTGGAAGTCGTGAACACCTTCATGGGCGGCGACCGGCGGCTGAACCTCGACGAGAACTGGGAGCGCGCACAGAAGATCCTTGACCCGATCGTGGCGCAGGCCCGGGAGGCGGGCGTTCTCCTCTGCTTCGAGAACTGCCCTATGATCTTCAGCTACGACGAGTGGCCGGGCGGGCATAACATCGCCTACTCGCCGAGGATCTGGCGGCGCATCTTCGAGAAATGGGGCGACGCGGTGGGCATGAACTTCGACCCCAGCCACCTGATCTGGCAATTCATCGACCAGACGCGCTTCATCAAGGAATTCGGCCCGCGCTTCGGCCATGTCCACGCCAAGGACGTCATGATCGACCGCGACGGTCTTTACGAGAACGGAACGATGTCGGTCGGCATGGGGTGGCAGATCCCGCGGCTCTGCGGCCTCGGTGACGTCGACTGGTCGGACTTCTTCTCGGCGCTCTACCGCACGGGCTACGACGGGGCGGTGATTATCGAGCACGAGGACCGACTGTTCGAAGGCACCGACGAGAAGGTCAAGCGCGGCTTCTGCCTCGCCCGCGACGTGCTGACGCCCTTCATCAAGTGACCGGACATCGGGCGGCTCCGGAGCAGCATGAAAAGGGGCGGCAAGACCTCGACCACGAGACTGTATTATCTGAACCCAATGGGAGGAAATGAGATGAACAGAAGACTGATGATGGGAGCGGCGGCGGCCGCGCTGTCCGTCGCGATGGCGCCCGCCGCCTTCGCGCAGGACGACGGTTACGTGATCGGCATCTCCAACACCGTGCAGGGCAATGGCTGGCGCGAGGAGATGATCTGCGCCATGCGCGCCCAGGCGCTCGTGGAGGAGGACGTCTCGGGCCTGATCGTCGCGCACCGCAATACCGACAGCGCGGGCCAGCTCGAGGACCTCAACAACCTTATCGCGGCTGGCGTGGACGCCATCGTCCTCAACCCCTCGGGCCCCGACGCGCTGAACTCCGCGCTTGAGGTGGCCATGGACCAGGGCATCGTCGTGGTGGCCGTGGACGCCGGCGTGACCGCCGAGGGTGCTTACATCCTGTCCAACAACCAGGAGGAATACGCCTATCTCGGCGCCCGCTGGCTGTTCGAGCAGCTCGGCGGCGAGGGAGAGGTGGTCTACATGCGCGGCATCGCCGGCGTCTCCGCCGACACCGACCGTCACGCCGGTTTCCAGCGCGCGCTCGCCGAATACCCCGGCATCGAGGTCGTGCACGAAGTCTTCACCGGCTGGCAGCAGGATCAGGGCAAGCAGCAGATGTTCGACTTCCTCGCGACGGGCATCCCCTTCGACGGCGTGTGGACCTCGGGCATCGACAACGTGATCGTGGACGCCTTCGTCGAGTCGGGCGCGCCGCTGGTGCCGATCGTGGGCGCCGACAACGCGGGCTTCGTCAGCCAGCTGCTGGAGGTCGAGGGGCTCGAGGGCGCGGCCGTGACCAATCCCGGTTCAGTCGGCGGCGCGGGCATTGCGATCGCCGTCGACATCCTCAACGGCAACCCGCCCGAGAGCAACACCGTCCTCGTCGATCCGGTGCTTTGGGAGAACACCACCGAGGAAGGCCGCACCACCATCGCGGCGGCGCAGAACCCGAACCTCGATCCGGAATGGCCGGTCTCGACCACCATCCCCGGCTGGACCGACTACACGATGGAGCAGATCATCGCCTGCGAAGGGCCCGGCGAAGGCTGATCCAACGCGAATCCGGCGGCCCCTGCGCCTTTCGCGGTGCGGGGGCCGTCTTTCTGACAGAACCACGGGCGCAGTCATGACACCGCAGGCCGACCTCCTTCTCGACGCGCGTGGCGTCGCCAAGAGCTTCGGCGCCGTGCGCGCGCTGACCGAGGCGAGCCTCACCGTGGCGCGTGGCGAGGTTGTCGCCCTGATGGGCGCCAACGGTGCGGGCAAGTCCACCTTCGTCAAGATCCTGACCGGGGCGCTCAAGCCCGACGCGGGCCACGTCAGGATCCGTGGGGCCGAGGCGCGTGTCGGCTCGCCTGCGCAGGCGCGGCGGTCCGGCCTCGTGCCGGTCTATCAGGAGCCGTCGCTGATCCCCGATCTCGACGTGTCGGACAACCTCAGGCTCAACGGCACGGATATCGAGGCCTTCCGCCGCTGGATGGCGGAACTCGCGCACGAGGACGTTCGGCTCGACGCGATGATACGCGACCTGCCGCTCGCGACGCTCCGGATCGTGGACCTCGCCCGGGCGCTCGCGAGCGAGCCGGACGTGCTCCTGCTCGATGAGCTCACCGCCGCGTTGCCGACCGACCTCGTCGAGCGCGTCCTGAAGGTCGCGAGGGCACAGGCCGATGACGGGCGCGGCGTGATCTACATCTCGCACCGCTTCTTGGAAATCGCCAACCTGTGCGACCGCGCCATCGTGCTGCGTGACGGCCGCACGGTGGGTGAGGCCGAGATCACGGCAGGTGTCGAGGAGCGGGTCGTGGAAATGATGCTCGGCGCGAAGATCGATCTGGGAAAGCGCGCCGCCGAGGCCGCACGTCCGAAACCTGCGGGCGAACCGCGGGTGAGGGTCGAGAACCTTGCCGTCGCGCCGAAGCTCGCGGATGCCACCTTCACCCTCCATCCCGGCGAGGTGCTGGGCGTGGTCGCGCTCGAGGGCCAGGGGCAGGACGAGCTTTTCGAGGCGCTCGCCGGCTTCCGCAAGCCCACCTCGGGCACCATCGAGATCGATGGCGCGCCCGCGCGCTTCGGCCACCCTGCCGACGCCATAGCCGCAGGGCTCACCTTCGTACCGGGCGACAGGGCGCACGCGCTTTTCCGCGAACGGTCGGTGCGCGAGAACATCGCGATGCCGTTCTCGGCCCGCGCGCGATCCTGGGGACCGCTGAGGCTGCGGCACGAAAGGTCCCGCGTTGCCGAGGCAATCGAGCGCCTTCAAATCGACACGCGGGCACAGGGCGAGGTGCAGCGGCTCTCCGGCGGCAACCAGCAGAAGGTCACCATAGGTCGCTGGCTGGCGCATGGCGTCAGGACGCTGCTTCTGTTCGACCCGACCCGCGGCATCGACGTCCGCACGAAGCGGCAGATCTATCCCCTCGTCCGGGACCTGGCCGGGCAGGGCGCGGCCATTCTCTACTACACGTCGGAACTCGAGGAGGTGCCGCTGGCCTGCGACAGGGCGATCGTGATCTTCAACGGCAGGGTCGTGGATGTCGTCGAGGCCGCCGAGGCCGACGAAGAGCGCCTGATGCGGGCTGCCTATGGCCTGACGGCCGCGAAGGGAGCGGCATGAGTTTCGTGCAGAGAAACGCCTGGACGCTGGGCCTCATCGTCCTTTTGGTGGTGCTTCTAGGGGTCACGCGGCTGATCCAGCCGAATTTCGGCGTCAGCGGACTCGAAAGCCTCGCGCGCGCGTCCCTGCCCTTCGCCTTCGCCACAGCAGCCATGGCGGTGGTGGTGATCGTGGGCGGGATCGACCTGTCGGTGGCCTCGATGATGGCCGTCTGCTCGGTCACCGCGGCCGTGCTGATGGAGACCATGGGCGGCATGCCCGCGATCCTCATATCGCTCGCCGTGGGCGCGCTCATGGGGCTTATCAACGGCACCCTGGTCGTGATCACGCGGGTTCCCGACATCGTGGTCACGCTCGCCATGCTGTTCGTCTGGCAGGGGACCGCACTGCTGATCCTCGAAACTCCGGGCGGCACGGCGACCCCGTGGATGCGCGGCGCGATCACGGGGTCGGTCTTGATCACGGGTCTGCCGTCCGCCCTTGTCGTCGTGGCTGTCGCCGTCGCCGCGGTCTGGATACCGGTGAAGCGCTCGAAGCTCGGCCTCGCGATCTACGCCACCGGGTCGGACGAGATGGCTGCGTTCCGCTCGGGCGTGGCGGTCGGACCGACCCGAGCCGCGGCCTACGCCATCGCGGGGCTGTTCTCGGGGTTCGGCGGGCTGAGCCTGCTTGCGCTGACCGGCGTCGGCGAACCGGTGCCGGGACCCTATCTCCTGGCGGCCGTGGCATCCGTCGTGCTCGGCGGGGTGATCCTCGGAGGCGGGGTCGGCGGCCTGCTCGGGCCGATCGTCGCCGTGTTCATCCTGCGGATCATCCGCACGATCCTGACGCTGGCGGCCGTCGACCCCAATGTGACCACCATCGTGGAAGGAACGATCATGGTCGGCGTGGTGATGTTCGGCGCCTTCCTCGTGCTGCGCAGCAGGAGGCAGGCGGCATGAGCGACATACATCCCGGCGCGCCGGACCACGTCCCGCCCCTTGTCCGCGTCGGCAGGTTCCTGAAGGACAACCCCGTCATCCCGCTGATCGCGTTCCTGTTCCTGTTGATCGGCATTCTGGAACTGATGCGGCCCGGCATCATCTCGCCGTTCTGGGCCGGCAACCTGATCAAGTTCGCCATACCGCTGGCGATGCTCGCCGCTGCGCAGGTGCTGACGATGCTGACCGGCGGCATCGATCTGTCCGTGGGGATCGTCGCGACATGCGCCGCCTTCGTCACCGCGACACTGACGCCGCTCATGGGGCCGGTGCCGGCCATGCTGATCGCGATGGGCGTCGGCGCTCTCGTGGGCATCGTCAACGGCTTCGGCGTCGGCATCGCGCGGGTGCATCCGCTGATCATGACGCTCGGCACCGGGCTTATCGCGACGGGCTGCCTCCAGGTCTACCAGCGTTTCGTCATCGCCACGGGCTCGGACATCCCCGCCATCCTCGAATGGCTGGGTACGGGGCGCACGGCGGGTCTGCCGAACGGAATATTCCTGTTCGTGCCCTTCGCCGTCTTCGTCCTCTGGCTCATGAGGTTCACGGGATTCGGCCGTCTCCTCTTCGCTCTTGGGTCGAACGAGAACGCGGCCAAGCTCTCGGGCGTGAGAAGCTGGCAGGTCCACATGGCGCTCTACGTGCTCTCGGGGCTGATCGCGTCGCTGACAGGCCTTCTCTACCTCGGCATGATCCGTGCGCCGTCTCTCTCGCTTGCTGTGCCGCTCATGCTGCCGTCGGTGGCGGCCGCCGTGATCGGCGGAACCTCGATCTTCGGCGGACGCGGAAGCTTCGCGGGCGCCATTGTCGGCGCGCTGATCCTGCGGGTGATCGACACGATGCTGACGCTCGCACGGATGCCGGAGGGCGCGCGCATCGCGCTTTTCGGGCTCATCATCCTGCTCGTGACCGCGCTCTACGTCCGGTTCACCGAAACACGCTGAGGGAGGGCCACATGACGAAGTTCCGCATCGTCGGCATCAGTTTCGACCACATGCACATGGGCGACCTTCTAAGGCTCGTGGATGAGCACCCGGAGGCCGAGATCGCGGGCATCTTCGACCCCGACCGGGCGCGAATGAAGGAGGCGATCGCAAACTTCGGCATCCCGGAGAGCCGCGTCTTCACCGACTTCGACGCCTGCATGGCGGCGGGCCCCTACGACATGGCGATCCTCTGCGCCGCAACCGCCGAGCACGGCGACTACACCGAGCGCCTTGCCCCGCATGGGATCCATGTCTTCGTCGAGAAGCCTTTCGCCGCCTCGGCCGAAGAGGCGCGGAGGATGATGAAGGCGATGCAGGGCACGGGGAGGCAGCTGGCGATCAACTGGCCGCTCCGCTGGGTGGCGAGCCACGTCACCGCCAAGCGCCTGATCGAGGAAGGGACCATCGGCGACCTCCTGGAGGTGCGTTTCTATGACGGAAACCGCGGGCCGCTCTACCATCTCGCCGACAAGGTGGAGGTCAGCCCCGAGGAGGTGGAGCGCCAGAAACCGGGTGCCTGGTGGTACAAGAAGGCGAGCGGGGGCGGCTCGCTTCTCGACTACATGGGCTACGGCGCGACGCTGGGAACCTGGTACATGGAGGGCGAGGCTCCGCTCGAAGTGACCTGCACCATCGACCGGACGCCCGGCATCGAGGTCGACCAGCACGCCATCGCCGTCTGCCGTTACAAGCGCGGGCTGTCGAAGCTCGAGACCCGCTGGGGCACCTTCACCGACCCCTGGACGCACCAGCCGCAGCCCACCTGCGGCTTCACCTTCGTCGGCACCGACGGCACCATCGCGTCGCCCGACTACGCGAAGGCGCTGACGGTCCAGACCCGCGCGACGCCGGAACGGCACGAAATCCCTGTAGATCCGCTGAAGGATGGCGAGCGGAATGCGATCGAATACATGCTTGGCTGCATCGCGAGGGGGCAACCGGTGTCGGGGCCTCTCGACCCCGCGCTCTGCCTCACCGCGCAGCGGATCGTCGATACCGCCATGCGGTCGGCGCAGGAAAAACGGACGCTGGAGCTGCTGCCGTGAGCGATGACGTCACGAAGGATGCCGGCGATGCCGACACCTACGCGCTGAAGTCGACCGAACTGGCCGAGATCGCCGCCCCCGACCTGTCCTACCGTCCGCCAATGCCGAAGTCCTACCGTCCCCGGATCGGCGTGATCGGAACGGGCGGCATCTCGGGCAGCCATCTCGACGCCTACCGCACTGCCGGCTGGGAGGTCGCGGCACTCTGGAACCGCACGCGGTCGAAGGCCGAAGCCAAGGCCGCCGAATACTGCCCCGCCGCCCGTATCGAGGACACCTGGCAGGACATGCTCGCCGACGGGGAGATCGACGTGATCGACGTCACGCTCCATCCCGAGCACCGGGCACCGATCGTCGAGGCGGCGCTGAAGGCGGGCAAGCATGTCCTCAGCCAGAAGCCCTTCGTCACCGACCTCGATACCGGCGAGCGCCTCGTGTCGCTCGCAGAGGACAAAGGGTGCAAGCTCGCCGTCAACCAGAACGGGCGCTGGGCGCCGCACAAGGCCTGGATGCGCGAGGCCGTTCGTGCCGGGCTGGTCGGTGAAGTCATCTCGGCCCATGTGGCGATCCATTGGAACCACGGCTGGACCGCCGGCACGCCCTTCGACGAGATCGAGGACCTCATCCTCTACGATTTCGGCGTGCACTGGTTCGACTTCCTCGTATCGCTCGTGCCGGGACGCACGCGGAGCGTCTTCGCCCGCGCCACGGCCGCTGCGGGACAGGCCAACAAGGTGCCGCTGCTCGCGCAGGCCCTTGTCCGCCTCGACGGCGGGCAGGCAACGGCGGTCTTCGACGGCGGCGTGCCGCACGGGCCGCGTGACACGACCTTCGTTGGCGGCACCGGGGGGAGCCTCGTCGCGGACGGGCCGAACCTCGGGAAACAGGCGGTGACGCTGACCACCGCGACCGGCATCGCGCGGCCGAAGCTCGAGGGCCAATGGTTCAACGACGGCTTCCGCGGCACGATGGGCGAGCTTCTGTGCGCCGTCGAGGAGGACCGAACGCCGTCGAACGGTGCGCGCGGAAACCTCGAGAGCCTCGCGCTCGCCTTCGCCGCGGTCCGATCCCGCGTCACCGGGCGCGAGGTCGAGGTCGGAACCGTCCGCCGCCTCGAGGCATAGCAGACGTCAGGTCGTCTCGGTGACCTTCGAGAGATGCCGCGGCGTGTCGGGGTCCAGACCGCGCGCCACGGCCAGCGTCTCGATCGTCGAGTAGAAGCTGACGATCGCCGCAAGCGGATCCGTCAGCCAATGCCGGGTTCGGATGGTCGGAAGCGACCGGGCCCGCGTCGCGCGGTCGGAGGTGACGAAGACGGCAGCCCCCTTAGCGGCCAAGGCATCCGCGACCTCGATCACGGCGCCCTCCGCCGCGTCGCTGGCGGTGAAGGCGAGAACGGGAAAGCCGCGGTCCACTATGGAGACCGGTCCGTGCAGGACCTCCGCCGAGGAATAGCTTTCCGCGTGAAGCTGGCACACTTCCTTGAACTTCAGCGCCGCCTCGTTGGAGATGGCCCAGGACGGACCGCGGCCGAGCGTATAGAGCGACTTGTTCCCGGCCGCCTCCGCCAGCGCGCTCCAGTCCGCCGCGGCGGCCTCGGCCAGCCGTTCCGGCAGGTCGCGTATCGCCGCGAGAAGCGCGTCGTCGGCTGCCGTCTCCGCAAGCATCCAGAGGCAGACGAGGGCCGAGGTTATGAAGGTCTTGGTGGCGGCGACGCTCAATTCGGGACCTGCATGAATGTCGAGCGTGGCGTCCGCAGCCAACGCGAGCGGCGACGCGGGATCGTTCGTCACGGCGATGCCATAGGCTCCTCCCGCTTTCGCGGTCCGGGTGAGGTCGACGATGTCGGGGCTCCTGCCGGACTGCGAGACCGAGACGCAGACGCCGCCCGCCATGCGGAGCGGTGCCTTGTAGATCGACGCGACGGAGGGTCCGACCGACGCCACCGGCAGGCCGCACAGAAGCTCGGCGGCGTATTTCAGATAGGTGCAGGCATGGTCCGAGGAGCCGCGTGCCACGGTGACGAAGAATGCCGGGTCGCGGGCCGCGATCTCGCGCGCCGCTGACCTGACCGCGTCGGCCCCGTCCGCGAGTAGGCGCTCCACCGCATCCGGGATTTCCGCCACCTCGCGGCGCATCTGGGTCTGCTCGGTCAATTCCTTCTCCTCCGCCCGTCAGGAGCGCTCTTGCCGTCTCTCCGCCTCGCGTTCATCCTCACCGAAAAGGGAGAGAGCACAATGGTAAAGACGCTGATCGTGGGGCTCGGCAACATGGGGCAGAGCCACGCGCTGGCCCACCATGCAAACCCGGAGTCCGAGATCGTGGGGCTGGTGAACCGCTCGCCCCGCGAGCTGCCCGAAGCGCTCGCCCGCTACCCGCGTTTCGACAGTTTCAAGGCGGGGATGGAAACGACCCCCGATCTCGTCGTTATCGCCACGTATTCCGACAGCCATGCCGAACTCGCCATCGCGGCGATGGAGGCCGGCGCACATGTCTTCGTGGAGAAGCCGCTCGCCACGACGGTGCAGGACGCCGAGCGCGTGGTGGAGACGGCGCGGCGGCTCGACCGCAAGCTGGTCGCCGGCTACATCCTGCGCCACCATCCCTCCTGGCTGCGCATGATCGAGGAGGCGCGCGCGCTCGGCGGGCCCTACGTCTTCCGCATGAACCTGAACCAGCAGTCCTCGGGCCCCGAGTGGGAGACCCACAAGGCGCTGATGCGGACCACCTCGCCCATCGTCGACTGCGGGGTGCACTACATCGACGTCTGGTGCCAGGTCACCGACGCGCGGCCGGTGCGCGTCCAGGGCATCGGCCTGCGCCTGTCCGACGAGATCGCCGCGGACATGTACAACTACGGACAGTTGCAGGTCGTCTTCGAGGACGGCTCGGTCGGTTGGTACGAGGCCGGCTGGGGGCCGATGATGTCCGAGACGGCGTTCTTCGTGAAGGACATCGTCAGCCCCGCGGGCTCCGTCTCGATCGTCGAGGCGGATAAGGGCGCCTCGGCCGCCATCGAGGGGCACACGAAGGTGGGCAACCTCCTCGTCCACCGACCGTCGGGCGACCGGATCGTCGATTTGCCGGACGAACCCGGGCACCAGGAGCTCTGCGACGCCGAACAGGCCTTCGTGCTGAACGCGATCGCCGAGGACACCGACCTCGCGCGACCCATGGAGGATGCCGTCCGGTCCCTCGCCATCTGCCTCGCCGCGGACCGCAGCATCCGAACCGGGCAGCCGGTCACGCTCTGAGGCGTCTGACGATGTCGATGTCGCGCCTGTTCCGCGGCTTCCGAACGAGCCCGGGAAGACTCCGGTCGGCGCCTCACCTCTCGCGCGATCTTCAAGCGGAACCGGCCGCCGCTCCCGCCGTGGGGCGCGGTCTTGGCGATGCGTAAACGCCAGCATCGCTGCCGTTAACGAGACGAGGTCGAATCCGTCCAAGTCTCGGTCTGCGTCAGCCCAGATCGACTTCGATCGTGCAGCGCAGTCCTTCCGGACGGAATTCCATCGTGACCTCGGCGCCCAGCTCCGCCGCAAGCGCCTGCTCCAGGAGCAGGGTGCCGAACCCTCTGCCGCCAGGCGGCGAAACCGTGGGCCCGTCGTGCTCCGACCAGACCAGCGTGACGTGCTCCGGATCGCCGTCCCTCACCGTCCACCCGACGACGACGCGGCCGCGATCTCCCGACAACGACCCGTACTTGATGGCATTCGTGCAGAGCTCGTGCAGCGCGAGGGCGACAGAGATTGCCAGTCTGGGCTGGAGGATGACCTCGGGACCTTCTGCGACGAACCTTTCCTCCGCAGTTCCGGTCGAGGCAGAGGCATCGAAGACCAGCTGTGACAGGCTTGCCTTCTCCCAGTTCTCGCGCGTGAGCAGGTTGTTGGCGCTCGCTAGGGCGCGCAGACGACCGATGAAGGCGGCGCGCTGGACCTCGATCGGGCGGTCACCCCTGAGGCTCTGGTTTGCGATGGCCTGGACCAGGGCAAAGGTGTTCTTGACCCTGTGATCGAGCTCCTCCAGGAGAAGCTGGCGAAGCTGCTCCTCGCGCTTCCGGTCCGTCACGTCGGCACTGGTGCCGACATGACCAAGGTAGCGCCCGGCCTTGTCGAACCGGGGCGCGCTCCAGGATTCGAGCCAGCGCCATTCGCCCGCTCCGTCTCTGACCCGGACTTCGGCGTGGAAGGGACGGCGTTCTCGGACGCAGGCCGCGAACTCCGCGGCATAGGCCTCGGCATCCTCGGGATGCATCAGGACCTGCCATTTCTGGCCACGCATGTCCTCTCGTGCGACCCCGAAGTAGTCACAGAAGGTCTGGTTGACGAACTCCTGCCGTGCGTCCGCATCGTGCATCCAGACGATATGCGGCAGGTTGTCCGCCATGCTCCGGAACAGCGCCTCGCCCTCCCGAAGACGCGCCTCAACGTGCTTCTGTTCGGTTATGTCCCAGTTCAGCCCCGAAACGGTTGCCTTGCCCTCGGCGATGTGCTTCTGGCCGACGCCAATCAGCCATCGCTCACCATCTGTCTGGCTCCGGACGCGAAACTCCTCACGGAAGGACTGGCCGACCTCCAGGGCTTCCCAGGCCGCTCTGATGCGCGCGAGATCGTCCGGGTGAACGCACCGCTCGATGTCGTCCAGCGAGTACTCTTTCCTATCCGGCTCCAGCCCGAAGAGCCCTTGCGTCACTTCATCGCAAATGGCGATGCCCCGCCCGAGTTCGGTCTGCCAAACGCCCATTCCTCCGGCGTCGAGCGCCATCTTCAGGAACTCGCGGCTTTGTCTCAGTGCCTCCGCGCTTCGGCGCCGCTCGGTGACGTCGCGGATGGTTCCCATCATCCTGACTGCCCGGCGTGCGAGGCCCGTTTCCTCGAACAGCACGCGGCCGTTCACCGCGACCCATCGGACCTCGCCATCCTGACGCAAGACGCGGTGCTCGATGACGTATCTGCCGCTGCCAGCGGGATCCATCGCCGAATGGGCTGCCGAAGCCACCTTCTCGCGGTCCTCCGGATGGACGAACTTTTCGACGACCCGGTCGAACGAGAGCGGAGTGCCGAATGTCTGGCCGAACAGTGCATAGGTCCTCTGATCCCACTGCGGCTTGTCCCGAGCGATGTCATAGTCCCAGGCTCCCTGTTCCGCGGCGTCGAGCGCCAGTTCAAGGAGATCCCTGTCGAACCGTTCCCGAGGCTCTTCCTTCGTTGTGTATCTCTGCGCCGTGACATCGATACTCATGCCGCGCATACAGACGGCCGCGCCGCTTGCAGCGCGCTCCACAACGCCACGATCGTGAATGACGCGGATCTCCCCGCTTGGCCGGATGATGCGGAACTCGTGCGCATAGCTATCGCCGGCGGCGAGAAACGAGGCAGTCTCCGCCTCGACACGAAGGCGATCATCAGGATGGACCAAATCCATGAAACAGAGTTCCGAAGTCGGCCCGCGCTCGATCCCGTAAAGACGAATGAGATCGGCCGACCATTCAATCCGGTCCTCGGCAACGTACCACCGATATGACCCGACCCCCGGCAGGTCAGCGAGTTCATGGCTGATCTGGTCGCTCTCTTTGCGGGCCATCCGTCGGTCCTCGATACCCTCATGATAAGCATCGCATAAGTTCGCAGCCTAAAACACTTCGGCGCAAGGGTCTTGACCCTCATCAGGGAAAGCCGCCATCGCTGAATTGGAGCATTTCGGTCAGCGCTCCGTCGGTAATGGAAAATGCCATGTCTTTGCAGCGGGTTCGCTTTTCGTGAATTTGCGCTCGATGCGGCGAAAGTCGCTCTCCGCCCGAAATGCGGGCGAAGGTTGCACCGCTGAATTCGCCGCCTGCTTTGCTTGTGGAATGCTTGGAGACGGACCCGTGCGAGCATCCATGGACGGGTTCGGGAGCGGCCGCTATTGATGAGCCGTTCCGGCCTCCCTTGGGAACTCGTGCCGCAGTCCTACCGCTTGTCGTCAGGTTCCGAGGATCCCCGGCAGCCTCAGCCCATGCTCCCTTGCGCAGGCGATGGCGTCTTCGTAGCCGGCGTCCGCGTGGCGCCAGACGCCCGAGGCCGGGTCGTTCCAGAGCACGCGTTCGAGCCGCTTCGCCGCCTCGGGCGTCCCGTCCGCCACGATCACGACGCCCGCGTGCTGGCTGAATCCCATGCCGACCCCGCCTCCGTGATGCAGCGACACCCATGTCGCGCCGCTGGCCGTGTTGACGAGCGCGTTGAGGAGCGGCCAGTCCGACACCGCGTCCGACCCGTCCCGCATCGCCTCGGTCTCGCGGTTCGGGCTCGCCACGGAGCCTGCGTCGAGATGGTCGCGCCCGATCACCACGGGCGCCTTCAACTCGCCCGACGCCACCATCTCGTTGAACATCAGCCCCGCGCGGTGCCGGTCGCCGAGGCCGATCCAGCAGATGCGCGCGGGCAGGCCCTGGAACGCGATCCGGTCGGACGCCATGTCGAGCCAGCGGTGGAGATGCGCGTTCTCCGGGAACAGTCGTTTCATGGCGGCATCGGTCTTGTGGATGTCTTCCGGGTCGCCTGAGAGCGCGCACCAGCGGAACGGGCCGATCCCCTTGCAGAAGAGCGGCCGGATGTAGGCCGGCACGAAACCCGGGAAGGCGAAGGCGTTCTCGAGCCCTTCCTCCTCGGCCACCTGCCGGATGTTGTTGCCGTAGTCGAGCGTCGGGACGCCCGCGTGCCAGAAGTCCACCATCGCGGCGACGTGCGTCTTCATCGACGCCCGCGCGGCGGCCTCCACGGCCTTGGGGTCGGTCTCCTGCCGGGCGCGCCAGTCGGCGACTGTCCAGCCTACCGGCAGGTAGCCGTGGAGCGGGTCGTGGGCCGAGGTCTGGTCGGTCACGATGTCCGGGCGCGGCCCACCCGCCTTCATGCGGCGGACAAGCTCGGGGAAGACCTCGGCCGCGTTCCCGAGAAGGCCTACGGACTTCGCCTCTCCCGCCGTCGTCCAGCGGTCGATCATGGCGAGTGCCTCGTCGAGCGTGCGGGCCTTCTCGTCGAGGTAGCGGGTCCGCAGGCGGAAATCGATCCGCGTCTCGTCGCATTCCACGGCGAGGCACGAGGCCCCCGCGAAGACGGCCGCGAGCGGCTGCGCGCCGCCCATGCCGCCGAGGCCCGCGGTCAGGATCCATCGGCCCGCGAGGCGCCCATCGTAGTGCTGACGCCCCGCTTCGGCGAAGGTCTCGTAGGTGCCCTGCACGATCCCTTGCGTGCCGATGTAGATCCAGGATCCGGCGGTCATCTGGCCGTACATCATGAGGCCCTTGCGATCGAGCTCGTTGAAATGCGCCCATGTCGCCCAGTGGGGGACGAGGTTGGAGTTGGCGATGAGCACGCGCGGCGCGTCCGCATGCGTTCGCACGATGGCGACCGGTCGGCCGGACTGTACCACCAGCGTCTCGTCCGCCTCGAGGTCCTTCAGCGCCGCGACGATGCGGTCGAAGTCCTCCCATGTCCGCGCGGCGCGTCCGATCCCGCCGTAGACGACGAGTTCATGCGGATTCTCGGCCACGTCGGGATGCAGGTTGTTCATCAGCATCCGCATCGGCGCTTCGGTCAGCCAGCTCTTGGCGCTGATTTCGGGGCCGGTGGGAGGATAGACGTCGCGAATGTTGTGGCGCGGGTTGGTCATGGCGATCCTCGTGAGGAGAGGGCGAGATCCCCGAGCGTCTCGAGGATCGCGCGAAGCTGCAGGCGGAGGCGCGCGGCCTTGCCCTCGTCGTAGGCGAAGGGCAGCGCTTCGGCGGCGAGGTGAGTGGATTGCGCGAGCTCCATCTGGATCGCGTGGACGCCCGCCCCGGGCCGCCCGTGGTGGCGCGTCGTCCAGCCGCCCTTGAAGCGGCCGTTGAGGACGCTCGTGTAGCCCTCGGCGTCCGCACAGAGACGGGCGACGGCGGCCTCCATTTCGGGCGCGCAGCTCCGGCCCTCGTTCGTCCCGATGTTGAAGTCGGGCAGGGTGCCCTCGAACAGGAACGGGATGCGCGAGCGGATCGAGTGGCAATCGTAGAGCACAGCGACCCCGTGCCGGGCGCGAACCCGCTCCACCTCGGCGGCGAGCGCGGTGTGGTAGGGCACGTGGAAGTCGCGCCGCCGCGCCTCGATTTCGTCGGGTGCGGGGTTCACCTCCCAGAGCGGCAGCCCGTCGAAATCCGTGACCGGGACGAGCCCCGTCGTGGTCTGCCCCGGATAAAGGCTTGCCCCGTCCGGCGGCCGGTTCGCGTCGATCACGTAGCGGTGGAAGGTTGCGCGGACGATGGTCACGCCGGCGAGGAGTCCGTCGTAGAGCCGCCCGACGTGCCAGTCGGTGTCCGCCAGCGTCCGGCCGAGCGGCGTGAGCCGCGCAAGGATGCCGGGCGGTACATGCGTCCCCGTGTGCGGCATCCCGAGCACCACCGGCCCGTCGCCGCGCATCACCTCCACCGGGGTCATGCGCGGGCCTCGAGCAGGTCCCGGATGCCGCAGACCTCCGCGACCCGCCCATCCCGCACGAGCCCCGCCGCGCGGGCAAGGTCGTCGGCCATGTAGCGGTCCTCGTCGAGCGCGGGCACCGCCTCCCGCACCGTGGCCATCAGCCGCTGCAGCCAGGGGCCCGTGGCGAGCGGCGCGCGGAACTCCACCCCCTGCGCCGCGCAGAGAAGCTCCACGCCGACGATCACGCTCAGATTCTCGTTCATGCGCCTGAGCCGCCGCGCGCCGTGGGCGGCCATCGATACATGGTCCTCCTGGTTCGCTGAGGTCGGCGTGGAATCGATCGAGCAGGGCGTGGCGAGGTGCTTGTTCTCGCTCATGAGCGCCGCCGTCGTGACCTCGGCGATCATCAGGCCTGAGTTGAGTCCCGGCTTCGGCGTCAGGAAGGGCGGAAGATCGAAGCTGAGCGTCGGGTCCACCATCAGCGCCACCCGCCGCTGCGCGATGGCGCCAACCTCGGCGATGGCGAGCGCGATCTGGTCGGCGGCGAAGGCCACGGGCTCGGCATGGAAGTTCCCGCCCGACACGATCCGCCCGTCCTCCACAAGCACGAGCGGGTTGTCGGACACCGCGTTTGCCTCGATCTCGAGGGTCCGCCCCGCGAAGCGCAGAAGATCCAGCGCCGCGCCCGTCACCTGCGGCTGGCAGCGGATGCAGTAGGGGTCTTGCACGCGCATGTCGCCCTCGCGGTGGCTCTCGCGGATGGCCGAGCCCTCCATGACCGCCCGCATGGCGCGCGCGACGTCGATTTGCCCCTCGTGTCCCCGGAGCGTATGGAGTGCGGGGTGGAGCGGCGCGGTCGAGCCCATGATCGCATCGGTCGAGAGGCAGGAGGCCGCGACCGCGCTTTCGAGGTTCCGCAGGGCGTCGAAGTATCCCGCAAGCGCGCAGGCGGTCGAGAACTGCGTGCCGTTGATGAGCCCGAGCCCTTCCTTCGGCCCGAGCACCACGGGCGAAAGTCCCGCACGTCGCAATGCCTCGCCCGAGGACAGCCGGATGCCCTCGACCACCGCCTCGCCCTCGCCGATGAGCGTCGCCGCCATGTGGGCGAGCGGCGCGAGATCGCCCGAGGCGCCGACGGAGCCCTGCGCCGGAATCACCGGCGACACGCCCCGGGCAAGGCAGTCCTCGAGGAGCGCCACCGTCTCCCGCCGCACGCCAGAGGCGCCGCGTCCCAAGGAGAGGAGCTTCAGCACCATCATCAGCCGGATCGTGGCCGCGTCGAGCGTCTCGCCCACGCCGCAGCAGTGCGACAGGATCAGGTTGCGCTGGAGCCGCGCGGTGTCCTCGGGCGGCACGCGCACCGAGGCGAGTTTCCCGAAGCCCGTGTTGACGCCGTAGACCGCCGCGTCCCCCGCCGCGGCCTGCGCGACGATGGCGGCGGCCGCGTCGATGGCCGCCTCAGCCTCGGGGATGAGGCGGGCAGGGTGCCCTCCGCGCCAGACCGCCTCCAGCGTGTCGAGACTCGTGGCGCCTGGGGTGAGGAGAACGGTCACAGGCGTCCTCCGAAGATGCGCGTCCAGAGTGGGTTGAAGCCGATCCGATAGGTGAGCTCTGCCGGGCTCTCGACATCCCAGACCGCGAGGTCCGCCCGCATGCCCACCCCGATCACGCCGCTGTCGGCGAGCCCAAGTGCCCGAGCCGCATGGCGCGTGACGCCCGCGAGGCACTCTTCGGGTGTCATTCGGAACAGCGTTGCCGCCATGTTCATCGCGAGGAGCAACGATGTCATCGGCGAGGAGCCGGGGTTGCAGTCGGTCGCCACGGCCATCGGCACCCCGTGTGCGCGGAACGCGGTCACCGGCGGCAATCGTGTCTCGCGCAGGGTATAGAACGCGCCCGGCAGGATAACCGCGACGGTCCCCGCCGCCGCCATCGCCGCCGCGTCCCCTTCGTCGGCGTATTCCAGATGATCCGCCGACAGCGCTCCGAAGGACGCCGCGAGCCGCGCGCCGCCGATGTTCGACAGCTGCTCGGCGTGGAGCTTCACCGGCAGCCCGACCGCCCGCGCCCGGGCGAAGACCCGCGCCATCTGCACGGTGTCGAAGGCGATCCCTTCACAGAAGCCGTCCACTGCGTCGGCGAGGCCCTCCGCATGGGCCGCGTCCAGCGTGGGCAGGCAGACCTCGTCGAGATAGGCGTCTGGCCGCCCGCGATACTCCGGCGGCACCGTATGGGCGCCGAGAAAGCTTGTCCGCACCCGCACGGGCCGCACTTGCGCGATCCGCCGCGCCGCGCGGAGCATTGCGAGCTCCGTCTCCATGTCGAGCCCGTAGCCCGACTTCACCTCGATCTTCGTCACCCCCTCGGCGATCAGCGCGTCCACCCGCGGCAAGGCCTCGGCGAGGAGGCGGTCCTCCCCGGCTGCCCGCGTCGCCGTGACGGTGGAGACGATGCCGCCGCCCGCCCGCGCGATCTCCTCGTAGCTCGCCCCTTCGAGCCGCATCTCGAACTCGCGCGCCCGGTTGCCCCCGTGGACGATATGCGTATGGCAATCGATCAGCCCCGGCGTGACGAGCCGGCCTTCGAGGTCCAGCCTCTCGAGCCCGGCGAGGCGGGCGGGCAGCTCCGCCTCCGCCCCCGCCCAGGCGATCCGCTCGCCCTCGATCGCCACAGCTCCGCGGGGGATCAGCCCGTGGGGCCGGGCGTCCTCCGTTCCGGCGAGCGTCGCGTTGGCGAGGAGCATGGCGGACCTTGTCATGTCTGTTCTTGACTCGTATATGTCTGCACATATTGGCGCGTCAAGCGGGGAAGCCCATGACGAGACTCTGGGCCGCGCGGGCACTGACCGAGAGCGGCTGGATACATAGCCTCCGCGTCACCATTGACGCCGCGGGGCGTATCGCTGCGGTGAGGCAGGTGGCGCCCGCCGCCACGGACCACCGCGTGGGCATCCTGCTTCCGGCGCCGGCGAACGCCCACAGCCACGCCTTCCAGCGCGCGATGGCGGGTCTGACGGAGCGCCGTGGCCCCGACCCGCGCGACACGTTCTGGACATGGCGCGCGCTCATGTTCCGCTTCCTCGACCGGCTTTCGCCCGAGCAGGTCGAGGCCATCGCCGCCTTCGTCCAGATGGAGATGCTGGAGGCCGGTTACGCCACCAATGTCGAATTCCACTACCTCCACCACCAGGCGGGCGGGCAGCCCTACGCCGACCCCGCGGAGATGGCCGCCCGCATCGCCGCCGCCACGTCGCGCACGGGCATCGGCCTCACGCTCCTGCCCGTCCACTACCGCTTCGGCGGCTGCGACCGGCGCCCTCTCGGCCCCGGGCAGGTGCGCTTCGGCACCGACCCCGAGGCCTTCGCCCGCCTCCACGCCGGCTCGGCCGCGGCCCTTGCGGTCCTGCCGCCGGACACCGTGCTGGGCGTCGCGCCCCACAGCCTCCGCGCCGTCGCGCTGGACACCCTCCCGGAACTCGCGGCGCTCGCGCCCGAAGGCCCGATCCACATGCACCTTGCCGAACAGGTGGCGGAGGTGGCCGAGGTCGAGGCCGCGCTCGGCCGCCGCCCCGTCGAATGGGTGCTCGACGCCCTCGCGCCCGACGACCGCTTCACCTGCATCCACTGCACCCAGATGGAGCCGCACGAGACCGAAGCGCTCGCCCGCTCGGGCGCCACGGCGGGGCTTTGCCCGATCACCGAATCGAACCTCGGAGACGGCATCTTCGACGGCGTCCGCTGGCTCTCCGCGGGTGGGCGCATCGCCATCGGGTCGGACTCCAACATCCGCATCGCCCTGTCCGAGGAACTCCGCACACTCGAATACTCCCAGCGTCTCCGCGACCGCTCCCGCGCGGCGCTCGCCACGCCGGAGAAGTCGACCGGCCGTCGCCTCTACGACGCGATCCTCGCGGGCGGCGCCGCCGCCGCGGGGCGGCAGACCGGGGCGATCCGCCCGGGACTCCTCGCAGATCTCGTGGCGCTCGACGCCGTGCACACCGATCTCGACGGGCGGGAGGGCGACACGATCCTCGACAGCTTCGTCTTCGCCGGCGACGACCGCATGGTGCGCGACGTCTGGTCGGCGGGCCGCCACATGGTCCGCGACGGCCGTCACGTCGCCCGCGACGATATTGCCGCCGCCTACCGCGCGGTGCTCCGCGACCTGAGGGACGCGCTGTGAGCATGCCCGCCATCCGCAACTGGCAGGCCGTCCGCGACGAGGTCCGACGCCGCATCGCGGAGCGCCTCTGGCGCCCCGGCGACTTCATCCCCCACGAGACCGATCTCGCCCACGAATTCGGCTGCGCCCGGGCGACGGTGAACCGCGCGCTACGCGAACTGGCCCAGGAGGGCCTGCTCGACCGCCGCCGCAAGGCCGGAACCCGCGTCGCCGTCAATCCGGTTCGTCGCGCCCGGTTCGACATCCCGGTGATCCGCGACGAGATCGAGTCGCGAGGCAGTGCCTGCCGCCACACGATCCTTTCGCGGGAGATGCTCGCCCCGCCGCCCGACATCCGGGCGCGGATGCGGATTGCATCCGGCACGGAGCTGCTCCACCTCCGGACGCTCTACACGGCGGACGGCGCGCCCTATGTCGTGGAGGACCGCTGGATCAATCCCGATGCGGTCCCCGCCGCACTGGACGAGACGTTCGCCGATGTCAGTCCCAACGAATGGCTGGTGCGCGAGGTGCCGTTCGACGGGGGTGATTTCACGTTTTCGGCCATCACCTCGACTCCAGCCGAGGCGGTGGCCCTGTCCTGTGAGGTGGGCATAGGTCTTTTCCTCCTGGTCCGGACGACATGGTCGGGCGGGAGCGTGATCACGTCGGTGCGGCTCGTCTTTCATCCTGGCCACAGTATGCACACCCGAATCTGAACCCACGCGCTGCGTTCGCAACGAGCGGCTGCGGATCGTCCGGTCATCCATCTGCCGGATCAGCGACCGAGATGAAACTAAAGGCAGAGCGCGGTGTACCTGATGTCATAGAGCGCCCCTGCGATAAATATTGGGGTTCTATCAGTGATCCGGTAGCCGCTTGAGCAGATGGCGTTGTCCGCCACCCAGCGCGCCAAGACCTCGCGCCGGAATGCCTCAGCATCTGGGTCGTCCGGCTTCTGGAAGTTGTTCGCCCGAAGGGTTGCTTCGAATCCCGTTTCCGTAGGCCGAAGATCTCCTGTTCCTCTCAAGTCCGTCTCGCAGGAGGACAAGATGAGATTTGCAAACGGAGCGAATGAAATGGCTCTCATCGGAGAACGCTACGTCGGAACAGACTGAGAGTCCATTTTCTCTGTGTTCGGCATCGCCGACGCGATCGCGGAGAAGACGAAGCTTCCGGAAGAGCTTCACGTCTCCTGAGGCCGACCGGATCGGCAGGAAGAGCCCCGCTTCTGCGGGGCCTTTTCGTGCGATTCCGCGATGGCATATCGAATGGCGGGTCGCCTCGACGGGCCTTTGAAAAAACCTGCAATTTCATGTGCTTAGGTGAGTATATGGCAGCCCGTAGGGGAATCGAACCCCTCTTTCCAGGTTGAAAACCTGGCGTCCTAACCGATAGACGAACGGGCCAAGCCTGCCGTGGGCGGGTGTCTAGATAATGACACCGACAAGGGCAAGAGGATTTTCACCGGTCTCACCGGCTTTTCGCGGGCGCCGGGGCGGCATCCTCAAGGCGGAGCTGGATCCGGCTGCGGCCGCCCCAGTCGTTGACCTCGATCCGTCCGGCGAGGTGGAACCGGGCGCCGCCGTGGCCCGCGAGCGCCGGGCCGAGCGGGCCCTGGAAGGCGCCGAAGGCGATGGCATCGACCGTCGCGCCAACGCCGTCCGAAAAGGCGATCTTCAGATGGCCGTCGCCCACGCGCCTCGCGTGCCGGATGGCACAGGCGGGGAAGGCGAAGCGGGGGGCGGGAGCGCCCATGCCGAAGGGACCGGCGCTGTCGATCGTCTCGCAGAGCTCCGGCGTGGCGGCGCCGGGCATCAGCACCCCGTCGAGCAGGAGATCCCGGGGGCCGAGCTCTCCCGCTCCCTGTTTTCCGAGAAGTTCGGAGAGCCGGGCCATCGCCGGGTCGAGTTGCGCGCGGGTGAGCGACAGCCCCGCCGCCATCCGGTGCCCGCCGCCCTTGGTGATGAGCCCTTCGGCCGCGAGCTTCTGGATCGATGCGCCGAGGTCGATGCCGGGCGCCGACCGGCCGGAGCCCTTTCCCTCGTCGCCGTCGAAGCCGATCACCACCGCGGGACGGTTCGCCGCCTCCTTCAGCCGCGCTGCGACGATGCCGACGACACCGGGGTGCCAGCCTTCTCCGGCGGCCCACACGAGCGGCGCGTCGAGCCCCCGGTCCTCGGCCTGCGCGAGCGCGGCCTCCCGCACCCTCGCCTCGATCTCGCGGCGTTCGGTGTTGAGCTCGTCGAGCCTCTGCGCGATGGCCTGCGCCTCGTGCGGGTCGCTCGTCGCGAGCAGTCGCGCCCCGAGATCGGCGCGTCCGATCCGCCCGCCCGCGTTCACCCGGGGACCGAGCACGAACCCCAGATGGTGCGCCGACGGCGCCCGGTCGAGCCGCGCGACATCCCCGAGGGCGACGAGCCCAGGCCGCTCGCGCCGCGCCATCACGGCGAGCCCCTGCCGGACGAAGGCGCGGTTGACCCCGGTGAGCGGGGCGACGTCCGCGACCGTGGCCAATGCGACGAGGTCGAGCATCGACAGGAGGTCCGGCCCCTTGGCGCCCTCGAGGCGGAGCTGACGGTTCGCCTCGACGAGCATCATGAAGACCACCGCGGCGGCACACAGATGCCCGAGGCTGCGGTCCTCGTCCTGCCGGTTCGGGTTCACGACCGCGAGGGCAGGGGGCAGCGTCTCGCCGGCAAGGTGGTGGTCGAGAACCACGACATCGGCGCCTTTCGCCGCGGCGACGGGACCGTGCGAGAGTGTCCCGCAATCGACGCAGACGATGAGACCGTGGGTCTTCGCAAGCTCCGCCATCGCCGGCTCGTTCGGCCCGTAGCCTTCGTCGATGCGGTCGGGGACGTAGAGCGTCGCCTCGCGGCCCATCCCCCTCAGCCAGGTGAGCAGGAGCGCCGCGGAGGCCCCGCCGTCGACGTCGTAATCGGCGAAGACCGCGATCCGCTCGCGCTGGCGCACGGCCTCGAGGAACCGCCGCGCGGCGGGCTCCATGTCCCGGAGGCTGTGGGGGTCGGGCAGGAGGTCGCGCAGGGCCGGGGCGAGGTAGGCCTGCGCCTCCTCGGCGGGAATGCGGAACCGGGCGAGCACGCGGCAGACCGCGTCGGCCAGCCCGGTGAGTTGCGCCATCGCCTCCGCGAGGCGGTCCTCCTCGGCGCTCGGGCCGACCCAGCGGCGTTGGGTGAGCGAGGTTTCGACGCCGAGAAAGCTCATGCCTTACTGACGGGGATTGCGGTACCGCATCCGCCGGACCGATCCGGTCTTCGACCGCATGAGCACCGTCTCGGCCGTGAGGTAGCCCACCTCGCGCTTGATGCCGGGCAGGATCGAGCCGTCGGTGACGCCGGTCGCGGCGAAGATCACGTCGCGGGTGACCATCTCGTCGCGGGAGTAGACCTTGTCGAGATTCTCGATCCCGTGGCTCTGGGCGCGCTTGACCTCGTACTCGCTCCGGAAGACGAGCTTGCCCCACATCTGTCCGCCCATGCACTTGAGCGCGGCGGCGGCGAGCACGCCTTCGGGCGCGCCGCCTTGTCCCATGTACATGTCGATGCCGGTGATCTCGGCCTCGGCGCAGTGGATCACGCCGGCCACGTCGCCGTCGGTGATGAGCCTGATCGCCGCGCCGGTCTTGCGGATCTCGGCGATCATGTCCTCGTGGCGGGGGCGCTCGAGCACGCAGACGGTGATGTCCTCGGGTCCGCAGCCGCGCGCCTTCGCCAGCGCCGCGATCCGTTCGGACGGCGACATGTCGAGTGTCACCACGCCCTTGGGATATCCCGGGCCGATGGCGAGCTTATCCATGTAGGTGTCGGGCGCGTTCAGCAGCGAGCCGCGCGGCCCCATAGCGATCACCGCCAAGGCGTTCGGCATGTCCTTGGCGGTCAGCGTCGTGCCCTCGAGCGGATCGAGCGCGATGTCGACATCCGGCCCCTGACCGGTGCCGACCTCCTCTCCGATGTAGAGCATCGGCGCCTCGTCGCGCTCGCCCTCACCGATCACGACCACGCCCTTGATGTCGAGCATGTTTAGCTGGTTGCGCATCGCGTCGACCGCAGCCTGGTCGGCCGCTTTCTCGTCACCGCGCCCGATGAGCCGCGCGGAGGCGAGCGCGGCGGCTTCGCTGACACGGGCGAGGCCGAGCGAAAGCATCCGGTCGTTGAAATCGGTGGGCACGGTCATGAGGCTGTCCTTCGTCTGTCCCTTCGTTGCCGACAGCTATGCCCGGCGGGGGGCGGGGGCACAAGGGCGGTAGCGCTCACGTCAAGCGAAGCAGCGAGGGGGCCGTCTGCCCCCTCGCGCTCCCCCGAGGATATTTGCTGACAGATGGAGGCCCGGCGTCAGACCTCCTCGATCCGGATCGCCACCGGGTCGGAGGCGAGCACGCCGGTGCCGCCCATCTTCGAGATCGCCTCGTCGAGGGCCGTCCGCGTCGTTCGATGCGTGACGATGAGAACGGGCGCCGCGACGTCTTCGTGGCCGTACTGCCGCATCCTGTCGATCGAGATGCCGGCGTCGCCCAGGACCGCCGCGATCCGGGCCAGCGCGCCGGGTTTGTCGACGAGCGCCATGCGCAGGTAGTAGGGCGCGGGCGCCGAGGCCGTCGCGCCCTCGACCGGGGCGAGCGACCGCGCGGGCTGGCCGAAGGTGGAGACGCGGGTGCCGCGCGCGATGTCGAGGATGTCGGACATGACCGCGCTCGCCGTCGGGCCCTCTCCGGCGCCCGCGCCGCGCAGGACGATCTGTCCCGCGGCGTCGCCTTCGAGCACGACCATGTTCATCGCGTTCTCGAGCTGGCCGAGCGGCGAGGTCTCCGGGACGAGGCAGGGGCTCATCCGGCTCTCCAGCCCGCGGCCCGTCATCTGCGCGACGCCGAGCAGCTTGACCCGGAAGCCCATGTCGGCGGCATGGCGAATGTCCTCGATGGTGATCCGCTCGATGCCCTCGATCCGCATGGCACCGAAGTTCAGCCGGGTGCCGAAGGCGATGGCGGCCAGCAGCGCGAGCTTGTGGCCTGCGTCGATTCCGCCCACGTCGAGCGTCGGGTCGGCCTCGAGATAGCCCAGTGCCTGCGCCTCGGCGAAGACCTCCTCGTAGGTGAGGCCCGCGCCTTCCATCCGGGTCAGGATGTAGTTGCAGGTGCCGTTCATCACGCCCATGACCCGGACGACCTCGTTTCCGGCGAGACCTTCGGTCAGCGCCTTGACGACGGGGATGCCGCCCGCGACGGCGGCCTCGAAGCGGATCACGTGGCCCTTGGCCTCGGCCTCTTCCGCGAGCGCCTGGCCGTGGAGCGCCATCATCGCCTTGTTCGCGGTCACGACGTCCTTTCCGGCGGCGATGGCGGCCTCGACGGCGGCCTTCGCCGGCCCGTCCGACCCGCCCATCAGCTCGACGAGCACGTCCACATCGTCGCGGCGGGCGAGCGCCACCGGATCGTCCTCCCAGGCATAGGCCGACAGCCGGACGCCCCGGTCCTTCTGCCGGGTGCGGGCGGAGACGGCCGAGATGGCGATCTCGCGGCCCGTCCGCGCCGCCAGGAGCGCGGCGCGGCGCTGCACGATCTTGACCACGCCGGCACCCACGGTGCCGAGCCCGGCGATGCCTAGTCTCAGGGCGGAACTCATCGGCCTGCTGCTCCTTCGCTGAGGTCGTCCGGGCGGGCTTAGCGCAGAAGGCGGAGGCGGGCAATCATTCGGCCGGATCCTCGGAGATCTCGTCGGCGAGGGCGTCCAGCCGGCGCGCCATGTCCGCGAGCGCCTCGCGGTCCTCGACGGGCTGATCGAGGATCTCCGCGCGGCGGCGCAGCCCCTCGGCCCGATCCAGAAGATCCTCTTCGATCTCCGCGGCCGTCTCGCGATCCTCGTCCGTGATGCGCGCCTTTCCCAGGAGATCGTCGAACGGAACGAGATCCGCATAGCCCGATGGCTCTGACTCGATCTCCAGATCGGGCCAGTCGGCGCAGCCCGCCGGCACGGCCGCCAAGACAACGAACAGGGCGCGCTTCACCGTTCGGCTCTCCATATCTGAGCCCGGACCTTAGCTCCGGGGCGCGGTCCTGCGCAAGCGCGACCGTATTGAACTGAACGGGCGTTCAGATACCATGGCGGGATGGCGCGCAAGTCAGGCTCCCATTCCGAGATCACCGGGCCGAAGGTCCGGGCGGCGGCGCTCAAGCTCTTCGGGCGCTACGGCTACGCCGCCGTCTCGATGCGACAGATCGCCAAGGAGGTGGGCGTGCAGGCGGGTGCGCTCTATCTCTACACGGCCGACAAGCAGACGCTTCTCTTCGACCTCATGCGGAGCCACATGGAAGAGCTCCTCGCGGCCTGGGAGGCCGTCGACAAGGGCCGCACGGCGACCGAACGGCTCGAGGACTTCGTGCGCTTCCACATCCGGTTCCATCTCGACCGACCGGACGAGGTCTTCCTCGCCTACATGGAGCTTCGCAGCCTGGAGCCAGAGAATTTCGCGGTGATCGAGGCGCTGCGCCATGCCTATGAGGACGATCTGGAGGCCATCATCCGCGACGGGCAGCAGGAGGGCGGCTTTCAGGTGCCCGACACCAAGCTCGCAACGCTGGCCGTCATCGCGATGCTCACCGGCGTGACGACCTGGTATCGCGAGGGCGGCCGGCTGTCGCGCGACCGGGTCGAGCGGATCTACTGGAACATGGTGCGCCGCGCGGTGAAGGCGTGAGGCCTCGCCAAGCCCGGAAAACCGCGCTAGACCCCGCCAGTCAGACGGAGCGGGCATGACCGACGTACTCGTGAGCATAGGGGCGAGCCGGCCACGGCTCGTGGTGGGCGTGGGCATGCAGATCGCCCTCGGCGCGATCCTCGTCTGGGTCGCCGCGGCGTATCCCCCCGAAACGATCGGCTGGCAGCTCTTTCTGCTCGCCGCGGGCGGCGCGGCGCTCTGGAGCGCCTATGCCTCCTGGGCGGCGGGCCGCAGGCGCATCACGCTGACGCGCGAGATGTTGACGGACGCCTCGGGCGCGGTGCTCTGCCGGATCGAGGACATCCGGGAGGTCAGCCGGGGGGTCTTCGCCTTCAAGCCGGCACGCGGCTTCTCGCTGGTTCTCAGGCGCCCGCAGAAGGGCGCCTGGGCTCCCGGCCTCTGGTGGCGGATCGGGCGCCGGGTGGGCGTGGGCGGCATGACGGGCGCCGCCGAGACCCGGCTGATGGCGGAGATGATCGAGGCGTTGCTCGCCGAGCGGGCGGCGCGCGGCTAGACCCCGTTCCAGAGCACCTGCGGCACGAAGCGCGGGCTTGTCACCACGGTCTGGGTGAAGCTCCTGGCGGGGAGGCCGACGTTGAAAACCGGGCTCCAGTCGGTGGAGGTGTCCACCACGATCACCTCGTCGCCCCGCGCGATCATCGGGATCTTCGCTTCGATCTGCGCCAGATCGGTGTATCCCGGCAGTCCTTCCGTGCCCTCGGACCACTCAAGCTGGAGGTATTCGTTGTCGTTGCTGTCGACCCTCTGCCGGACGACGCTGACCCGGAGCTGCTGGTTCGTGTCTCCCGTGTTCAGGAACTGGTAGATCGTGCGCGCGCCCTCCAGGTACGTCATGTCGATCGGGCGCTGTTCGCGCGAGATCATGTCGGCCACGGTGTAGGCGGACTTCAGGTTGATGTTCTCCGTCTTGTAGGCGTCCCAGAACACGAACATCGCCGTGTAGGCCCAGATCAGAAGCGGGAACAGCACGACCGTCTCGACCGAAAGGGAGCCGGTTTCGGCGCGGCGGAAGCGGGCGAAGGATCTGAGGATGCGCACCATTGTTCAAATCACCTGCTTGGTTCGTTGACGAACGCGGACGTGACGACGATCGCGTAATTGCCCGCGCTGTCGCTGCGCATGGCGAGCCCCAGTCCGGTCGTCGGAAAGATCGGCTGGAACAGCGCGCAGACCCTCACGAGCATGAGTTCGTTGTTGCCGCCCACGGAGTATTCGGTCTGGTCGAACGGATCGATGGTCGATTCCACGTCGATGCAGCGCGGCGCCCCGTCCAGCGGACCCCATGTCGTCAGATCGACGGGCGAGAGCTCGACCTGGACGACATCGTTGCAGTTGTCGACGAAATAGGTTCTCGCGCAGATCGTCTCCTTGAACTGGTCGAAGTCCGGAGGCACGGGCGTCCCCAGCCGCAGTTCGCGCACGGCGAGGTCGACGCTGCGCTCCAGCATGACGTTCCGGAGCATCATCAGGCCGCTCTCGAAGGCGGCCAGGAAAATGGTCATGAATATCGGGAAGAGGATCACGAACTCGACGGTCGCTGCGCCGTCCTCGTCCCGCCCGAGGCGGACGAACCGCCTCGGTTTCCGGTCGGGATTTCGGCTCATAGCGTCAGCCTCAACTGGTTGATGGTCTTCGCGATCGCCTGGAACGCGCTCTCGACGTTGAGGTCCTCGATCGGGAAGAAGTGCGCATTCGAGCTTGCGCAGTCGCGCATCAGGTTCGAGGCGCTGGTCGGAGCGAGGAAGGCGATGGTGAAGACGGTGATCCGGTGCTCCTTGAGCTTCATCGGGCTGCCATCGGGAGCGGCGCCCCACACGGCTTCCTTCGCCTCGTTGCACATCGCGGTGATGTGGCCGTTGTTGCGGCTCTCGTTATGGCTCACGGAGCCGTCGCTATAGGTGCTCGTGGACGGATAGCCCCACTCGACGTCGCTGGCGGTCTGCGTGTCGCCCTCGCTGTCGACGCTGCCGTAGCGATCCATGAGATCTTCCCAGTCGCTGTCCGACGGGTCGTACACGCTCGCGTACTCGCCCGACGAGTTCAGTTCGCTCGGGCGGAGCTGCGAGGTCGTCTTGCCGTCGGTCATCAGCACGAGGTACTTCACGACGTCGTCTTCGAAGTCCGCCGGCCGGTCCTTGTAGGCGTCGGCGACGATGTTGCGGTTGTTGAGCTCCTGGAACTCGTCGCGCGACGACGGATTGAGAAGCGCCACGCCGTACTTCATGCCGATATGCGTCGCCGTGCCGTCGTGCAGCTTGATGTTGGTGATGAAGTTCTCGATGTTGTTGTAGTCGTTCTCCGCCACGAGGATCGACGCGTCGTCCTGCGGGCACCATCCCCAGTTCATCCAGTTCCAGTCGACGGTCCAGCGCATGAAGTGCGGAAGCTGGTTGCCCGATCCGCGCGGGAGGTCGGAGTCGTTGAAGTCGGTATCCGTTACCTCCTTGCAGGAGCTCCAGCTGTGCCAGCGATTGCCGCCGAGAATTTCGAAGAGATCGGGCCCGGGGTTCACATGCCCGGCGTAGGGGATGATGTTGATGGTCGTCGACGCGGTATTCGGCGACTGCACGCAGTTGAGACCGGCGGAATCGCACTCCACCTGAAGCACCGAACGCGAGAATTCCAGAACGGCGTCCTTCAGGTCGTTGATCCGGTTGTCGGCGGTCAGGCTGGACGGCGTGTTGCCGGAGGCATCCCAGCGCATCGAACCCGAGATGTCGAGAACGAGCGAGATCTCGACGTTCTGGATGTTCTCCTCGGCGCTCCCCGAGACCGGCGAGGACAGCACGTTCACGTCCAGCATGTGCATGAAGAACGTGTTGACGTCGATATGGGTGTCCGCGGTGATCCTGCGGCCGACGAGGTCCACGCCCCCGAGAAGGTTCTCGTTGTTCGAGACGCTCACGTCATCGGCATTGAGCCCCGCCTTGGTGAAGTAGTCCTTGACCACCAGTTCGGGGTCGAGCTTCTGGTCGAGGTCTGCGGCGGCGAGTATCGCGCTGTCGAGCGTGTTCTGCATGTGGACCCGCTTCGTCTCGAAGCGCATCACGTCCACGGCCATCCCACCGATCATCACCATCAGCAGGAACATGAAAAGCACGAAGACCGAGAAGGCGCCGGTCTCCTCGGTGCCGAAACGGCAAAGGAGACCCCGCGGCGACACTCCCGACAGAAGCGTCTTCCGGGCCTTGAAGCTGGTTTCGTCTCGAAAGCGGTTTCTCAGATTCGTCATCACAATCATTCTCCCGGCTCAGGCCGAGCCCCCAATCGACTAATTTGTCTCTGCGATAGATGGCGAAATTTGGGCGAGGCCGCTCGTACTCCGTTGTTTTTCACTATGAACAGTAGATGAACGGTCGCGTGCGGCTGCATTGCGCCCGTGCCGGAAACAAACCCCATTGTCGCAGGGTGGTCGTGGCGGACGCCATTTCCTAGGGTCGGAGGGGCGCCATCGCGTCGGGCCACCCGATTCGCGAGGCCGCGAGAGGGAGAGAGCGATGACCGAGATGAGGCCGGCGACGGAGCCGGGGTTCCGCGATTCAGTCAATCTGATGTTCAACCGGGCGGTGGGGCTGATGGACCTTTCGCCGGGGCTGGAGGAGAAGATACGGGTGTGCAACGCGACCTATACCGTGCGCTTCGGCGTGCGGCTTCGCGGCTCCATCCACACGTTCACGGGCTATCGCAGCGTCCATTCCGAACACATGGAGCCCGTGAAGGGCGGGATCCGCTACGCGCTGAGCGTGAACCAGGACGAGGTCGAGGCGCTGGCGGCGCTGATGACCTACAAGTGCGCGCTGGTCGAAACGCCGTTCGGCGGCTCCAAAGGGGGGCTGCGCATCGACCCGCGCGAGTACAACGAGCACGAACTCGAACAGATCACCCGCCGCTTCGCCTACGAGCTTGCCAAGCGCGACCTCATCGACCCCTCGCAGAACGTGCCCGCCCCCGACATGGGCACCTCCGAGCGCGAGATGGCCTGGATCGCCGACCAGTACCGGCGGATGAACACCACCGACATCAATGCGTCGGCCTGCGTCACCGGCAAGCCGATCCACGCCGGCGGCATCTCGGGCCGTATCGAGGCGACGGGGCGGGGGGTGCAGTATGCGCTCCGCGAATTCTTCCGGCACCCCGAGGACGTCCGGAAGGCCGGACTCTCGGGCTCGCTCGACGGCAAGAGGATCGTCGTCCAGGGACTGGGCAATGTCGGCTATCACGCGGCGAAGTTCCTGTCCGAGGAAGACGGCGCGAAGATCGTCGCCGTCATCGAGCGCGACGGTGCGCTGGTGGAGGACGAGGGCCTCGACGTGGAGGCGGTGCGCCGCTGGATCATCGGCCACGGCGGCGTCACCGGCTTTCCCGGCTGCGCCCATGTCGAAGACGGCAACCGCGTGCTCGAGGCCGACTGCGACATCCTGATCCCCGCCGCGCTGGAGGGCGTCGTGAACCTCTCGAACGCCGACCGGATCATGGCGCCGCTGATCATCGAGGCGGCGAACGGGCCGATCACCGCGGGCGCCGACGACGTGCTGCGCAAGAAGGGCACGGTGATCATCCCCGACCTCTACGCCAATGCCGGCGGTGTGACGGTGTCCTATTTCGAGTGGGTGAAGAACCTTTCGCACATCCGGTTCGGACGCATGCAGCGGCGCCAGGAGGAATCGCGCCACCAGCTTGTCGTCGACGAACTCGAGCGGCTCTCGGCCGACAAGAACCTCGGCTGGACCCTGTCGCCGGGCTTCAAGGAGAAATACCTCCGCGGCGCCGACGAACTGGAACTGGTCCGCTCGGGCCTCGATGATACGATGCGCACCGCCTACCATGCGATGCGCGAAGTCTGGCATGGACGCGAGGGCGTCGGGGATCTCCGCGTTGCCTCCTACATCGTCGCGATCGAGCGGGTCGCGCGAAGCTATCGCGAGAAGGGTCTCTGACTCGCGGCACGCCGGAATCGTGACACGAAATCGCCTCAACCCGTTTATCGTGGGTTTATGGACGATCCGTTAAGGCTGTTTCCTGTCGGCGTGGGGGCGCGTGACGAGAGACTGCTGCAACGTGAACGGTTCGCCCCGATCCAAGGATGCTCCAGAGGCGCCTGCGCTCCGCGACCCGTCCAGACCGCGGCTGTCTTCCGTACGGGGAGACACGGTGATGCACAGCGAGCCAACGCCAGGGGGCGTCAGGTCAAGGGGATCTTGGGGTAAGAGGTTCGTCAAGGACGAAAGCGGATCGACGACGGTCGAGGCCGTCCTCTGGATGCCGTTCTTCATGGGGCTTCTCGCGCTCATCGTCGATGCGTCGATGCTGTTCAACAGCCAGGCGCAGATGCTGCGCTTCGTTCAGGATGCGAACCGCGCCTTCTCGACGGGGCAGCTCGAAACCACCGATCAGGTCGGCGAGATTCTGCAGGCGCGCCTCGCGCCGCTGTCCGAGCGCGTCACCGTCGACAGCCTCGTCGACACGACGACCGTCCCGAGCGGCATCATCCGCACCACCACATCGATTCCCGCCGCCGACCTCAACTCGATCGGTCTCATCACAGCGCTGATGACCTTCGACCTTTCGGTGACGGCGCAACATTACGTGGAGTTCTGACAGATGACCTATGTGAAACCTGGATCTCGCGGGTGGACGAGAGGCGGCGACATGGTCCGCGACGAAGCGGGCTTCGTCACGCCACTCAGCCTCATCGCCTTCCTCGGCACCGCGATGATCGGCGGGCTCGCGCTCGATCTCTCCAGCGTCGTCGCCGCACGCACGCAGTTGCAGGTCGCGGCCGACCTCGCGGCCCATGCCGCGCTCTACAACCGCGACAGTGTCGATCCCGACACCGCGAAGCAGCGCGCGCTCGATCTCGCACGCGACTCGATGCCCAGCGACCGTTACGGCGACGTCATCACCCTCAGCGACATCGAGTTCGGGGAGTTCGATCCGGAAAGCTATAGCTTCACGCCGGACCCGGCCTCGCGCCAGGCCGCAAGGGTCCTCGCCTTCCGCGTGTCGGATCGGACGAATTCCGTCTCGAGCTTCCTTCTTCGTCTCGCGGGTGTCGACGCATGGGACATCGTGCGGTCGTCCGTCTTCGAGACCTACAGGCCGACCTGCTTCCGCGAGGGGCTGGTGGGCGATGGTGTCGTCGACGTCCAATCCAACAACGCCTATTCGAACGGCTTCTGCGTGCATTCGAACACGCACGTCTCGGTTAACCAGAACAACTACTACGAGCCCGGAACGGTCGTCTCGATGCCGGACACGGGCGATCTCGACATGCCGAAATCGGGCTTCGACAAGAACGACGGGCTGGAGGAGGCCCTGCGTCCCGGCAAGTACAACATGCGGATCCTGAACCGCCTCGAAGAGATCCTCGAGGGCATGACCGACGAGAAAAGCCGGTATTACCGGCACGACTACGTCTCCAGCCCGGAGGCCCTGAACGTGTCGTGGAAAAAGAACATGGAAGCGGCGGACTTCACGGCGAACCGCGTCAACGTCGTGAATTGCGGCGGGAAGGGCATCAAGCTCGCGCCTGAGCTCTACGAGAACCTCGTCATCATCGGATACGGTTGCGACCTCATGCTTTCGAACGGGACCGTCTTCGAGAACATGACCCTGATCACCACAAGCGACGACGACAAGTCGATCTATTCGCCGCAGGGGCTGCGCCTCGGCCGCGATGACGACTGCGCAGCGGATGGAGGTGCGCAGGTGATCACCTGGGGCGGTTTCCAGGTCGCGGCCAATCTCCAGATGTACGGCAGCCAGGTGCTGGCCGCCGGACCGATCGAGTTTCAGGCGAACGCAGACGGCGTCATGGGCGCCTCGATGGTGTCGGGCGAGACCATCGACGGAACCTCGAACTCGAGTTTCGGCTTCTGCGGCACCGGAATGGGCAACAATTTCGAGGCAGAATACTTCCGCATGCGGATGTGACCCGGACCCTTTCGGGGCGGGACGGCGGGCTTCCGCCCGCCGTTTTGCGTGGAGCAGCCGATCGTTGTCGCGGCCGGGCGCCTCTCTGTCGCAAAGCGGCGGGGTTTTCGGGTTCATTGCTTGCTATCCCCGTCACGGCTTGCTTTCCTCCGGCGGGCAACAGGGGAATCCGATGCGGTATTCGGCGCTGCGCGTCCTGAAGGAAGGCCTTACGGGCCAGAAGGGCTGGACGCCGGTCTGGCGCGACCCCGATCCAAGGCCGGAGTACGACATCGTCATCATCGGGGGGGGCGGCCACGGCCTGTCCACCGCCTACTACCTCGCCAAGGAGCACGGAGCGCGCAACGTCGCCGTGCTCGAGAAGGGCTACATCGGCGGCGGCAATGTCGGCAGGAACACGACGATCGTGCGCGCGAACTACTTTCTCCCTGGGAATTCAGAATTCTACAGCCATTCCCTCAAGCTTTGGGAGGGGCTGGAGGAGGACCTCA
>CAZPOK010000012.1:0-34029 GCA_964587905.1 uncultured Rhodobacterales bacterium | reverse complement strand
GGCCGTGGCAGTCCCAGCCGGGGATGTAGCGCGCGTCGCGGCCCATCATCTGCTGCGACCGCACCACCATGTCCTTCAGGATCTTGTTCAGCGCGTGCCCGATGTGGAGGTGGCCGTTCGCATAGGGAGGGCCATCGTGAAGGGTGAAAGGCTCCCGCCCCTCCTTCTCGCGCAGGCGGTCATACACGCCGATCTTCTCCCATCGCTCCAGCCACGCGGGCTCGCGGGCCGGGAGCCCGGCGCGCATCGGAAAGTCGGTCTTCGGCAGGTTCAGCGTGTCTTTGTAGTCAGGCGTGTCGGCACACATCGGACGTGTCCTCGGGCAATTCTCACAGTGTTCGGAAGGGGCGGCGCGGGGTCCCGTGCGCCTTGTCCCGGCGTCTCAGAGAGCCGCCGGGCCCGTAATTCGAATGATGATCACCGCGCAGTCCATCATGGCCCGGGCTTATAGGACGGTCCCGGTCCGGGGTAAAGACGCGTGATCGTGCACCCGCGTGAGCCGGTCATTCCCGTGACGGGAAGAGGCCCGTCAACGCCCGCTGCACGATGCGCGTGACGGAGGGCCGGCGCTGGCCGAGGAAGGGAAGCGGCCGGCAGACCTCCATCGCGGCGATGCCGACCCGGGCGGTCAGCGCGCCGTTGATCACGCCCTCGCCGAAGCGGCGCGACACCTTTGTCAGAAGATGTCCCCCGCCGACCGATCCGATCAGGTCGTCCCCCACGGCGACGGCGCCAGTGGCGACGAGGTGGGAGAAGACGGCGCGGGTCAGCCGCCAGCTTTCGACCGCGCCCGACCGGCCACCGTAGATCTCGGCGATGCGGCGGATCATGCGGACGTTCGCGGCCAGTGCCGTCGCAACGTCGGCGAGCGCTATGGGAACGAGTGCGGTGACGGTCGCCACCTGTCGCGCGGCCGCCTCCACCTCGAGGCGCGCGGCCGCGTCGAGGGTGGCGAGGAGTTCGGCCTCGGCGAGACCGAAGAGCGCATCGACATCGAAGGCGTCACCCCGCCGTTCCGCGAGCCGGTCGCGGCCCCATTTCATGTCCGGCCGTCCGGCATAAAGCGTCGCGATGCTGTCGGTCACCGTCCGGGCCGCGGCAAGATCGTTCGCGGACCGCGCCGCCGCGGCGGCCTTGTGGATGTGATCGAGCCGCGCGAGACGGGCGAGCGCCGCCCATTCCCGGATCACGATCGCGAGGCAGACGACGAGGAAGAGGCCGAGCAACCCGAGCGCCGTGTAGCCGAGGATCGCGTTGCGCGCGATGAGCCCTGTCACGAAGTCCCAGGCCCAGAGCGAGAGGCCGAACACGACGAGCGCGCCGAGGAGCCGCCAGAACCACCGCGCGAGCACGGAGGACCGCCGCGATGCGAGCGCGGCGGCGGTCCTCATCGCCTGCCCCGACGGCGGCGGCGCATCCTCCGGGATCGGCGGCGCGTCGGCCGGTGTCACGCCCGGCGTCTCCTCGTCAAGCTCGAGAAGCACGGGTCCCTCGCGGCGGTCAGACATCCTTCCCGGTCCCCCTGTTCATCCATGCCGCCCATGCCACGATCGGGATCATCTCACCCGGTCCCCGAACAGGAATTCCGCGGCCCGGTCGAGCCGGATGTGCGGCGGGCCCTCACCGGGCTTGAGCGTCAGCGGCTGCGGGGCGAAGGACATGATGGAATAGTCGGCGTCGAGCCAGGCCTCCGCGCCGGATCGCGCGGGCGAGAGGAGTTGCGAAGGATCCTCCGGAAGCTTCCCCGGATACATCGCGGCCCGCTTGCCCGTGCTCTCGAGGATGCCGCGCACGACGTCGAGCCTGCGGCCGTCGTGATCGACCGTGTCCTCGGTCGTGGCGCGCAGCGCCGCGATCGACATCGCGTCGGTGCGGGCGCCCGCGAAATCGGCCCGGTCTCTCGCGTCGCGCATCAGGGCCTCCATGATCGCGGTCAGCTGAGGATGCTGGCGGTGATGGAGGTGATCTGCCTTGGTCGCCGCGAACAGGATCCGCTCGACCCGCTTGCCGAGGAGGAGCTGCGTCAAAAAGGCGTTCCGGCCAGGGCGGAAGGCGCCGAGGATGTCGCTCATCGCGTGGCGGAGGTCGTCGACCGCCCGGGGCCCGGCGTGGATCGCACCGAGCGCGTCGACAAGCACGACCTGCCGGTCGATGCGGGCGAAATGATCGCGGAAGAAAGGTTTCACGACCTCGCGCTTGTAGGCTTCGTAGCGGCGCTCGAACTCGCGCCAGACGCTGCCGCGCGGATTCGAGGCCGGTCGCGTGAGCGGCGCGAATGTGAGAACGGGAGAACCGGCGAGGTCACCGGGGAGGAGAAAACGCCCGGGCGTGCAGTCGTAAAGGCCGGCTTTCCGGGCCTCCGCGAGATAGCCGGTGAAGGCGGCGGCGAGCGCCTTGGCGTCGGGTTCGTCAAGCTTCGCGGCGGGATCGAGGGAAGCCAGCGCCTCGCGGAAGGGCGCGGCGATCTCGCGCGGCGCGATGCGCGCCAGGGTCTCGGCCGACCACGCCTCGAAGCTTTTCTCCAGAAGCGCGAGATCGAGAAGCCATTCGCCGGGGTAATCGACGATGTCGAGATGCACCGTGCGCGGCCCCGCGAGCCCGGCGACGAGGCCCGAGGGCTGGACGCGGAGCGACAGGCGCAGTTCGCTCACGGCGCGGGTGCTGTCGGGCCAGTGCGGGGCAGGCCCGGACAGCGCCGCGAGGTGCGTCTCGTAGTCGAAGCGCGGCACGGTGTCGTCGGGCTGGGGCTGGAGGTAGGCAGTGCGGATGCCGCCCTCCGCCGCGGCGAGAAGCTGTGGCATCCGCGCGCGGTTCATCAGGTTCGCGACGAGCGATGTGATGAAGACGGTCTTGCCCGCGCGGGAGAGGCCGGTGACGCCCAGGCGGATCACAGGCTCGAAGAAGGCTTCGGACACGGTCGAGAACGCGGTGTCCACCCCGCGCGTCAGCCCGTCCGCGATATCGCCGAAAATGCTTGCCACCGATCCCTCGTGTCTGAGGGAGAACATAGGCGCGGGCTGGCGCCGGCGAAAGGTGGCGTTGCAAAGTCACGGGTCCCGGCCTAAAGCCGCGCCCATGCCGCGCTATGCCCTCAAGATCGAATATCACGGCGGTCCGTTCGCGGGCTGGCAGCGGCAGGCCGGACCCTCCACCGTGCAGGCGACCGTCGAGCGGGCGCTGCGCAGGCTCGAGCCGGACGCGCCCGGCATTGCGGCGGCGGGCCGGACCGATGCGGGTGTTCATGCGACGGGACAGGTCGCGCATTGCGATCTGGCGAAGGACTGGGCGCCGTTCCGGCTGTCGGAGGCGCTGAACTATCACCTCAAGCCCGACCCGGTGGCGGTGCTCGCCGTGGCGCGGGTGCCGGACGACTGGCATGCGCGGTTCTCGGCGGTGGAGCGCCGGTATCTCTACCGGCTGGTCTCGCGCCGGGCGCCGATGACCCACGAGAAAGGCCTCGTCTGGCGGGTGGCGCAAGACCTCGCGCGCGCGCCGATGCAGGCGGCGGCGGCGCACCTGATCGGGCGGCACGATTTCACGACCTTCCGCTCGACCATGTGCCAGGCGGAGAGCCCGGTGAAGACCCTCGAGCGGCTGACCGTCGAAGAGATCCCGCGCGAGCACGGGACCGAATTCCGCTTCCATGTCCGTGCCCGGAGCTTCCTGCACAACCAGGTGCGGAGCATCGTGGGCACGCTCGAGCGCGTGGGCGCGGGCTCGTGGGATCCGGCGGACGTGACGGGGGCGCTCGACGCGCGGGACCGTGCGGCCTGTGGTCCGGTGGCGCCGCCGGACGGTCTATACCTCGTGGCGGCGCGGTACCCGGAAGATCCCTTCGCGGACTGGCCGCACTGACGCGCCAGGGTCGAAACAAATGCGGCCGCGATTCCGGCGCTCTCCAGCGCTGGTAAACAATGCCCTGAAAATGCACCGGAAATCGGGGAATTACCTCGTCGACGCCATTTTGGCGCCCCGAACCGGCGTCAGAACGATCCCTGTTAAGTGTAGGAGGTTCCCGATGGACTGGATGCTCGCAACAAGCTTCGACACGATCGTGATGAGCGCACTCACCTGCCTCATCGTTCGCGAAGCGATGATCTTCGCCCTGCCAGACACGATCGCCGGCCCGGGCGGTTCCTTGATCGACACCGGGCACGAGTGACCCCCAGTCCGGCAAGGCGACCATGAGGTCCGCCAGCAGGCTTCCCTAGATCACGTCGGACCGCTCCGCGAGCGGTCGCCAGGTCAGCCGGATTCGAGCACGAAAACGGCGAGGCTTTCCTCGGAGACAATGAACGCGCCGTGCCGCGCAGGTTCGGGCTCGGCGTCCGGCCTCGCGGTGTCGATCTGGAGCGACCAGACCTTGCGCTCGGGGGGATGGGGCAGGAGGACCTTCGCGGCCTTGCCCGCATTGAACACCATGAAGATCGCGTATTCGAGCGTCGCGTAAAGCGGCGTGCCCGAGGCCATGCGCATCTCGACGGCGACGAGCCTGCGCGACGGATCGATCCAGTCGGTCGTCGTCATCGGCTCCCCGTCCTCGCGCCACCAGAAGAGATCCTCCAGCCCGTCGATCGCGCGCTCGCGCGAATGGAGGAACAGTTTCTGCCGGAGGATCGGATGCGCCTTGCGGAAGGCGATCATCCGGGTGGTGAAGGCGAGAAAATCGGCGTCGGCCCTGGACCAGTCGACCCAGGAGATCTCGTTATCCTGATTGTAGGCGTTGTTGTTGCCGCCCTGGCTGCGTCCGATCTCGTCACCGCCGAGGATCATCGGTGTCCCCTGCGAAAGAAGGAGCGTCGCCATCATGTTGCGCTTGCGCCGGGCGCGCGCCGCGAGGATCTCGGGCGTGTCGGTCGGCCCCTCGGCGCCCATATTGTCCGAGAAGTTCTCGTGGTGCCCGTCCTGCCCGTCTTCGCCGTTGTGGTGGTTTTGGCGTTCGGCGTAACTCACCACGTCTTCGAGCGTGAAGCCGTCGTGCGCGGTCAGCAGGTTGACAGACGAGGTCGCGAGCCGGCCCGCATGGTCGAACTGCCGGGCAGAGCCGGTAATGCGCTCCGCAAGGTCGGGAGAGCGCGCCGGATCGCCCCGCCAGAATCGGCGTACGCCATCGCGGAACTTGTCGTTCCATTCAAGGAAGGGCGGCGGGAAGGCCCCCACCTGGTAGCCGCCGTGGCCGATGTCCCACGGCTCGGCGATAAGCTTGACCTGGGTGAGGACGGGATCCTGCCGGATCGCGTCGAAGAAGGCCGCATCCCTGTCGAAGCCGCGCGCGGTTCGGCCCAGGGTCGTGCAGAGGTCGAAGCGGAAGCCGTCGACGCCCATGACCTCCACCCAGTAGCGGAGCGAATCCATCACCATGCGGAGCACCATCGGATGCTCGAGGTTCAGCGTGTTCCCGGTGCCGGTGTCGTTGACGTAATAGCGCGGGTTCTGCTGGAGCCGGTAATAGCTCGCGTTGTCGAGGCCGCGGAAGATGATCGTGGGGCCGGTTTCGTCGCCCTCGCCGGAATGGTTGTAGACCACGTCGAGGATCACCTCGATCCCGGCTTCGTGGAAGCGGTCGACCATCTGGCGGAACTCGACGATCTTCCCGTCCGAAAGGTATCGCGGGTCCGGCGCGAAGAACCCGAGCGTCTGGTAACCCCAGTAGTTGGTCAGGCCCTTCTCGACGAGGAAGCGGTCGTTCAGGAACGCCTGAACCGGCAGAAGCTCGATCGCGCTGATACCGAGGCGCGTCAGGTGGTCGAGAATCGGCGGCTCCGCGAGGCCGGAGAAGGCGCCGCGCGCCTGCACGTCGGGGCGAAGCCGGGTCGTGCCCTTCGTGTGGGCCTCGTAGATCACCGTGTCGGTGAGCGGTGTGCGCGGGCGGTTCGTGACCGGCGGGAAGGCCGTGTCCTCGACCACGCAGCGGGGCATGGAGGCGGCGCTGTTGCGGCTGTCGAAGGCGAGATCCCTGGACGCCGATCCCACGGTATAGCCGTAGAGAGCGTCGTGCCATTCCGGATGCCCGGTGATCTTCCGGGCATAGGGGTCGAGGAGGAGCTTGTAGGGATTGAAGCGGTGTCCCTCGTCCGGGCGGTAGGGGCCGTGGGCGCGGTACCCGTAGAACTGCCCGGGCTTCAGGCCATCGACGTGGCCATACCAGATCTCGCCCTCCCGCTCGGGCAGGTCGATGCGGGTTTCCTTGCCGGCCTTGTCGAACAGACAGAGCGTCATGCGGGTTGCGTTGGCCGAGAACACCGCGAAGTTCACGCCCCCCTCCGTCACGGTCGCCCCGAGCGGAACCGGGACGCCCGCGGAAATCGAATGGGACCGGCTCATGTCTTCGACGTTACCGTCTTGTAGAGAGCGGCGTATTCCGCTGCAGAGCCGTCCCAGCCAACAGGTTGCCGCATGGCGTTTTTTTGCATGCGGGACCATGTGCCGGGTTCGCGGTAAAGGTCAACAAGGCGAATGAGAGCGGACGCGAGGGCATCCGAGGTGATCGGATGGAATTGCAGTCCGGTCGCGACGCCCGAGCGGAGCGCCATTGGGCTCGCGTCGATGACAGTGTCGACGAGGCCGCCGGTGTACGCGACGAGCGGGATGGTGCCGTAGCGGAGACCGTAGAGTTGCGTGAGGCCGCAGGGCTCGAAACGCGAGGGCACGAGGATCGCGTCCGCGCCGGCGATCATCCGGTGCGAAAGCGCCTCGTCGTAGCCGAACTTGACCGAGACGAAGGAATGTCCGGCCGCGGCGGCCACGAAGGCGCGTTCGAGATCCGGATCGCCCGATCCCAGAAGCGCAAGCTGACCGCCGCGATCGACGAAGGCGGGCAGTGCCTCGAGAAGGAGGTCTAGACCTTTCTGGTGGGTGAGCCGCGAGATCACGACGGCGAGGGGTCCGTCGGCCTCGGGCAGGCCGAACTCGCGCCGGAGCGCCGTCTTGTTGCGTGCCTTGCCGCGCGGGGTCGCATAGCGGGCGCGGATGTTCTGGTCGGTCGCCGGGTTCCACGCCTCCATGTCGATCCCGTTGAGGATGCCTGACAGATCCGCCTCGCGCGCCCGCAGGACGCCCTGAAGACCCATGCCGAACTCCTCGGTCCGAAGCTCGCGCGCGTAGGTGGGCGAGACGGTCGTGACCTTTTCGGCGTGGACGATCCCGGCCTTGAGCGCGCTGATCTGGCCCCAGTATTCGACACCGCCCTCAGTGAAGTCCGATCCCGAAAGCCGGAGCGCGGGAAGCTTGGACGCAGGGGCGAGTCCTTGGAAGGCGATGTTGTGGATCGTGAGAACCGACGGGACCGGATCTTTCGCGCGCGTCGCAACGTAGTGCGGCGCGAGGCCGGCTTGCCAGTCGTGGCAATGGAGAACGTCGGGCGCCCAGTCGCCGGCCCCTTCCTCGGCGATACGCGCCGCAGTCCACGAGAGCGCCGCGAAGCGCTCGGGGTTGTCGGGCCAGTCCCTGCCGTCGGGGCCGGTGTAGGGAAGACCCTCGCGGTCGTAGAGATGCGGCGCCTCGAGGACGAGAAGATCGAGCCCGCCGGCCGTCGCGGAAAGAAGACGCGCCGGGCCGCCGAAGAGGTCGTCCTCGGTCATGATCGTCCTGGTCCTGCCGAGCGCCGCCATGACACCGGGATATCCAGGAAGGAGCGTTCGCATCTCCCAACCCTGCGGCGCCAGCGCGGCAGGGAGCGCTCCGGCCACGTCCGCGAGCCCGCCGGTCTTGACGAGCGGTGCGCATTCCGACGTGACCGAGAGGACCGACCTCACAGCGCGGCGTCCCTCCGGTCGAGCATATCCTGCGTGATGAGGGTGACGCCGTCCTCTGTCACGCGGAACCACTTCGCGTCCTCGACCGGATCCTCGCCGACGACAAGGCTCTCGGGGATCTGGACACCCCGATCGACGACCACGTTCCTCAGCCGGGCGTGCCGCCCGATGTAGGCGTAGGGCAGGACCACGGCGTGATCGAGCGTCGCATAGGAGTTCGTGTGGACCATCGTGAAAAGCAGCGAGTTGCGCACCTCGGTCCCCGAGATGATGCAACCGCCTGAGACCAGCGAGGAGACGGCGGAGCCGCGCCGGTCCGCCTTGTCATGGACGAACTTCGCGGGCGGCACGCTTTCCGAGTAGGTCCAGATCGGCCAGGAACTGTCCCAGAGGTCCAGATCCGGGGTGAAGCCCGTCAGGTCGATGTTCGCCTTCCAGTAGGCGTCGACAGTGCCCACGTCGCGCCAATAGGCGGGCGCGTCGGGATCATGACGGACGCAGGATGTGTCGTAGCGGTGCGCCACGGCTTTGCCGTGCTTGACGATGTAGGGAATGATGTCGCCGCCGAAATCGTGGCTCGAGTTCGGGTCGTCAGCGTCCTGCGCAAGCAGTTCGCGCAGGAAGCTCCAGTTGAAAACGTAGATGCCCATGGAGGCGAGCGTGACCTTCGGGTCGTCGGGCGTTCCGGGCGGGTTCTTCGGTTTCTCGAGGAAGCTCGTAATCCACCCGTCCTCGTCGATGGCCATGACACCGAAGGCCGAGGCTTCCTTTCTCGGGACCGTCAGACAGCCCACGGTCACGTCGGCCCCGCTGTCGACGTGCTGGCGCAGCATGACCTCGTAATCCATCTTGTAGACGTGATCGCCCGCGAGGATCACGACGTAGTCGATGCCGTAGCTGTCGACGATATCGACGTTCTGGAACACGGCGTCCGCCGTACCCTGATACCAGTGCACCTCGTCCACACGCTGCGAGGCGGGCAGGATGTCGAGGTACTCGTTGCGTTCGGCGCGGAAGAAGTTCCATCCCCGCTGGCAGTGCCGGATCAGGCTGTGCGCCTTGTACTGGGTGGCGATCGCCATCTTGCGGATACCCGAGTTCAATGCGTTGGAGAGCGCGAAATCGATGATCCGTACCTTACCGCCAAAATAGACCGCGGGCTTCGCGCGGCTGTCGGTCAGTTCCTTCAGCCGGCTTCCCCGTCCGCCGGCGAGCACGAAGGCCATGCTCCGGCTCGACAGCCTCGAGTACGTTGGCGCGGCCATGTTTCCACCCCCCTCCGATCCAGGTCTGCTTGTCATATCACCTGCCCTCGTGGACGAGGATGATCGTCGACAGGGGCGGCAGCGTGAGCGTCGCCGACCGGGATTGGCCATGGCACTCCGGGCCGTCGGCCGTCACGGCGCCCATGTTTCCCCGGTTGCCCCCGCCATAGATCTCGGCGTCGGTATTCAGCGCCTCCTGCCAGGCCCCCTCACGCGGCAGGCCGCAGCGCCAGCCCTGCCGCTCGACCGTAGTGAAGTTGCAGATAACGGCGACCTCGGCGTCATCCGGGCCGCCACGGCGGATCCAGGCAAAGACGGATTCATCGGCCGCATTGGCCTCGATCCACTGGAACCCGTCGCCTTCGCAGTCCTTGACGTGAAGTGCCGGTTCGGCGCGATAGATCGTGTTTAGATCGCGCACGAGCCGCTGGATGCCCTGATGCGCCGGACGGTGCGACGCCTCCCAGTCGATCTGGGAGTCGTGGTTCCATTCTCGGGGCTGGGCGAATTCGCAGCCCATGAACAGAAGCTTCTTGCCCGGATGGCCCCACATGAAGCCGTAATAGGCGCGAAGGTTGGCGAACTTTTCCCACTCGTTCCCCGGCATCTTGCCGAGCATCGAGCCCTTTCCGTGCACGACCTCGTCGTGGCTGATCGGCAGGATGAAGTTCTCGGAGAAGGCATAGTGCAGGCCGAAGGTCATCTGGTGATGATGGTGACGGCGGTGGACCGGCTCCTTCTTGATGTATTCGAGCGTGTCGTTCATCCACCCCATGTTCCACTTATAGCCGAAGCCGAGCCCGCCCTGGTCGACGGGGGCCGAGACCTTGGGATAGGAGGTGGATTCCTCGGCGACGGTCATGATCCCGGGCACTTCACCGTAGGTGGTGACGTTCATCCTCTGGAGCATCTCGATCGCTTCGTAGTTCTCGCGCCCGCCGTCCTTGTTGGGGATCCACTCTCCCTCCTTCCGCGAATAGTCGCGGTAGAGCATCGAGGCGACGGCGTCCACTCGGAGGCCGTCGACGTGGAATTCCTCGAGCCAGTAGAGCGCGTTCGAGACGAGGAAGTTGGCCACTTCGACGCGGCCGTAGTTGTAGATGTAGGTGTTCCAGTCCTGGTGGAAGCCCTCGCGCGGATCGGCGTGTTCGTAGAGCGCGGTGCCGTCGAACCGTGCGAGGCCGTGCGGGTCGTTCGGGAAATGGCCGGGTACCCAGTCGAGGATCACGCCGAGCCCCTTGCGGTGCGCGGCATCGACGAGATCGCGGAATTCGTGTGGAGGCCCATGGCGGATCGTCGGCGCGAAGAGTCCCACCGGTTGATAGCCCCACGAGCCGTCAAAGGGATACTCGCTGACAGGCAGGAGCTCGATATGCGTGAAGCCCATGTCGTGCGCATAATCGACGAGTTCGACGGCCGCTTCCCTGTAAGACAGCGGACGTCCGCCCTCTCCCATCCGCCGGCGCCAGGATCCCAAGTGAACCTCGTAAACCGAAATTGGCGCGGTGCGGGCGTTGCGGCCGTCGCGCGTCTCCATCCAGTCGCCGTCCTTCCAGCCGTAGCCGCGGATGTCGCGCACGATGCTTGCCGTCTCGGGCGGGTGCTGGTGACCGAAGCCCACGGGATCGGCCTTGAGCGGCTGCATCATCCCGTCGTGTCCGAGGATCTCGTACTTGTAGTGCGTGCCCTCGCCGACGTCCGGGATGAAGATCTCCCAGACCCCGGTCGCGCCTCGCCGGCGCATCGGGGTCCGCCGGCCGTCCCAATGGTTGAACTCGCCCACGATAGACACGCGCCGCGCGCCTGGCGCCCAGACCGCGAAATGCGCTCCCCTGACGCCCTCGTGCTCGGTCACGTGCGCGCCGAGCACCTGCCAGAGCCGGCGGTGCGTGCCCTCGCCGAGGAGGTATTCGTCGATCTCTCCGATCACGGGAGGAAACCTGTAGGGATCCTCATGCTCCCAGGTCTGGCCGTGCGCCTCACCGCGGAGACGATAGGGCTTCGTGCCGGGAACCTTGCCGGCGAAGACGCCCTGCGCGCCCGGCACGGGGTCGAGCGGGTGGGTCTTCCGGTCGGCCACGGCCCACATCTTCTCGGCACCGGGATCGAAAGCGCGCACGATACGGAACCGCGCGAAGCTGTGCGGTCCCAGAACGGCGAAGGGATCGCCGTGCGTTCCGTGACAAATGGCCAGCGCCTCTTCCGGCGCGATGAGCGGTCCGACCGTGTTCGGCTCGTCAGGCATGAACCCGACGGTAAGGGATGCGGGTCACAATTCAACCTGTCTGCGCGATGCGTTCGGCCTCGAGGCTCATCGGCTCGATATTCCAGATGTCCTTCGTGTAGCCGCGGATCGTGCGGTCGGAGGAAAACCATCCTGACCTGGCGGTGTTGCGTGCGGCCATGCGCATCCATCGCGCCGGATCTCGGTAGGCCGCGTCCACGTCGCGCTGCGCCCGCCAGTAGTCGGTGAAGTCCGAGCAGACGAGGAAATAGTCGGCGCCGGCGAGATTCTCGGCGATCATGCCGTAGCGGCCCGGCTCATCGGGCGAGAAGACGCCGGATCGGATCGCGTAGATCGCACGAGCGAGCCGCTGATCCTTCGAGATGGCGTCCTGCGCGTGACCCTCGACATTGCGCCGCTCCGTCACCTCGCCCGCAGTCATGCCGAACAGGAAGAAGTTCTCTTCCCCGACGTGCTCGCGGATCTCGACGTTCGCGCCATCGAGCGTGCCGATGGTGAGCGCACCATTCAGAGCAAACTTCATGTTCCCGGTGCCCGACGCTTCCTTGCCTGCCGTCGAGATCTGTTCGGACAGGTCCGCGGCGGGGATCAGCCTTTCGGCAAGCGAGACGTTGTAATTCGGGACGAAGATAACCTTCAGATACGGCGAGGTGATGGGGTCCGAATTGATCTTCTCGGCAACGTCGTTGGCGAGACGGATGATCTCCTTGGCAAAGACGTAACCCGGAGCCGCCTTGCCGGCGAACATCTTGACGCGTGGCGTCCAGCCGGCGCCCGGGTTGTCACGGATCTCCTGCCAGAGCGCGATCGCCTCGAGCACGTTCATGTGCTGGCGCTTGTATTCGTGGATGCGCTTGATCTGGATGTCGAACATCGCGTCCGGATCCGCGCTGAAGCCGTGGGCAGTCTTCAGCCAGTCCGACAGGTCGGACTTGTTGGCGCGCTTGACCTTGGCAAACCGGTCGAGGAAACCCGGATCGTCAAGATGCGGCTCGAGCGCGGACAGGCGCTCGGCGTCGCCGATCCAGTCCGGGCCGATCGCATCGGTGATGAGGCCGGCGAGGTTCGGGTTGCAGCCGAGAACCCAACGCCGCGGAGTGACGCCGTTCGTCTCGTTCACGATCCGCTCGGGATGGAGTCGATGCAGCTCCGCGAAAACCGTCTCCTTCATGAGGTCGGTATGCAGTGCGGAAACGCCGTTCACCTTGTGCGCCATCACGAAGGACAACTCACCCATGTTGACGTTGCCGTCCGAAATCGCCGCCGTCCTGCGCGAGGGGTTCGCGCGGGCGTGCATCTCGTCGATGCGCTGGATGACCTGCATGTGACGGGGAAGGAGATAGCCCATGAGTCCCTCCGACCACGTCTCGAGCGCTTCGGGAAGGAGCGTGTGGTTGGTGTAGGACAGACAGCGGCGCGAGATTTCGACCGCCTCGTCGAAGGGGATGCCGCGCTCGTCGAAAAGCAGACGGACAAGCTCGGGCCCGGCAATCGCCGGATGCGTGTCGTTCAACTGAATCGCGACCTTCTCGGGCAGCTGCCGCAAGTCCTCGAACTGGGTCTCGAAGCGGCGAAGCAGGTCGCGCAGCGATGCTGCGGTAAAGAAATACTCCTGCTTGAGGCGAAGCGCCTTGCCGCCTTCTGTCGTGTCGTCGGGATAGAGCACGCGAGAGATGGTGCGCGCGAGCGCCTCGGGCTCTGCGGCCGCGGCGTAGTCGCCGCGGTTGAACTGCTCGAGATCGAAAAGCGTCGTCGGAAGGGCGCCCCAGAGGCGGAGGGTGTTTCCCCACCGTGCCTGCCAGCCGATGATCGGCGTATCGTAGGCCTGCGCGATCACGGCTTCGGTGGGGCGCCAGACGGCACGACTGCCGGCCTCGTGCACCTCGCCGCCGAACCCGATCTCGAACTGCGCCTCGGGCCGCTCGAATTCCCAGACGTGGCGCTGCGTGAGCCAGTCCTCCGGCTCTTCCACCTGACGGCCGTTGTCGAACCGCTGGCGGAAGAGGCCGTGCTCGTAGCGGATGCCGTAGCCATAGGCCGGTACGCCCAGCGTGGCGAGGCTTTCCATGAAGCATGCGGCAAGGCGTCCGAGCCCGCCGTTGCCGAGCGCCGCATCGGGCTCGTTGCGGACGACGGTCTCGAACGGCAGGCCGAGGGACTGAAACGCGTCCCGCGCCTCGTCGAGGAGGCCCGTGTTCACCATCGCGTCCTCGAGCAGCCGGCCGATCAGGAATTCCATCGAGAGATAGTAGACGCGCTTGTGCCCGGTGGCGTAGGTCGCACGCGTGGCCGCGAACCAGCTATCGACGAGACGGTCCCTGACGGCGAGCGAAAGCGCGACGCGCCAGTCGTAGATGCTGGCGTGATCGGCATCCTTGCCGAGAGAATACCTGAGATGCGTCAGGACGCTTTCGCGAAACTGCGACGTCTTTCCGGTCATGCAGCACCTGTCCAGATGTTGAGTCGGTTAGCGGTATCGGCTACCGCATTTGGCCGCGATTTAGAAGGGGCGCCGGGAGTTTCCAAGCGTCATACGGTCATTGTTGCGTTAACGGCGCGTTTCCAAAGGGCATATTTCCGATCTCGCAACGATGTGTCCATTTTTGGCTCGAACCGCCGCTCTACTGACCACATCTGCGCGAATCCCTCGCGGTCGGCATAGACCCCGGCCTTCATTCCGGCGAGCCACGCGGCGCCGAGGGCCGTGGTCTCCGCTACCTTCGGCCGATCGACCGGCGCACCGATGATGTCTGCGAGGAACTGCATCGTCCAGTCGGAGACGGTCATCCCGCCATCGACACGAAGCACGTTCTGCCCGTCGCCGTCCGGCCAGTCCGCGGTCATCGCCTCGAGCAGGTCGCGGGTCTGATAGCCCACGCTCTCGAGCGCCGCGCGGGCGAGTTCCTCGGGCCCGGAGTTGCGCGTGAGGCCGAACACCGCGCCACGGCAGTCCGGGTTCCAGTAGGGCGCGCCGAGGCCGGTGAAGGCGGGAACCAGGACGACGTCCTGCGTCGGGTCGGCGGCCTCGGCGAGCGGCTGCGTCTCCGGGGCGGACCGAATGATCCTGATCCCGTCGCGCAGCCACTGCACGACCGCCCCCGCGATGAAGATCGATCCTTCGAGCGCGTAGGTCGGTTTTCCGTCGAGTTGGTAGGCGACGGTGGACAGGAGGCGGTTCTGCGAAAACACCGGAGCATCGCCTGTGTTGAGAAGCGCGAAGCAGCCTGTCCCATATGTGGATTTGAGCATGCCCGGCTCGAAACAGGCCTGCCCGACGGTCGCGGCCTGCTGGTCGCCCGCGACGCCGAAGATCGGGATCTCGCGGCCGAAGAGGTCGGCGCGCGCCATCCCGAAATCGGCGGCGCAGTCCTTGACCTCGGGCAGCAGCGACATCGGGATGCCGAGAAGACGGCAGACTTCCTCGTCCCAGCGACCCTCGCGGAGATTGTAAAGAAGCGTGCGTGAGGCGTTCGAGGCGTCGGTGACGTGTTCCTTGCCGCCCGTCATGCGCCAGATCAGGTAGGTATCGACCGTGCCGAAGAGGAGTTCGCCCCGTTCGGCCTTGGCGCGCGCGCCGTCGACCTCTTCCAGAATATAGCGGAGCTTGGTGGCGGAGAAATACGGGTCGAGCAGAAGGCCCGTCCGCTCGTTGACCATCGCTTCGTGACCCGCTTCGCGCAGCTCCGCGCAATAGGCGGCGGTCCGGCGGTCCTGCCAGACGATCGCGTTGTGGACGGGTTGCCCCGTGGACTTGTCCCAGACGAGCGTCGTCTCGCGCTGGTTCGTGATGCCGATGGCCGCGATTTCTCTGGCGTCGATGCCCGCCCGCTCGATCACCTCGCGGCACGTGCCGGCGACGGTCGACCAGAGATCGGCGGGATCGTGTTCGACCCATCCCGATGCGGGATAATGCTGCGGGAACTCCTCCTGGGCGACGGCCCGGATCTCGAGCCTCTCGTCGAAAAGCATCGCACGGCTCGAGGTCGTGCCCTGATCTATCGCCATGATGTAGGCCAAGGCCTGTCCCTCCCCTTGTTTTCCTATGACTATTCCGCCGCCGCGGCAGTGTCACGCGACACCATCCAGGCATCGAGGCGCGCGATCTCGTCGGACGTCATGCGAAGGCCGAGCTTTGACCGGCGCCAGACGACGTCCGCGGCGCGTCGAGCGTACTCCTTGTCCATCAGCCACTCGACCTCGCGGGCGGTGAGCGTTGCGCCGAAATCCTCTCCCAGGTCGGCCGCGCCCTTCGCGTCGCCGAGGATCTTCCGCGCTTCGGTGCCGTATGCGCGCACGAGGCGCAGCGCCCAGCGCCGGTCAAGAAACGGGTGGTCGTCGACGAGTCCTGACACGAGGTCGTCCACCCCGGCCACCGGAAAGTCGCCGCCGGGAAGGGCAACGCCCGCCGTCCAGTCGCCCGGCAGATCGCGAAAGAAGGGCACAACCTTCGCCATCGCTGACTGCGCAAGGCGGCGGTAGGTCGTGATCTTGCCGCCGAAGACGTTGAGAACAGGCGGTCCGTTGTCATCGAGCGACAGAACGTAGTCCCGGGTCGCGGCCGTCGCCGATTTCGCTCCGTCATCGTAGAGCGGCCGGACTCCCGAATAGGTCCAGACGATGTCGTCGCGCGTTACCGGTCTTTCGAAGTATTGCGACGCGAACCTGCACAGATACTCCTGTTCGGCGTCTGTCGCTTCGGCCTCCGACGGGTCCGAGCGGTGGTCCCGGTCGGTCGTCCCGATCAAGGTGAAGTCCGTCTCGTAGGGGATCGCGAAGATGATTCGGCCGTCGCGTCCCTGAAAGAAGTAGCTCTTGCCGTGGTCGAAGAGCTTTCGGACAACGATGTGACTGCCACGGACGAGCCGGACGCCCTCGGTCGAGTTGAGCCGAATCTTCGTGCGGATGACGTCCTGCACCCAAGGACCGCCGGCGTTGACGAGCATCTTCGCCCGGTGCTCTTCGCGCCCCCGGGCGCCCTCCGTCACGATTCTCCAGGCGTCACCTTCGCGTTCCGCGGACACGACCTTCGTCCGCGTCATGATCGTGGCCCCGCGCGCCGCCGCGTCACGGGCATTGAGCACCACGAGGCGCGAATCCTCCACCCAGCAGTCGGAGTATTCGAACGCTTTCGAGAACGTCGGCTGCAGTGGCTCGCCCGCCGGGTCGCGGGTCAGATCGAGCGTTCGCGTGCCCGGCAGGATCTTCCGCCCGCCGAGATGATCGTACATGAAGAGGCCGAGCCGGATCAGCCACGCAGGCCGCCGGCCCTTCATCCAGGGCATCACCGTATTCAGGAGCTTCGACGTCGGCGTTTCGCCTTCGAAACGCATGTCGCGGCTGTAGGGCAGCACAAAGCGCATCGGCCAGCTGATGTGCGGCATTGCCCGCAGGAGCGTCTCGCGCTCGATCAGGCTTTCGCGGACAAGACGGATCTCGAAGTATTCAAGATACCGGAGTCCGCCGTGAAAGAGCTTGGTCGAGGCCGAAGACGTTGCCGAGGCGAGGTCGTTCATCTCGGCGAGCGCGACCTTCAATCCTCGCCCCGATGCGTCGCGGGCGATGCCGCAGCCATTGATGCCGCCGCCAATGACGAAGAGGTCGTAGGGTGCAGTCGACATCGTGTCCCATCCTTTCTGGAAGGATGATGAATCGACCCGATGGCGCGGTTTGTCAACGTTACGGTTCGCTTCTTTTCGGTTTCTCATAGTTGGTCGCGTTGATGCCGCTGGTCAATTGCCCGAAGCCGAAAGCTCCAACATCTTCTCAGCCGCGTTCACGTTCGCTATGTTCGCTTCGACACGAACCGAACCGGGAGGCACGGGTGGCTCTGAACTATCGCCTCGATGAAATCCTTGCCCGGGCGAGAGCCGCCGGAAAGGTTTCCGCGGAAGAGCTTGCACGCACCTTCGGCGTGACGGTCCAGACGGTTCGCCGCGATCTCAACGCCCTTGGCGATCAAGGACTTCTGACGCGCGTCTATGGCGGAGCGATTCTGCCGTCCGGAACCCGGAACATCGGCTACGAGGACCGCCGGCGCCTGCACGAGGCCGAGAAGGAGCGGATCGGCCTCGCCTGCGCGCGGCGGATTCCGAACGGAGCATCGCTGTTTCTCGATATCGGGACGACGGTCGAGGCCGTCGCGCGGGCGCTCCTGAAGCACGAGGGCCTCATGGTCGTCACCAACAACATCAACGTCGCGAACATTCTCGCGGCGAACGCGAGCGCGGAGATCCTGCTGGCGGGCGGCATCCTGCGCCGCGCGGACGGCGGGCTGGTCGGCGAAGTGACGGCGGATTTCGTGCGTCAGTTCAAGGTCGATACGGCGGTCATCGGCGCTTCGGCGATCGACGAGGCGGGTGACGCGCTGGATTTCGACTTCCGCGAGGTGCGGGTCGCGCAGGCCGTGATGAACGAGGCGCGGAGGGCGTTCCTGGTCGCCGACATCTCGAAGCTCTCCCGGACGGCGCCCGTGCGTCTCGCGCCTCTCGCAGACTTCGACACCTGGTTCACGGACGCGCCGCCGGTCGACGCGCTGGGCAAACGTTGCGCTGAGGCAGGTACGGAGATCTTCGTGGCCTAGATGCGCTTCTTCGGGCGCCGCGAATTAATTGACATCGCAAACTACCTTCAGGCATCCTGTCCGAAAGGGAGGACTCATGCGAACCCAGGTTTGCATCATAGGCGGCGGACCGTCCGGTCTGCTCCTGTCGCAATTGCTACATCGGGCCGGCATCGAGTCGATCGTGCTGGAGCGGAGGTCCCGGGACTATGTGCTCGCACGCATCCGCGCAGGCGTCCTCGAGTGGGGATCGGTCGATCTGCTGCGCGAGGCCGGCGTCGGCGCGCGGATGGATTGCGAGGGCTTTCCGCACGAAGGCGTCTACCTCTCCGCGCAGAATCGCGGGTTCCGGATCGACTTCAAGGCGCTCACCGGAAAGCAGGTGATGGTCTACGGCCAGACCGAGGTGACGCACGATCTCTACGATGCACGCGACGCCATGGGCGGGAAGATCATCGACACCGCCGAAGGCGTGACGCTGCACGGCCTCGACACCGGCGCGCCGCACGTCACCTACGTCCGGGACGGGACCGAGCACCGGATAGACTGCGATTTCGTCGCCGGTTGCGACGGGTTCCACGGCGTGTCGCGGGCGTCGATCCCGGATGCCGTCCGCAGTGAGTACGAGCGTGTCTACCCGTTCGGCTGGCTCGGCATCCTGTCGCGCACGCCGCCCGGCGCGGACGAACTCATCTACGCCAACCACGAGCGCGGCTTCGCGCTCTGCTCCATGCGGAACGAAAACCTGAGCCGCTACTACATCCAGGCGCCGGTCGACGATCCGCTGGAGAAGTGGTCTGACGACGCCTTCTGGGACGAGTTGCGCCGCCGCATTCCCGACGATGTCGCCGAGACGCTGGTGACGGGCCCCAGCATCGAGAAATCCCTCGCGCCGCTCCGGTCCTTCGTGACGGAACCGATGCGGTGGGGCAGGCTGTTCCTCGTGGGAGACGCGGCGCATATCGTGCCGCCCACCGGAGCGAAGGGTCTGAACCTTGCCGTGAGCGACGTGCACTACCTCCAGCATGCACTTGTCCGGCACTATCAGGGCGACGAGGAGGGGATCGACCGGTATTCCGAGACGGCGCTCGCCCGCGTCTGGAAGGCGACCCGGTTCTCCTGGTGGTTCACCACGACGATGCACCGCTTCCCCGACCAGACCCGCTTCGACCAGAACATCCAGGAGAGCGAACTCGCCTATCTCGAAAGCTCATCCGCGGCGCAGACGGTGCTCGCGGAGCAATACGTGGGGATTCCCTTTTGAAGATCGCCAAGCTTGGAGACCTTAGGGTTCACTATCGTGAGGACGGCGACCCGAACGGCGCGCCCATCGTCTTCTCTAACTCCCTCGGCACCGATCTGAGGCTCTGGGACGATGTGGTGAAGCGCCTGCCGAAGGGTCTCCGGATCATCCGCTACGATATTCGGGGACACGGGCTCTCGGATTGCCCGCCCGGCCCCTACCAGATGGGTACCCTCATCACCGACGCCGAGCGGCTGCTGGACCATCTCGAGGTGAAGGACTGCGTCTTCGTGGGTCTGTCCATCGGGGGAATGATCGCGCAGGGCCTGACGGTCAAGCGGCTCGATCTCGTCCGCGGCATGGTGATCTCGAATACGGCCGCCAAGATCGGGACCGCCAAGATGTGGGAGGAGCGGATCGCCGCGGTGAAGACGGGCGGGATCGAGACCCTTGCGGATGCGGTCCTCGCGCGGTGGTTTTCCAAGCCTTTCCTCCTGACGGACACGCTCGCGGGCTGGCGGAACATGCTGACCCGGCAACCGGCCGAGGGCTACGCCGGTTGCTGCGCCGCCATTGCGGGAACCGATTTCTACACCACCACCGCCACGCTGACACTTCCCACGCTCGCGATCGCGGGCTCCGACGACGGATCGACGCCGCCGGATCTCGTGCGGGAAACGGCGGATCTTGTGAAAGGTGCGCGGTTTCATCTGGTCAGAGGTGCTGGCCACCTGCCCTGCGTCGAAAAACCTGCCGAATTCACCGATGCGTTGACAGGCTTTTTGAAGGAGATCGGCCATGTCTGACGTCTCACCGCTTCATCTTGCTTCAGGTTCGGATGTCCGGGCCACCGCTCGCACGGGAGCGGGAACATGAGCGGGCGCTACGACAGGGGCATGGAGGTCCGCCGCCGCGTTCTCGGCGATGCGCATGTCGACCGGGCGGAAGCATCGAAGAGCGAGTTCGATATCCCGTTCCAGACGCTTATCACCGAGGGCGCGTGGGGGAACGTCTGGGCCTCCGAAGGGATCAGCGACCGGGAAAGATCGATGCTCACGCTCGCGCTTCTGGCAGCGCTCGGCAATTTCGAGGAAATCCCGATGCACATCCGCGCCACGGCGCGTACCGGTGCGACGAAGGAAGACGTGATGGAAGCCTTCCAGCACGTCGCCGTCTACGCGGGCGTCCCCCGCGCCAACCACGCGATCAAGATCGCCAAACAGACCTACGCCGAAATGGAGGCAGAGGATGCGCAACGCTCCGGTTGACCTCGGTCCGCTGATCCCGCGGAACCGGGAAGCCCACCCCGTTCCATACGACCCCGACTACAAGACCTCCGTCAGCCGTTCACCCCGGTGGCCGCTCCTGTCGCTCGACTCGACGCTGACCGAGGAGACGGGGCCGGTCTTCGGGCACAACATCTTGGGGCCGCTCGACAACAACCTCATCCTCAACTTCACGAACGGCGAGGCGCCCGCCGTGGGAGAGCGGATCAGGGTGCATGGCCGCGTCATCGACGGGACAGGACGGCCGGTGCCGAACACGCTGGTCGAGATCTGGCAGGCGAATGCGGGCGGTCGCTATCGCCACGTCAAGGACACCTACTTCGCCCCGCTCGACCCTCACTTCGGAGGCTGCGGCCGGACGATCACCGACGACGACGGCTTCTATGAGTTCATGACGATCCGGCCCGGCGCCTATCCCTGGCCGAACCGGGGCAACGAATGGCGGCCCATGCACATCCACGTCTCGATCTTCGGGACCGGCTTCGGACAGCGGCTGATCAGTCAGATGTATTTCGAGGGCGATCCGCTGATCGACCGCTGCCCGATCGCGCACACCATCAAGAACCAGGGACAGATCGACCGTCTGGTCGCGCCGCTCGACATGGGTGCGTCGAAACCGATGGACTACCTCGCCTACCGGTTCGACATCGTCCTCCGCGGACGCCGGCAGACCATGTTCGAGAACAAGATGGAGGGACTGTGAGATGGTGCAGCCGCTGAACACTCCGATGGAGACGCCGTCGCAGACGGCGGGCCCCTACGTCCACATCGGATGCATTCCGACATTCGCGGGCGTGGACGGCGTCTATCCCGAGGATCTCGGCCTCAGCCCGATCGCCGAGGGCGCGCAGGGCGAGACCGTCACCATCACCGGCTCCGTCTACGACGGCACCGGCTGGGCACTTCGCGACGCGATGATGGAGAGCTGGCAGGCCGACGGCGCCGGCATCTTCCCCGGACATCCGGGCGCGGACCCTGAGGTGACGGGGTTCTGCCGGTTCGCGGCCGACAAGGATACAGGCGAATTCACCCTCCGCACCATCAAACCTGGCCGGGTGCGGATGCGCGGTGGCGGCTTCCAGGCTCCGCACATCGCGGTCTGGATCGTGGCCCGCGGACTCAACATCGGCCTTCAGACGCGGATCTACTTCGAGGGCGACGATCACGCGGGCGATCCCGTGCTCGACCGCATCGAGCAGCGCAACCGCGTCGAGACGCTGATCGCGAAGAAGACGGGCGATGGGCGGTACCGCTGGGATATCCGCTTGCAGGGCGAGGACGAAACGGTCTTTCTGGACATGTGATGGCCGATTTCCTGCTGATCCACGGGTCCGGGCACGGCGCCTGGGCCTGGCGCGACGTGATCCCCTGCCTCGAAGCGCTCGGCCACACGGCGCGGGCCATCGACCTGCCCGGTCACGGGGACGACCGCACTTCGCTCGAGGCGGTGCGGCTCGAGACGTACCGAGATGCTGTTCTCTCGGCGCTCGGCGACCGGAGCGTGCTCGTCGGTCACTCGATGGGTGGTTATCCCATCACCGCAGCCGCGGAGGCGGCGCCGGATCGCGTCGCTGCGCTCGTCTACCTCTGCGCCTATGTGCCCCGGCCCGGCATGGCGCTCGCCGACATGCGGCGTGCCGGACCCAGCCAGCCGCTGGCCCCGGCCATCCGGCGGGCGAAGGACGGGATGTCCTTCACCTTCGAGCCGGCAATGGCGCGCGATCTCTTCTACCACGACTGCCCGGACGAGGCGGTGGCTTTTGCGACGAAAAGACTCTGCCGTCAGCCGACGCTACCGCAGGAAACGCCGCTCGACGCGACGGGACGAGCGGCCACCCTGCCGCGACACTACATCATCTGCGAAGAGGACCGGGCAATCCCTCCGGACTACCAGGAGACGATGAGCCACGGCTTCGATCCTGCCTGCGTGCACCGCCTTCCAACCTCGCACTCGCCCTTCTTCGCCGCGCCCGATAGACTGGCCCGGCTCCTTAACGACATCGCGGAGACGACATGAAGAAACCCTGCATCATCTGCGTGGCGATCACCGGGTCCGTGCCCCGCAAGGAGGACAACCCCGCGGTGCCGATCACGATCGAGGAGCAGATCGAGTCGACCCACGAGGCGTTCGAGGCTGGCGCGTCGATCGCGCATTGCCACGTGCGCATGGAGGACGGGACGCCGACGTCGGACCCGGAGCGCTTCGCGCGGCTGAAGGAGGAGCTCGAGAGGCATTGCCCTGGCATGATCGTGCAGCTTTCGACGGGCGGACGGTCGGGGGCCGGAAAGGAACGGGGCGGCATGCTGCCCCTGCGCCCGGACATGGCCTCGCTCACCGTTGGATCGAACAACTTTCCGACACGTGTCTACGAGAACCCGCCCGACCTCGTCGATTGGCTCGCCTCGGAAATGCTCGCCAACGACATCAAGCCCGAGATCGAGGCCTTCGACCTCAGCCACATCTTTCAGGCGGCGAAGATGGCGGCCGACGGGCGGCTCACGTCGCCGCTCTACGTGCAATTCGTCATGGGCGTTAAGAACGCGATGCCGGCGGACAAGCCCGTCTTCGACTTCTACGTGGAAACGCTGAAGCGTCTCGCGCCCAATGCGGAATGGTGCGCCGCCGGAATCGGTCCCAACCAGATCGTGCTGAACGAGTGGTGCATTGCCGCAGGCGGTCACTGCCGGACCGGCCTCGAGGACAACGTGCGGCTGGACCGGGCGACGCTAGCGCCCTCGAACGCGGCGCTCGTGAAGCGGACGGTCGAGCTCTGCGAGGCATACGCGCGTCCCGTCGCCACCTGGGCCGAGGCACGCGACATTCTCCACCTGCGCGCGGCCTGATGCCGGCGTCGCCCCTCGATAGCGCGATCTACCGCGATCTGTTTGGCGATGCGGAGCTTTCGCGGCTGTTCTCCGACACCGCCGAGGTGCGTGCGCTCCTGCTGGTCGAAGGGGCTCTGGCCCAGGCGCAGGGCGCGGTCGGCCTGATCCCCGAGGTCAGTGCGCGGGCCATTCATCGGGCAAGCCTCGAGATTCAGATCGATCCGGCGTCTCTCGCGGCCGAGACGGGCGGGAACGCCGTCGTCGTGCCCGCGCTCGTGACCGCGTTCCGCACCGGGATGCAGGCCCCCGAACATGCCCAGTACATCCACTGGGGCGCGACGAGCCAGGACATCATAGACACCGCCCTCGTCCTGCGGCTGCGGCAGGTACTGACGATCCTCGAAGACAGGCTCTCGGCCACGCTCGGTGGACTTGCGGCGCTGGCGGAGATGAACGCCGATCTGCCGATGGCGGCGCGCACCTACGGTCAGATCGCGACGCCGACGAGCTTCGGCGCGGTCGCCGCGGCATGGGGCGCGCCTCTGCTGCGGCTACGAAACGAGCTCACTACGCTGCGCCCGCAGGTGCTGCAGATCAGCCTGTCGGGCGCCGCCGGAACGCTCTCGGCCATGGACGGCAAGGGGCCCGAGGTCCGCGCGGCTCTGGCCGAACGGCTCGATCTCGGCGATCCCGGCGAGAGCTGGCACGCCGCGCGCGACCGCACGGCCGCGCTTGCCGCGTGGCTCACCCGGCTCGCCGGTAGCCTCGGCAAGATGGGCGAGGACCTCACCCTGATGACCCAGTCGGGCATCGGCGAGGTGACGCTCGGTGAAGGCGGCGGATCCTCGACCATGCCGCAGAAATCGAACCCGGTCCTATCGTCGATACTCGTCGCGATCGCGCGGCAGATGGTCGGGCTGGACTCGGTGATGCAGACGGCTCTTGTCCACCGCCAGAGCCGCGACGGAGCCGCGTGGTTTACGGAATGGATGACCCTGCCGCAGATGTGCTGCCTCGCCGGGCGGGCGCTTGCCGTCGGAGAGCAGCTTTCGAGGTCCACAGCCCCGGAGCCAGACCGCATGGCGGCACAGATCGACGGCGGGCTCGGCCTGATCTACGCCGAGGCGCTGTCCTTCGCGCTCACCGACCGGATGTCGAGGCCCGACGCACAGGCCACGGTCAAGGTGCTGTCGCGCGAGGCCCTGGAGTCCGGCACGCCCCTCCGCGCCCTCGCGGAGCGGGATTTCCCCGGCGACTGGGCGCGCGTCTTCGAGATTGCGCATCAGCTCGGAACTGCGCCTTCCGAGGCACGGGCCTTCGCACGATCTGTCAGGAAGACCTGACACCCCGCTTTGAGAGCCGGGCGAGACGGTTTATCTCTTGTGCAAGGGCAGCCTCGGCCCGGGAGACATCGCCATGACCGTCCGGCTGCCGCTGATCTTCATACTCCTGACCGTGATGATCAACTCGATGGGGATCGGGGTGATCCTGCCTGTGATGCCCGACCTGATCGAGGAGGTGGGAGGACTGACGCTGGCGCAGGCGGCGGTCTGGGGCGGTGTCCTGACAAGCGCCTATGCGGTGATGCAGTTCCTCTTCAGCCCCGTGGTCGGCAGCCTCTCCGACCGGTTCGGGCGACGGCCGATCATGCTCATCTCGCTTGCGGTGATGATGCTCGACTACCTCGTGATGGCCGTGGCGGGCACCCTCTGGCTGCTGCTCGCGGGCCGGCTGATCGGCGGCGTCGCGGCAGCGACGCACTCCACTGCGAATGCGTTCATGGCCGACATATCGAAGCCCGAAGAGAAGTCGGCGCGCTTCGGCCTCGTCGGGGCCGCGTTCGGGTTCGGGTTCGTGCTCGGTCCGCTTCTTGGCGGAGCGCTGGCCGAATTCGGCACCAGGGCTCCCTTCTTCGCCGCCGCTGCGCTAGCCGCTGCGAACCTCGCCCTCGGCTGGATCGTCATGCCCGAAACCGTTGGAGACGGGATGCGCCGGCGCTTCGAATGGACGCGCGCCAATCCCCTGGGCGCCCTTGCGAGCGTCGGCCGGCTGCCTGGCGTGGGCCGGCTGCTGACCATGTTCCTGCTCTACCAGATCGCCTTCATGGTCTATCCCGCGATCTGGGCCTTCTTCACCACGGCGCGCTTCGGCTGGGAACCCGCAACGATCGGCCTGTCGCTCGCAGCGTTCGGGATCGCGATGGCCGCGGTTCAGGGCGGCCTGATCCGGGTGATCCTGCGCCTCCTGGGCGAGCGCAATACCGTGGTCTACGGCCTCGTCTTCAACTTTTTCGCGTTTCTCGCTCTGGCGTTCGTCACGAGCGGGACTGTCGCGTTCATCCTCATCCCGCTGACGGCCCTCGGCGCGGTCGTCACTCCGGCGCTTCAGGGGATCATGTCGCGAACGGTTCCCGACAATGCGCAAGGCGAATTGCAGGGCGTCATCGCGTCGATGGCTTCGCTTGCGATGGTGATCTCGCCCCTTCTGATGACCCAGGTCTTCGCCGGTTTCACCGCGTCGGATGCGGCTGTCTTCCTGCCGGGTGCGCCCTTCCTCGTCTCGATGCTCCTGATGGTCGCCTGCGGTATCGTCTATCTCGTTCGCCCGCGCTCGGCGGTCGCGTAAACGACCGGGAATGCGTCGCTTTCGCGCGAGAACGGCGGCTGCGGGTCGGCGCAGGCTCGACTTTGGGAAAGCGAGAGGATTTGCATGTCACGTATCCGCGCCGCGGTCTGCCGCGCCTTCGGCGAGCCGCTTGTGGTCGAAGAGGTCGAGCTTCGCAGCCCGGAGGGTCGCGAAGTCGAAGTGCGCCTCGACGCGGTGGCGATCTGCCATTCCGACATCTCCTATGCCGACGGCGTGTGGGGCGGCGCCCTTCCTGCCATCTTCGGCCACGAGGCCGCCGGGCGGATCACCGCGCTCGGACCGGACGTCCGCGGGCTCGAGCCGGGTCAACGCGTGGTCGTGACGCTGATCCGGTCCTGCGGGGAATGTCCGAGCTGCTCGGAAGGCCGCCCGGTGTCCTGCGCGACTCCGGACGACACGCCACCGCCGATCCGGGCGGCCGACGGCGAGGTATGGAAGGCGATGAACACCGGAGCCTTCGCCGAGCGCGTGGTCGTCGATCGCTCGCAGATCGTGGTTGTTCCCGACGACGTGCCGATGGACGCGGCGTCGCTTCTGGCCTGCGGGGTCATTACCGGCGTCGGCGCGGTCGTCAACGCGGCCAGGGTGCGCCCCGGTCAGGACGTCGTGGTGATAGGCGCCGGCGGCGTCGGTCTGAACGCCATCCAGGGCGCGCGAATCGCCGGCGCCCGCCGCATCGTGGCCGTCGACATGACCGAGGCCAAGCTCGCGGATGCGAAGACGTTCGGCGCCACGGACGGGGTTATTGCCGCCGGCGAGACACCGTGGCGAGAGGCGAAGGACATCATGGGCCGGGGCGCGGATGCCGTCTTCGTCACCGTGGGTGCCATCCCCGCCTTCGAGGCCGCGCCGCGCTATCTCGCGCCGAGCGGCAAGGTCTATCTCGTCGGCATGCCGGCCTCCGGCGCGCTCGCCTCTTACGAACCCGCCATCTTCGCCGCGGCGGGCCAGGGCATGATCGGATCGAAGATGGGTGACGCGATCATCTCGCGCGACATTCCCTGGATGATCGACCTCTACAGACAGGGGCGGCTCAAGCTCGACGAACTGATTTCCCGGCGCTGGTCGCTCGAGGAGATCAACGAGGCGATCGCCGACACGAAACGCGGCGCGGCGCGGCGCAACGTGATCGTGTTCTGACCCCTTCCGTCTTCGTCTTCCAGCAAATACGCTCTGAGGAGCCTCCGGGGACAGTTACCCCGGCGGGTGTCGGAAGGAGAATCGATGAAACTCCGGGATCTCGACGTCATCGTCACCTCTCCGCCCGCGCCCGGCTGGGGCGGGCGGTACTGGATCCTCGTCAAGCTCACGACCGACGACGGGATCACCGGCTGGGGCGAGTGCTACGCGGCCTCCGTTGGCCCCGAGGCCATGCGTGCAGTGATAGCGGACGTCTTCGCGCGGCACATGGAAGGCGAGAACCCCGAGAACTTGGAACTCATGTTCCGCCGCGCGTACTCGGCGGGCTTCACGCAGCGACCGGACCTCACCGTGATGGGGGCTTTCTCCGGCCTAGAGATCGCCTGCTGGGATATCCTCGGCAAGGCGCGGGATCGGCCGGTCTGGGCGCTTCTCGGCGGACGGATGAACGACCGCATCCGCGCCTATTCCTATCTCTATCCCGGCCCGGATCATCCATTGCCGGAATTCTGGGGCTCGGCTGAGATGGCCGCCGAGTCGGCGCTCGATCTCGTCGGCCGCGGCTACACGGCGGTGAAGTTCGATCCGGCAGGTCCTTACACGATCCGTGGCGGACACCAGCCGTCGATGCACGATATCGCGACCTCGAGGGCCTTTTGCCACGCGATCAGGGAGGCGGTGGGCGATCGCGCCGACCTCCTGTTCGGGACGCACGGCCAGTTCTCCGTGCCCGGCGCGATCCGGATGGGACAGGCCATCGAACCCTTCGAGCCGCTCTGGTTCGAGGAACCCGTTCCGCCGGACAACCTCGAGGCGCTGGCCGAAGTCGCCCGGGCGGTGCGTGTGCCGGTCGCGACAGGCGAGCGCCTGACCACGCGCGCCGAGTTCACGGCCGTCCTGCGTGCGGGCGGCGCGCGCATCCTCCAGCCCGCGCTCGGACGCTCCGGCGGACTCTGGGAGACGCGCAAGATCGCCGCGGTCGCCGAGAGCTTCGGCGCCGAGATGGCCCCCCACCTCTACGCGGGCCCGGTGGAGTGGGCCGCGAACATCCATCTCGCCGCGTCGATCCCGAACATCCTCGTCGCCGAGACGATCGAGACCGAGTTCCACGACGCGCTGATCCGGGGGAGCATCCGGGTCGAGGGCGGGTTCGTCCCGATCCCGCAGGGCCCCGGCCTCGGCATCGAGGTCGATGAGGCCCTTGCCCGGTCGCACCCCTACGACGGCGCCGGGCTGCATCTGGAAATGCAGGAAGCGCCCTGTGATTACGAGAAGCCGAATCTCTTCGGTGGAGGGGCGCCGCGCAAGGAGTAGCTTGACGGCGGCATGCGCCTCGCGTTCGCTGAAACGTGGGAGGGTGAAATGCGCGCGATCACGGTGACAAGTCTCGTATTCCTCACGACGACGGCGGTCGCCGCAGACCTTCCACGAGCAATCACGGATGGCGATTACATGTCGGTCGATCCCCTGGAGGCGCGGCTTGGTCAACTCCTCTTCTACGACCAGATCCTGTCGGGCAATCGCAATACCTCCTGCGCCACCTGCCACCATCCCCGCTTCGCAACGAGCGACGGGCTCTCCCTCGGGCTCGGCGAGGGCGGCATCGGCCTCGGTCCGGAGCGGACGCCCGACCCGGACAACCTCCCCGAGCAGCGGGTGCCGCGCAACGCGCCTGCCCTCTTCAACCTCGGGGCGCATGAATTCACGGTGATGTTCCACGACGGCAGGATCGAGGCCGATCCCTCGCGACCCTCGGGGCTCCGCACGCCGCTGGAGGACGAGATGGTGGCGGGTTTCGCGAGCCTCCTCTCCGCGCAGACGATGTTCCCGGTGCTCTCGGCCGACGAGATGGCCGGGCACTACCAGGAAAACGACGTCTCAAAGGCCGTGCGGCAGGGGCGGATCACCGGGGACGGCGGCGCCTGGGACATCATCTCGAAACGCGTCCAGTCGATCCCGGAGTACAAGGCGATGTTCGCCGCAGTGTATCCGGAGACCGCCGAAGCCCGCGACATCGCCTTCAGCGACATCTCGAACGCCATAGCCGCCTTCATCGCCTTCGAATGGCGCTCTGACCAGAGCCCCTTCGACGCCCTCCTACGCGGCGAGGACACGCTGCCGGACGCGGCGATGCGCGGGCTCCGGCTGTTCTACGGCGAGGCAGGCTGTGCCACCTGCCACGCGGGCCCGTTTCTGACCGACCACGAGTTCCACGCGATGGGGGAGCCGCAGCTTGGCCCCGGAAAGGCCGAGCGGTTCGAGACCCACCAGAAGGATGTCGGCCGGATGCGGGTGACAGGACGATCCGAGGACGCCTACGCCTTCCGGACACCGTCTTTGAGGAACGTCGTGAAGACCGGCCCATGGGGTCATGCGGGCGCATCTTCCCAGCTCGAGGCATTTCTTCGCCATCACGCCGATCCGGTCGCGGGCCTTGCCGCATACACGCCGCAGGCAACCCTTCCCGACCTGCCGGGCACGAAGCCCGACTGGACGATCATGGAGACCGCCGCGCTCAGGGCCGAGATCTCGATGGCTGTCACGCGTCCGCCGGTGTCGCTTTCGGACGCTGATATCACGGACCTTGTCGCGTTCCTCGAGACGCTGACCGATGACACGGCGATCGAGGGCAGGTTGGGCGTGCCGGACACAGTTCCGAGCGGACTGCCGGTGGAGCGCTAGCCGGGCGTCGGACCTTCCCGCGTCACCTTGACCGGCGCGTTTGCCGGAACCGTGATCCAGTCGGTCTGTCCGCCGTCCGGCCAGATGACGCGCACCTCCGCCTCCCCCGCCTCGCCAAGGCCGAAGTGCACCGGCCCCGCCTGCCCGCCCGCGTGACCGCCGCCGACAGTGACCTCGACCGCCTGAACGCCTGCATCGGTCCGGACCTCGATCCACGACCCGACACCTCGGGTGTTCGGCCCTCGGTCGCGAAGGTCCACGGTGGCCCAGTTTCCTGCGCTGTCGGTTACGTTCTGCCACAGCTCAAGCGGTGCCCGGCGATTGACGACGACGACGTCAAGGCGCCCGTCTCCGTCGAAATCGGCGAGCGCCGCGCCGCGCGACCGCTCGCCTGTGGCAATCCCCGCCACGGCGGCCCGTTCGACGAACGTCCCGTCCGGCTGCTGCATCAGGAGGTTGTTGGGATCATGGATCGCATTCGACGGCATCTGGTCGACATTGCCCTTTGCGATGAAGAGATCGAGCAGACCGTCGTTGTCGACATCTCCGAATTCCGCGTGCCAGCCGGTCGACGGCCGTCCGTCGTCGCCCACGTGCGGCCGTTGGGCATAGGTGCCGATTTCGAACGGCGCGTTCCTGAAGCGCCCCCCCTCGTTGAACTGGAGAAGCTGATCGCCCATCGACGTGAGCATGACCTCCGGCAGACCGTCGCCCGTGATGTCCCCGCTCGCGATACCCATGCCCCACAGGGAAACCTTGGCCCAGCCGTCGGAGGCGGAGCGTTCGGAGAGAGGATCGAGCCGCCACATCTGCTCGTATCCGCCTCGGATGTAGTAATGCCGGTCGTTCGAGATACGGAGTTCCGGCTCTCCTGCTCGCCGCCAGTCGGAGATCAGCATCGAAAGCGCACAGAACCCCGGCTCCAGATCGACCGGCTTTGCGTAGCGCGGTCCGATGGGCCGGTAGATCTGATTGGCGTCGCAGGCCTCGAACGGACCGTCCGGGTCGCTCCTGTCCACGTAGTTGCCGACGACGAGCGTCGGGCGGCTCTGCCCCGGCTCCCACGTCGCGCTGAAGGAGGTCGACCAGTGATCACCGGGGTCGACCGCGAAGTCAGCCGTCGCGTCGGTGAAGCCGCAGGCGCCGTCCCCCTTGAGAATGATGTTCGGCCCGACACGAAGCACGACGAGATCAAGAATCCCGTCCGCGTCTATGTCGAGCGGGTAGGCGCCGGTGACGCCGGCCCGTTCGCCAATGTCGCCGAGCACGAAACGTAGCGGTTCGCCGGGTCCGCCGGTCTCGTTGACGAAAAGGCGCGCGGGGTTCTCGCCACCCGCGGCCAGGAGGTCGGGCCTGGTGTCGCCATTGCAATCGAACACGGCGACACCGCCGCCCACGAAGTATTCCCAGCCGCCCCCGTAGACATGCCGCACCGGAAGATCTGCGCTCCAATCGACAAACGCGGGCTCGGCCGTTGCCTGACCTGCCAGTGCGAGAATGGCGAGCGTGCATCTCATTGCGCTGCGACCTCACGCTGCGCCGACAGAGCCGTCTCCGTGACAGAGGACAGTGCGAGGGCCGCCGCGCCGTGCGCCCAGAGCATGTCTCCCCAGGCGTGCACTTCGATGGGAGGCGGCGGACGGCCGGTCGCGAGAATGAGATTTTCCATCTCGCCCAGCGTGTCGGCCGCATAGAGATAGTCGTACCGCATCCGTTCGCCCGAGAGGATGATCAGAGCAGGGTCGAAGAGGTTCACGACGTTGGCGAGCGCAACCGCGAGGTAGCGGCCCGCCCGCCGGAAGATCGATCGTGCCGCGGCGTTCCCCGCCTTGGCGTGATCATAGAGGCTTTCGAGCAGGACCTGCATCGATTGCCCGTCCTTGTGCATCCAGTTGAGTGCCGTGGTCGCTTCGCGAGCCAGTGCGTAGTCGGCGACGTAGGCCTCCAGGCACCCGCGCTGCCCGCACCGGCAGAGCGCTCCGTCGAGTTGCACCTTCGTGTGCCCGAGTTCCATGCCGACCCCCTGCCCACCGCGGTAGAGGCGGTGGTTGAGGACAAGCCCCATGCCGAGGCCGTGCTCGATCGTGACGACAGCGAAATCCGCCATCTCGCGCCCGACGCCGAACCACAATTCCGCCAGCGCCACGAGATTGGCGTCGTTGTCGACGATGACGGGCAGACCCAGCCGCTCCGACGCCGCCGCGGCCAGATCGCAGCCGCGCTCGGTCAGGACCGACGACCAGAAGACGCGACCGCTCGCGCTGTCGACGAAGCCCGGCACGCCGATGCCCACCGCGGCAATCCTGCCGCGGGTCAGTCCCGCCGACCCGGTGATACGGTCGACGAGACGCTCCATCGCCAAGAGGAGTGTCTCGACGTCCGTGGCCCTCGGTTCGCGCGGCACCGCTTCGCTTGCGACGAGTTTTCCCGAGAAGTCGACCACGACCGCAGTATGTTCGCGGTCGGAGAGCTTCACGCCGATCACGAAATGCGCGTCGGCGCGAACCCCGAGCGCCACGGGAGGACGGCCGCGAACCGATTCTCCGGTCTCGCGCGGAACGACGACTTCCTCGAGCAGTCCGAGTTCGATCAGTTCGGAAGTAATCGTGGTGACGGATGCAGGGCTGACGCCGAGTTCCTTCGCGACCTGAACGCGCGGCATGAGACCCGCAGCCCGGACACGCTCGAAAACCTGCTGACGGAGAGGTCGCATCCTCTCCGACAGGGGCTCGATCATGGGGCCGCACCCTGTGCGGCCATGCTGACCGATAGCGTCCGGCGAATCTCTGTCCGTCATATTTAGTTTTCCTGGCGAACTAAAAGATGTGGCTTTGGTTCCGGGGGCGCCCAAAATCTGGCCCTCAACTCATATTCACCGCCACGATAGGCCGCGCACCGAGTATCGATTCAAATTATTATTTTGACAACCGAATTTATTCGGGCAATTCTGAGGACGGGCTGGCGAATCCGCTGGTTCGGTCCGTGGAGGGACCGTGTTTTTGGGAGGAAATCTTATGCACAGAAGAACGCTTCTGGCCGCCGCTCTTGGCGCGACGTGCCTTACTGCGGTCACCGCGCCCGCTTTCGCGCAGGATCTGACGGTCGGCGTGAGCTGGTCGAACTTTCAGGAAGAGCGCTGGAAGACCGACGAAGCCGCGATGCGGGCCGCGCTCGAGGCGAACGGCGCCGCCTATGTGTCGACCGACGCGCAGTCGTCCTCGGCCAAGCAGCTGTCCGACATCGAGAGCCTCATGGCACAGGGCGTCGACGCCCTGATCGTTCTGGCGCAGGACACCCAGGCGATCATCCCCGCCGTTCAGGCCGCCGCCGACGAAGGCATCCCCGTCATTGCATATGACCGCCTCATCGAGGACCCACGCGCCTTCTACCTGACCTTCGACAATGTCGAGGTCGGCCGGATGCAGGCCCGCGCAGTGCTCGAGGAAGCGCCCGAGGGCAACTACGTCATGATCAAAGGCTCGCCCACCGACCCCAATGCGGACTTCCTCCGCGGCGGACAGCAGGAAGTCCTGCAGGAAGCGATCGACGCCGGCCGGATCAACATCGTCGGCGAGGCCTACACCGACCAGTGGCTTCCGGCGAACGCCCAGCGGAACATGGAGCAGATCCTGACCGCCAACGACAACAACGTCGACGCCGTCGTCGCCTCGAACGACGGCACGGCGGGCGGCGCGGTCGCGGCACTCACCGCACAGGGCATGGCCGGTATACCCGTCTCGGGCCAGGACGGCGATCACGCCGCGCTGAACCGCGTGGCCCAGGGCACACAGACCGTATCGGTCTGGAAGGACGCCCGCGACCTCGGCCAGAACGCCGGCGAGATCGCGGTCGCGCTCGCGGGCGGTCTGGGCATGTCCGAAGTCGAGGAGTCCGAAGAGTGGACCTCGCCGACCGGGACCACGATGTGGGCCAAGTTCCTGGCGCCGGTCCCGATCACGCAGGACAACCTCGATGTCGTCGTCGATGCGGGCTGGATCGATCAGGAGACGCTCTGCCAGGGCGTCGTGGACGGCCCCTCGCCCTGCAACTGAGGCGTTCGACCCCGAAGCCATAGCGCTGCGCCACCCGCTCCTCTAAGCGGGGCGGCGCAGCCGTAAACCTGCAGGACAGCGACATGGTTGAAACGGCCGCCCCGACCACACCGAACAGGAAGAACATCTTCGCCTCGCTGGAGCTCGACACGCGACTTCTGGGGATGATCGGGGCGTTCGTCGTCCTGTGCCTGGTGTTCAACGTCTTCACCGACGGGCGCTTCCTGACGCCGCGCAACATCTTCAACCTAACCATCCAGACCGTCAGCGTCGCCATCATGGCCACGGGCATGGTCTTCGTGATCGTGACGCGCCACATCGACCTGTCGGT
>CAZPOK010000011.1:0-34818 GCA_964587905.1 uncultured Rhodobacterales bacterium | reverse complement strand
GTGTCGCGGATTAACAGCCCCCACCCAGCCCGCGGCACCGGGGACAAGTTACGGACAGGGACACGCCCCTGCTGAAAAGAGCAGGGGCGGCTTTTTTCGTGTAAGGCCGGATCTCCAAGGCTGACCAACGCCGCGTTCCCCACTCTTCATTTCCGGACGTGTTCCGCCGCTCCGAAGCTCGGCTCGCGGAGATGGTGCCGCGCTTAGTGGTCCCCGTGACATACAGAGACTAGCGTACGATGAACTCGGCGTGCAGCGCGCCTGCGGCGTTGATCGTCTTAAGGATGTCGATCATGTCGCGCGGCGGAACGCCGAGCGCGTTCAGTCCGTCGATGAGGTCGCGAAGCGAGTTCCCACCCGATACCTCGAGAAGTCCGCCACCGTCCGCCTCACCCAGTTCCGCGACCGTCCTCGGCACCACGACCGTTTCTCCGGCCGCGAACGGGTTGGGCTGCACGATCTCGGGTCGCTCCTCGACCCGTACCACGAGATCGCCCTGCGTGACGGCGACGCGCGATATCCGCACATCCTCTCCCATGACGATCGTACCTGAGCGCTGATCGACGACCACGCGGGCGCGGACCTCCGGTTCGACTCCGATGTTCTCGATCCGGCCAATGGCGTGAGCAGTGGTCGGCTCGCCCGTCGCACGGACGTCCAGGAGCACCGTCCCCGCATCGAGCATCTGAGCCGTTCGGCGGCCGTAGGTCGAGTTTATGGCGAACTCAATCCGCTCGGCGGTCGTGAAATCGGGTGTGCGGAGCGCGAGGCGGATGGTCTTGAGATCATTGAATTCAAAGGGGATCTCCCTTTCGATCCGGGCACCGGAGGGAAGAACACCCGCGGTCGGTACACCTTCGGTCACGCTGGCCGCGTCGCCTTCGGCACTGGCGCCTCCCGCCAGGACCGTTCCCTGAGCGACGGCGTAGATCAAGCCGTCCGCCGCCTTGAGCGGCGTCATCACGAGCGTTCCCCCAAGGAGGCTCTTCGCGTCGCCGATCGCCGAGATAGTCGCATCGATGCGCCCGCCAGCACGGGCGAAGGGTGGTAGCTCCGCCGTCACGAAGACGGCGGCGACGTTGCGGGGCCGGAGCTGTTCGCCGGTCACGTTGACGCCGAGCCGCTCCAGGATGTTGGACATGATCTCCTCGGTGAACGGCGCGTTTCGGAGGCCGTCTCCCGTTCCGTTCAGGCCCACGACAAGGCCGTAGCCGACGAGGTCGTTGCCCCGCACACCATCGAATTCGACAAGATCCTTCACCCGGACGGTCTGCGCGGCGGCAGGCCATACAGAGATGAGAACGGCCAGCAGGACAAGCGCGCGCACGATCATCGGAGGTACGCTGCCAGGTTCAGGCTCGAGAGCCGCGCGGTGACGGCATAGAGCGATTCCAGCTGAACCTGGACCGACTGAAGTTCCGCAGCGGCGACAAAGGGATCGGCGGCGACGATTCCGGCCCGTGCAACTTCGGCCGTGGAGCTTTCCACTTCGACGCGGACGCGGGACCGTTCGATCGCCGCCTCCGCGTCGCCGACGCCGGCGCGCAGGGCGATGACACCGTCGCGCGCCGGAAGCAGAGCTTCCGCGGCCCTCCCGGCAAGCGCGCCGCGTTCACCCGGAACGGCCGCGAGGATACCGCGGTCGAGCAGCGCTGCCGTCGCCATGCCTTTCAGGGTTGCGCGCAGCTCGGGCGCTTCGGCCGTAAGGTTCAGCGTCGCCGTGTCGCCGTCGGACAGCCGGAACGGTCGCAGCGCATCAGAACCGAGGTAGGCCATGGTGTCGAATCCACCGCCAGCGGCGAACCAGGTGTCGAGCGCCACCTCGACATCGGCTGCCGTCGTTGCGCCGGCTGCAGCGACCTCGACCGCGTCGAGAATGTCCTTCGCCGGCGCCAGCGCCGGGCGATCCGTGGCAGTGCCCGCGAAGACGGTGCGGCCGGCCACTTGAACGTTCAGCCGTGCCACGGCGCTCTCGAAGGCCGCGGCCGCAGTTGCACCGACAGCGTCGATCTGCGCCGGCAAGCCCGCCGTCCGGGCGAGGAAGAGATTGCCCATCAACTCGTCCGCGCTGGCATCGAGTGTGGCGAGCGTCGCCTGCGCGGTCTCGGCGAACAGCGCAGCCTCTCGAACGGCCGTGCGGTAGCCTTCCAGTAGGACGACCGTGCGCTCTATGGCGGCCAGCGGGCGCAAGTCGCCTTTCTCGGCTTCGCGAAGGTCCGCGTTGCGTCCGCTCGACAGTTCGCTGGACAACCGGGCGAGGTCCGCATTCAAACGCGCGTTGTCGCGCCGCAGCTGCAACGATTGAGAAAGATCGCCGATCGAAACGAAGGACATGGCTCAGATCTCCAGGAGACGGGCGATGAGGGTATCGATCGTCTGGATGACACGCGCGTTGGCGGCATACGTCTGCTCGATCAGAAGGAGTTTCTGCATCTCCTGGTCGGTATCGACGCCGCCTCGCCGTTCAAGAACGATGAGGCCTGCCTGGCGCGTGGAGGCGTAGCCCAGTTCGGACTCCGCCTCGAAGCCGTCCCTCAGCACGAGCGACTGGATCTCGCTCGCGAGCCCCGAGAGCGAGAGGTTCGCCGTGGCCACGGCAGCGCTCGCCGGCGGCCGACTGTCGGCTGCTGCATCGGCCATCCGTATCAGAAGTGCGGAATCCCCGACCGGGCCCGGATCGGTGGCCCCGAGTCCGGCCCGGAGCTTCCAGAGATCACCGCCGAGGACAGGCTCGGCCACCGGATTGGTCGAGATGCGAGACGCGAGGCCTTCCTCGTCCGACGGATCGAAGGCGAGCCCGCGATCGGTGAAGAGGCCGGCGCCGCCGGGAGTGAGCGTGGGATCAACGGCGGACTCCTGAAACCGGGCGATCACCTCCCGCGCGAGCGCGTCGATCCGGGACTGTACCTGGGGCCCGATCCTGTCGCGCACGTCGAAGGCCGCGGCGAGGCTGCCGCCGCCCAGCGGCGCGAAGGAGCCGTCTGTCCGCACCGCACGACCATTGATCTCGATACCAGAGAGGGCGCCGGATGCCATCGTCATGTCGGGTGTGATGACGCCGACCGCCGCGAAGGAGATCTCGGCGGGGCTGCCGTCGAGAAGCGCGACGCCTCCTGCCGTGTAAAGCGCGACGGCGCCCCCCTGCCGGGGCATGACGCGCAGTGGAACGATCTCCGAGATCAGGTCTACCGCCTGCTGTCGCTGGTCGAGAAGCGCCGTCAGGTCGCGCCCGGATCCGCCGAGCCGGACGATCGTGTCGTTGAGTTCGTCTATCCGGACCAAGGTCGTCCCGAGATTGCCGACCTGGCGTGCAATTTCGGCATCGCCAGCCATGCGCTCGGACTGGATGCCGGCGGAGATCCGATTGAGGGTGCCGGCGACACCTGACGCAGCGTCCAATGCGTTCTGGAGACGCACCGTGGAATCGGGGCGACTCGCGGCCTCGACGAGAGAGGACTCGAACGCGGCGAGACGGCCCGTCACCGACGCGGGATCGTCGGGCATTCCGAATAACCGGCCAAGGCGGTCGAGCGCGGCCGAGAAGGTCTGGCGTTCACCGAGCGCTGCGTCCGCGAGGCGGCGGTCGCGGAGCACCGCCTCGTCTACTGCCCGGTTGACCGCCGCCACCCGGACGCCGGCCCCGGCGCCGCCAGCGCTCCGCGAGCCGAGCGCGATTTCTCGGCGGCCATAACCTTCCGTCATGGCGTTCGCCACGTTGTTCGAGACGAGTTCCGCTGCCCTCGAGGAGGCGGTCAGACCCGTCAGCGCATTCGACAGGGAGGTGGTGATGCTCATTCAATCGGCCGCGGGGGCCCTCCTCAACGTTTGATGTTCGTGGTTTCCTGCAGCATCTCGTCGACGGTCTGGATGACCTTCGCATTCGATGAATAGGCGCGTTGCGTCTGGATCAGTTGGGTGAGTTCGCCCGCAACGTCGGTCGCCGATTCCTCGAGCGCGTAGCCAACGACGTCCCCGGTTGGACCGTCTCCCGCGTCCCAGAGGAAGAACGAGCCGCTTTCGTTCGAGAGCTGGTAGGCCTGATTGTCTTGCGCGAGAAGGCCGTTCGGGTTCGGGACGTCGACGAGCGGGATCTGGTAAAGTGTACGCGTGATGCCTGTGTCGAAGTTCGCGCGGATGAAGCCATTCCCGTCGACTTCGATCGAGGTCATGTTGCCGACAGGGAATCCGTCCTTGTTGATGGAGGTGGGCGCGAAGCTGTCCGAGAGCTGCGTCATGACCGTGCCATCGCCCACCCCGCCGATCGTGAAGTCGATCGGACCTCCGGCGACACCGACCTGAAAGACGCCCGCGATGCCGTCGTAGGCGGTGCCGATCGTGGCGCCCCCGGGGTCGGGTGTTCCGTCCGGCAGGACGAGCGGTTGCGTGACCGAGGCGAGTGTGCCCCCTCCACCGCGCGTTGCGTCGAAGGTAAGGGTGTATACGCCCACGACAGCGTCTCCCTGCGCCGAGTCGCGCAGCGTCATCGTCCACTGGTTCGACGCGCCTGGCGTCCCCGGAACGGTCGGCGTGTACGTCACGTCGATTGCCTGCGACGTGCCGAGATTGTCGAAATATTCCACCGAGAGATTCAGGGGTTCGCCCGTTGCGCCGAACTCGGTTTCGGTCGCCGGGAGGTTGACGCCGAGGGTGATCGCCGTCGTGGGTTCGGCCGCGAACTGGTTCGTCTGGATCTGCACAGGCGCGAGACCATCGGAGGTGTCGCGCGGGAAGGTCGGGATGGTGCCGTCGGAATTGGCTGGCCAGCCCAGAAGCACAAGGCCGGTCGATGTCCTGAGATAGCCGCTGTCATCGGTGCGGAACGATCCCGTGGTGGTGAGGTTCATCGGGTAATCCGCCGTAGACGAGATCAAGGCCGTGTCCGACGTCACGGGAAGAAAGCCCCGCCCCCGGACGGCGAGGTCAGTCGGGTTGTTCGTCGGCGCGAGGGCTCCGGCCTCGTCGATCAGCCGCGTTGTCGTCACGCGGACGCCGCCTGCCGAATACGTGCCAGTCCCGCCGTTGATGACCAGAGAATGGAAATCCGCTTCCGCTCGCTTGTAGCCGTACGTCGCGGAGTTGGCGATGTTGTCCGAGATCGTCGCGAGGCGGCTCGCGTTGGCGGCGAGGCCCGCGACGCCTGCGTTCAGGGACGAGGAAATGGTCATACGGTGCACCTTTCTGCTGCAACGACCCATGGGTCGCCGAGCCGAATACGCGCGGCGGATTAAAGCTCCGCTAATTCTCGAGATTCGCGGGAGTCACACGTTGTCCCGCAGGACCACGATCTCGATGCGATTGTTTCGGATCGCCATCGGATCCGAGGTAACCGGAATTCTGTCGCCGAAGCCGACGATCCTGCGGGAGCGGGGCGCGTCGAGGCCGCCTGCTTCGAAGAGGCCCCGTATCCGGTCGGCGCGGGCGACGGCATCGGTCCATGGGTCACGTGCCTTGAGGACCACGGGCGCGGCCGCGACGTGTCCCTCGAACGCGAGGCCGTTGGACACGAGCGTGAGCGCCTCGACGATGGCGGGCACCAACATCCGGAGTTCTTCGCCGGGCGTACCGTCGGCGGCAAACAGCGTGGCGCCTTCGCGGTCATAGATCTCGATCACAAGCCCCTCATCCGAGAGCCGCGTGACGACGTGCTGGCGTATGAGATCGCGGATCGTGCTTTCGCCCGAGAACGCGAAAAGCGCCTCCTCGACCTCCGCGAGTCCAGCGTCTGTCGGGGACGGTTCGCCGTCGTCGGGGTCGGTTCCTGCCGTCCCGCGCGCCTGTCGTTCGGCCGTCGGGCGGACCTGTCCGGCGCCCGTGCCGACTTGCGCCATCGTTTCTTCCGAGAAGACGCTGTCGCCTCCGAACGCGCCCTCGCCACCGCCGGAGATCCTGTTGATGGGAATAGTCGGATTGAAGTAATCCGCGATTCCTTTCCTCTGTTTCTCCGTCGTCGCGCCGAGAAGCCACATCAGCATGAAGAAGGCCATCATTGCGGTCACGAAATCCGCATAGGCGACCTTCCAGGCGCCGCCGTGATGTCCGCCGCTCTTGACGACCTTCTTGCGCTTGATGATCGGGCGCGCATTGCCTTGCGCGGCCATCCATCCACCTCGTCTCTCACCCGGGACGAGGAGTAGCAATCGCGGGTTAAGGGGCGTTTGACCATTCCTCTAGAGTCCGCGCCTATCGCGGAGTTCGCACTTCTCCCCGAAAAGGAGCGCCACGACCGCTCCGGCGAGGAAGCCGCCGAGGTGTGTCTGCCATGCCAGAAGCCCGTCCATCGCCCACCAGAGCACAGCGTTCAGGATGACGAGCACCACGATGATCCGCACCACCGGCCGCATCGTGAGCCGGAGCGCCCGACGCTCGATCGCGTCCCAGGCGGTGAGCGCTCCGACGAGTCCGAAAAGTGCGCCAGACGCGCCGACCATCGGCCTGAGAGATGGTGCGAGAAGACCGAAAACCACAGCGCCCCCGAGGATCGACGCGACGTAGATCGTCGCGTATCTCCCAATGCCGCCGCGCTCGTGGACGGCACTCCCGAGCGAAATCAGCGTGATCATGTTGACGACGAAATGGAGTAGCCCGCCGTGGAGAAAGCCGTAGGTGAAGAACATCACGACGGCCTGGCCCGGGAAGTTGGCCGTCCAGTCACCGAGGAGGCCTGGCCAGAAACCGCCGTAGGCGTAGGCGAGCGCCCTGAGGCGCGGCCAATCCATGATTCCGTGATCGGCAAGCTGCAGCGTGATCTCGATCACGCCGCACACCAGGAGAATCGTCAACGTGACAGGGTCGATGCGCGGAGCGCCGCGTCGTCCGGGATTTTCCGAAGGCGACACCTCAGCGGCCGGCATTGGCGAACGTCGCGGGAGCGGCCGTGTCATCAGGCCAACGTTCAGGGACGAATCGAGAAGCTCCGGTCGATCCGGGTGAAGATCGTGTTCGAGTTTCGCCCGTCGCCGGCGTTCTCCCTGAGATACTGCGTACGGTAGCCGAGAGCCCAGTCCCATTCGCTGGTGAGTTCGCGTCGATAGGTGACCCCGAGGTTCGCCCGCGTCGTCTCATCTCCGCCGCCACTGCCGATTTCCTCCGTGCGTCCGAGACCGAAGTCGACGGTGAAACCGGAGACGTTGTTGATGTCCTGGGTGTAGGTGACGGCTGCGCGGGTGAACAGAACCTGCTCATCCTCGTCGTTTGTCGCTGCCTGCTGGGAGAGCGACGCGCTAAGGCTGCCGCGCGGCAGGTCTCGGCCCAGCGCAAGCTGTGCAGTCAGGCGGTCTTCACCGTCGTCGCTGAACGTATAGCCCAGGCCGTAGCTCAGACTTCCGGTCGGCAGTTCCATGGCGCGGTCGAAGCTGATCGCCGTGCGCTCCCCGGCGGTGTTGATCGTGCGTTGCAGCGATCCTCCGACCGTGCCGTTGGCAAGCTCGGTGACAGCCGACACCGCGAAGCCGAGGCCGTCGGTCGTTTCGGTGAAGACACCGAACTCGGTCGTTTCGATCTGGTCGTAGGAGACGTTGCCGCTGACGGTCGTTCGCGGCGAGATGTCATAGGCCAAGCCAACACCAAGAGATGTCGTCGTCCGTTCGGTTTCCGCTGCATCCTCTGCATCGAACTCCGACGCGGACGCCGTGATGCTTCCTGTGAGGACATCGGAGAAGCGCAGAGACGTGACGGCGGACGCGCCGAAGGTTGTCCGATCGTAGAGTTCCGGATCGATCGTGTCGGAATAATCACGCGTGTTGTAAAAGACGTTCCCGGTGAACCCGAGCGGCCCCTCGATCCCGAGAGAGAGCTGCGCCGACGCGGACAGCTGCTGAAGGTTCCCGCCATCGACGAGGAAATCGACCGGTCGGAGGTCCTCGTCGAGAAACGTGAGCACGCGCTCGTCGAGCTCTTCATCCCGAAATCTGACGTTCAACGCGAAGGCGCTGTTCGCGCCCTCCCGCGTGTAAGTCACGAAGCTGTCCGGCGCGATGAACTCGGCCTCGTCGTCCGATTCCGGTTCATCCCGAAAGCGCAGCCCTGTCGACACGCCCGCGATGAGCCGTGACGATCTTGTCTCGCTGATCAGCCCGAAGTCCAGGGACGTCGTCGACGATGTCGTCGTGCCTTCTGAAGGATCATCAAGCCCGGCGTTCTCTGTCACGGAGACGCCCGTTCCCACGTCCACCGTCAGCCGGAGGCCCGCTTCTTCCTCCGCCTGCTGCGCGTATGATACCGAGTACGAAGCGGCGGCCAGAAGAGCCGCCGTCGATACTGCCGTTATTGTTCTGCTCTGCCCCCGTCGCCGCATTTTTATCCTACTCGAATAGCCTTCTCTCCGGGACGATGATCACGTCGCCATCCGCCAGCTGCGAACTTCCGATGTTCGAGGCGCCCTGTTCAATGGCGTTGTAATTGATCGCGTAGACGGTCTGCTGACCCGATTGCGGATCGGTGCGTCGCAACTGGATGCGCTTGGTCGCGGCGAACTTCGTGAAGCCGCCGGACAAGGCCAGCGCCTGAAGGATCGTGGTGCCCCGCTGCACCTGAATGAGGCCGCCACCCCCGGCCAACTCCCCCATGAGATAGATATCGATCGTGCGCGTTCCGCCGGTGACGGCGCGCTCCCCGAGGGCTGCGACCGAGACCGAGACGGTCGGCGACGTCGCGAAGTTCGGCGCGAGCGCCGAGGCCAGAGCGGATTCGACCTGCGTGGTCGTCCGTCCGCCGGCGCTCACCGCACCCGCGAGCGGGAAGGAGAAGCTGCCGTCGGGCAGCACGAGAACCTCCCGGTTCAGGGACGGATCTTCGAGAACTTCGATCTGCACCCGGTCGCCTGGGCCAAGAGTGAATTCCGACTGGGCGTTCACCGACGTCGCCAAGACGACGGCCGCCAGAATCGCAACAATACGTAAAACCATGACAACTCCCCCGCGGTTCGGGCCTGGCGTGTTTCGCCAAGCGTTACTCTTAATCAAACACGATTCCAAGAAAGAGCAAACGCTAACGCTCGCGTTGAACCCGCGAGCGTTACCGCAAGGGCACAAAAGGGCTTATTCACTCGGACGGTTGCCCCGCAAGCAACTCTTCGAGGCGGCGGATCTCGTCTCTCGCGTCCTGAAATTGCTCGCGCGTATCCGCCGGTCCGGCAAGTTCCACGGCGCGGCGGAGCTGGGCCAGCGCCTCGTCCGGCCGCTCCGCCTCAACATAGGCCATTCCGAGGTGATATTGCACAAGCGGATCGTTTCCGAGTGCGTCCGCTGCCGGCTCGAGGTGCTGAAGAGCCTCCTCGGTCTCGCCCCGGCGCAGCGCGATCCAGCCATAGGTATCCTGAAATTCGGGCCGGTCGCTGCCGCGAAGACGGCGCGCGATCGACCAGGCACGGTCAAGGCTTTCGTCGTCGGTTTTGTAGGTCGAGATCAGGCTTGCAAGATTGTTCGCGATGACGACGGAGTTCGAATTGCGGGAGTAGAGATCTTCGTAGATCTCGATCGCTCCTTCGACATTGCCCTCACGCTCGAATTCGCCGGCGAGAGCCCACTGGAGGTTTGCTGCCTCCGGCAGAGCCTGAAGACCCTCCTCCAGCGCGACGCGCGCATCGTCGAACCGTCCTTCCCGGTTGAGAAGGGTGTAGAGCGTACGCCAGATCACCTCTTGTCTCGGATTTTCCTCGAGCATCTCGCGATAGATCACCTCGGCCTCCTCGGGCCTGTCCGACGAGGCATAGATCGAGGCCCTGAGAAAGCGCATCAGCGGCTGGTCGGGGTTCTCTTCCAACGCCGTGTCTATGTACTGCTCGGCAGACTCCAGATCGTTGTTCCGCAGATGCGTCCGGACGATCTCCAGTGCCGCGCGATCGTTCGCGCCCTGCTGCTGGATGATGGATTCGAGGAGTGCGACGGCGTCCTCGGTGCGGTCCTCCCGTTGAAGCCGCTCCAGCCGCAGAGCATCGGCCGCAGCCACGGCTTCCTCGCTCCCAAGCCTGCGCAGGCTGGCCTCGACCTGCTCGAGCCGCCGCCAGTCTTCCTGACCGACATAGACGCGACCCAGTTCAGTCAGGATGCCGAGATTCCCGGGGGCGCGCCGCAGAGCATCTACAAGGCCCGGCTCCGCGATGTCGAGCTTTTCGTCCGCGATCAGGAATCTGGCGTAGCGGATCGCCTCTTCCGGAGCGTTGTTCGACGCGTCCACCGCCAGAGACAGCATCTCGCCCGCGAGTTCCCTGCTTCCGCTTCTGAGATAGGCGGAGGCCATCAGTGTCATTATCTCGGAATCCCGCGGCGCCTGATCCAGCGCGGTTCTGAGCGCGCTGATCGCTTCATCGGGCGAATCCTGCTCGATCAGCCAGCCCGCGCGCATCTTCAGTGCCTCGACATGCGTGGCATCCTCGGCCAGAACCTCCTCGATTCTCTGGCGTGCCCCGACTTCGTTCCCGGTGGCCGAAAGAAGCCTGGCGAGTGAGACCTTCACGTCGCGGATCACATCGCTGGTCTCGGCACCCGCGATAATGTCTTCCATCTCAGCGATGGCCTCATCCTGGCTACCGGCGTCGAAGTCGAGCCCCGCGCGCAAGGCCCTGAGAACGACCGTATCGTGTCCGGCCCCGAGCATCGTGTCGATTTCCTCACGAGCCGCCTCTGCGCCGCGTGTTTGGCGGATGAAGGCGATATACTGGACGCGGTCCTCGGTGCTCGCCCCTTCGGCGGAGGCCTTGGTCCGAAGAAGCTCCTCTGCCCTCTCCGTTCTCCCCTGCGACATGTACCACCGCATCAGCGCATCGCGCGATTCAGCGTCTTCGGGGTCGTTTTCGACCATCTCGACGAGCTGAGTCTCGAATTCCGCTTCGTCTCCGAGCTGCAGCAGAAGGGCGAGGCGCATCTGCATGAGTTCCGGTTGATCGGGATCGGCGGCGAGCGCGGCATCGACCTCCTCGAGGGCGCTCGAGAAACGCTGCGCCATGATGTTGTCCTCGATGAGAACGCGGCGGAGGAGCAGGTCGTCAGGGCGCTGCTCCAGCAACTGCTTGAGCTCTCCGGCAACCGCTTCGCGTGCCGGCGCGTCTTCGGCCACCACCGCCTCGCGGAACTGCTTCACGAGCCAGACCGCCTCCGTTTCGGGATCGTCTGGCGCGATTTGCTGCGCCCGGGTCGCGTGGCGTTCGAACTCTTCCCAGTCCTGGACCTCGACGGCGAGGCGGGCCAGCCTGATCCGGCTGTCGAGGTCGTCGGGGAGCTGCTCGGAGACCAGCGTATAGTTGCCGAATGCCTCCCGGATCCGGCCGCGCTCCAGCATGGTTTGCGCATAGAGCCTGCGCGCCTCGACATGTTGCGCGTTCAACTGGAAAACGTTTCGGAGTTCGATCAGGGCGCGGTCGACGTCACCCTCCCCGATGAGTTCAACCGCGTTCTCGTAATGTCCTTCCGCGCGCTCCTCAGCCGTGTCGCACGCCACGAGAAGCATCACCGCAGAAAGCGAAACTGCGACCAGAAATCGTGAACCTGTATTCATTTTCTTCGCCTAACGCTTGCCCACCCAGCGTTACACTAAAACCACCGCACGACATTTCCCAGCCGTGGGATTCGAAAGTTTGCGTTATCCGCGTCTCAGACGCCGGTGCCGCGGAGCATCACACGGATCGTCTTGAAGATAAGGCGGATATCCGTCGCCAGGGAGACTTCTCGATCGTATCTGTCGTCGAACATCGCGCGGCTCGCGAACTCGCATTCGTTCCGGTCTGAGACCTGCCAGAAGCCAGATACGCCTGGACGCATCGCATAGTAGGAGAGTCCATGGTAAAGCGCCCGCTGGTGCGGCATCATCGGACGGGGGCCGATCAGGGCCATGTCGCCGGTGATGACGTTCCATAGCTGCGGAACCTCGTCGAGAGACGACTTACGGAGAAAGCGGCCATAAGGCGTTACCCGCGGATCATCCCGCAGCTTCTGGTGCCGCGCCCACTCTTCGCGCGCGTCAGGATTCTCCCGCAGGTACCGCGCCAGGCGCTCGTCCGCGTCGGACACCATCGACCGTAGTTTCCACATCACGAAGGTTCGGCCACCCTTTCCGACTCGCCGCTGCGCGTAGAACGGCGACTCGCCACGGAGGAGGATTGGCAGCGCCAGCAGGAAGGTGAGAGGAAGAACCACCGGCGATGCAAGGATCACAAGCATCGTCTCGAGGACGCGCTTGCCATAATTTCTGTAGAAACCCGGGCGTCGCGTCGTCTCGACACGCCCTTCCCATACGTCCGCGAGAACTGCGTCGTTCAGAGAGTTAAAATGAGCCGTCATACACTCTCACACCGACCAAAAGGTCCGTGCCCTTTTGTTACTGGTACCAGGCGAACAGCTCCGCCCCCCTCAAGACACCCGAACAACCCCACAGGTGACCCGTCAGCTTTTAGCATTCGCCAGGCTTCAGAGCAAACCTCCTGTAACTCGATTAAACTTCTCCTAATCCCGTAAGCCTTTGTTTTCTATGATGGTGCGTCGATTCGGCCACGCGGAGCCTCCTCAGCGCCTGCACGCAAAGCCGTCACATGCTCGCCGGAATCGGGCATTTTTCACTGACGATCCCTCCGAATCGGCCGTTTCTGGCTCCTGTCCGGCAACAAACGCGGCGGTCGATTCGTGACAGCCGGGAGCCGAGAGCCCGCCGAAGGAGGCCATCTTTGGCTGAATCGCACGGACAACCACCGCAACGCGGTGTTCGTATCCCTTTTGGAAACAGAAACGGGCACTTCTGTTGCAATACAGGTGTTCTGACCGCAGCTATACTATAGAAGTTGCGTATGCTGAGGTCCGTTGGTTAGGCGAACGACGCGGTGTCCACGTCCGAAGCCAAGTCTGAAGCGTAGTGCGAGTGAAAGTGCCTGCAACGGAGCAAACCTTTGACGATGATGTCCGATACCGGGCTGTACACCGAGCATTTCAACCTCCGGGAGCGCCCGTTCACGCTGTTGCCGGATCCGGAGTTCATCTACTGGACACCGCTGCATCGGCGCGCCTACTCCATCCTCGAGTACGGTATACTGACACGGTCCCCGATCACGGTGATCACCGGGGAGGTCGGCGCCGGCAAGACGACGCTCGTCCAGAAGCTTCTGAAGACGATCGAAGACGATGTGACGGTCGGGCTCATCTCGAACGCGCAGGGGGGCCGGGGCGAGCTCATCCGGTGGGTTCTGTATGCTCTCGACGTCGATACAAGCGGCGCGACTGACTACGTGCAGCTCTTCCAGCTCCTCCAGGAATTCCTCATCGTCGAATACGGCGAAGGCCGGCGCTGCATCCTCATCATCGACGAGGCCCAGAACCTGTCGCTGGAAGGTCTCGAGGAACTGCGGATGCTCACGAACGTCAACGCAAACAAGGACGAGTTGCTGCAACTCGTTCTCGTGGGCCAACCAGAGCTGCGCGACATGGTGCGCCGCCCCGAGCTTCGGCAGTTCGCGCAGCGTGTCGTCGCGAGTTTCCACCTGACCGGGATGGATCGCGAAACGGTCGCTGCCTATATTGCCCATCGTCTGCGGATCGCGGGCGGACAAGGCAACGAGTTCACGAAGCAGGCCTGCGAACGGGTATACGAAGCCTCGCGCGGAATTCCGCGTCTCGTGAACCAGCTTTGTGATTTCGCGATGGTCTACGCCGCGACCGCAGACGAAAAGCTCGTGCTATCGTCGATCGTCGAGCAGGTGATCGCCGATGGTGTCTTTTTTGCTGGTTACACCGGGTCCGAGGACGCTCTGCCATGAACAGTGAACTGCGCTTCTACGTCTCGATTCTTCTCAAGCGCCTTCCGCTGATCTTCGTGATCACAGGCGTTCTGACCGGAGTGAGCGTCTATATTGCCCTGACGCTTCCGACCACCTATCGTGCTGAGGCTCTGCTTCTCGTGGAATCTCCCCAGATTCCAGGTGATCTCGCGTCGTCGACTGTGTCTGACAATGCCGAAGAGCAGCTCGAGATCATCGAACAGCGACTTCTGACGCGGGCGAACCTGCTGGACATCGCCGACAAGTTCGAGGTCTTCCCCAACAGATCGGAGCTCGCCCCGGACGTCATCGTCGATCGCATGCGCGCCCAGACCGGATTCAGCCGCTCTTTCGGCCGGAACAGCAGCGCGCGGACACTGACAATCTCGTTTTCGGCCGGAAGGCCGTCCGTCACCGCCGAGGTCGTGAACGAGTACGTCACCCGCGTCCTGCAGGCGAATGTCCAGATGCGGACCGGGATCGCGGAGGAGACGCTCAGCTTCTTCGAGCAGGAAGCGGAGAGACTCGGCCAGGATCTCGATCTTCAGAGCCAGCGCATTCTCGAATTCAAGAACGCGAACATCGACGCACTGCCGGAAGGCATGGATTACCGGATGAACCGGCAATCACTCCTGACGGAGCGGCTTGCGCAGCTCGCACGCGACCGGGATTCGCTTCTGGATCAACGACGCAGGATCATCGAGATCTTCGAAGCCACCGGTCGCGTCGCCGGCGCTCCTCAATCGGCGCTGAGCCCGGACCAGCGGCAACTCCAGCAACTCCAGAACGAGCTCCAAAGCGCGCGGGCGCTCTATTCGGAACAAAATCCGCGCATCCGTGTGCTGCAAACACGAATCGAACAACTCGAGAGCAGGGTCGCGGAATCCTCGGGGGCCGTGGACGACTCGGTGGACCCCAACCAGGCTCTGCTGAATCTCCAGCTTGGCGAGATCGACTCGCGGGTCGAGTACATCGACGAGCAGACGGAGATCGTGAACCGGGAGCTCGAAGAGCTTAAGGGCGCGATTGCCCGCACGCCTTCCAACTCGATCACGCTGCAAGCCCTCGAACGCGACTATGCCAATATTCAGGCGCGCTACAATGCGGCGACGTCGCGCCTTGCGGCTGCCGCCGTCGGAGAACGGATCGAACTCACTTCGAAAGGGGAACGCATTTCGGTGCTGAGGCAGGCCGCCGTGCCGCGCCAGCCAGACAGCCCGAACCGTCCCCTGATTGCCGCGGGTGGCCTCGCGGCATCGCTCGGGCTCGCGATGGCGATCGTGGTGCTCCTCGAATTTCTGAACAGGACGGTGCGCCGCCCTGCGGATCTCACGAGAGCGCTGCAGATCACGCCTCTGGGCACGGTCCCCTATATCGCCACCCGCAACGAGAGTTACCGCAAGAGAGGGGCGCTTCTCGCGGTCGTCGCGCTCATCGCGGTGGGCATTCCGGCGGGGCTCTACTTCCTGCACGTCGAGTACATGCCGCTCGATCTTCTTGCTGATCGCGCGATGAGCCGGTTCGGCCTCTAAGCGGCGAATGGAGTAACACACATGGAACGCCTTCAGGCTGCCATCGAAAAAGCCCGCACGCAGCGGGAATCACGCCAGCCGGTACAGTCGTCCGCCACCGGTAGCGGCGAGCCCGTTGCCAGGACGGGGCCGTGGGAAGAGATCCCCACGCCGACCTGGGACCGCGCGCACATCGCGAAGTCCCGCGTCGTCGCGATGGGAACCGGACCTGAAACGAACTCGGTCGACATGCTTCGGACCCGCGTCGTCCAGCTCATGCGGCAGAACGACTGGAAGCGCGTCGCCGTCACCTCGCCGGACAAGGCGGCGGGAAAATCGACGACCTGCGCGAACCTGGTCGTCTCCCTTGCGCGGCAGGCCGACCGCCGGACGATCCTATGCGATCTCGACATGAGGCGGCCGTCCATTGCCGGCATCTTCGGCCACAAGGGCGAGGACGGCTTCGCTGCGGTGCTCGCGGGCCGCGTCCCGTTCCAAAAGCAGGCGGTCCGGTTCGGCGAAACCGCGGCGATCGCCATGAACTATCAGCCGGAACGCAATCCATCCGAGATCCTGCTGTCCGACCGGACGACGCAGGTGCTCGCCGAGATCGAGAAGACCTATCACCCCGACATCATGATCTTCGATATGCCGCCGATGCTCGTCACTGACGACACGATGGCGTTTCTCAAGAACGTGGACTGCTGCATTCTGGTCGCCGGAGCCGATTCCACGACGATCGAGCAGATCGATACCTGCGAAAAGGAAATCGCAGGTCAGACCAACGTTCTGGGCGTCGTGCTGAACAAGTGCCGCCACATGGAAGGCGGATATGGCTACGACTACTACTGACCTCGCCCGCCGGGCCCCCGCGCTGATCGCCGCCGTTTCCCTGGCGAGCCTCGCAGCCTGCAGCGGCGGCGGATCGGGTGGCGCCCCTCCGATCACGCTGAAAGGCGCGTCGTTTTGGTTGCCTTCGTCGAATCTGGACGAGGCGGCTCTGCGGAACATCGACGGCGGCGCCGGCGGCAACTTCGGCTCGGTGATCTTTATTGACGACGGGTTTGCGGAGTTCCTTCAGGAAGAGACGCAGTCGTCCGACGGGACCATCTTTTTTCAGGAGAACGGCGACAACTTCGCCATCGTCAGCACGCCGGACGGACAATCTCCATCTCAATACAGCGATATTCGGTACCTTAGGCTCGAATACACTAGCGGCGGAGAACGCTTCGTGCAAAATGGCATTATCGGGCGCTTCACCAGCGATGACCTCTTGGCGGATGCGTCCGGCACCGCCCTCTACACCGGCATCGCGACTTCAGAGGTGCTCGTGACTCCGAAGACCGGGGACGACTTTAACTTGCGGCCGGGCGACGCCACCGTTTCCGTTGATTTTAACCGGGGCGTTATAGACGTGGTTCTCGATAACTTCGGCGCTTCGGCGGCCGTAGGAACGCCATTCGACGAGGTGCGGATCGACGGAATGACGATCACGGGAGGCCGCTTCGGGGGCGGAACGCTCGTCGTTCTCAAGTCCGGCACGCCAACAGGCGACTTCAGCGGCGGCGACTTCCGGTCCTCGGGTATCTTCGCGGGCTGGAACGACTCCAACGGGACGGCCGCCGGCGGCGACATCCCCGCCGAACTCGGCGGCGCTTTTCTGGCCGCGACGACCGACGGGACCGTCGCAGGCCGCTACGTCGCGGACTGATCGGGAAGACAGGTCTCGAGATTTGTTCGACGGACGCGTCGGACGCCGGTTCTTGCGACGCCAGATCCGAGCCTGTCGCGAGAAGACGCAAACACGCATTCAGAAGATCGGCCGCAATCGCGGGCGCCGGCCGATGGATCCTATGGGCGGCGATCCCATGCCAGCAAGATCGGTATCGCGATGCTCAGAAGCATCAGCCGAAAGACATGGTGCGCTGCAACGAACGCCGGTTCGAGCGCAGTCTCCACGGCCAGCGCAGCCATGACCTCGACACCGCCGGGCGCGAAGGCGAGCAAGAGGGCCGCCGCTGGAAGGCCGACGATCTCGGCCACCAGCACCGCACCCAGGGCGGCGACGGCGCAGGCGACGAACGTCCCGGTGACGCCGGCGGCGAATGCGCCGAGCAGGCCGTCTCGGCCGAGGCCGCGGAACCGTGTTCCGATGAGGCTGCCCATCACGACGAACGCGACGGTCGTGGTCCAGGTCGGAAGCCCGCCGGGCGTGAGATTCGAACCATGGCCGATGGCAGACGCTGCCATCGCCCCAAGAAGCAGCGGTGCTGGAACCTTGAGTCTCTTGAGAACCAGCCCCAGCAGCAAGCCGGATGCGGAAACGAGGGCGGCGGAGGGGACGGAAATCTCCCCATGATCGGGCAGATGGGATGAGCCCTCTGCCCCCCAAAACGCGATCAGGAGCGGGACGAGCAGCGTCAGCAGAAGGACGCGTACAGACTGCACCAGAGCCACGCTGGGAATGTCTGCCTTGAGGTCGGTAGACAGGCCGAGGACGTAGCTCAGATGGCCGGGCGTCGCCGCCAGCATCGCGGTCGTGCGGTCGTAGCCGAAGCCGCGCATGAGTACACTCCGGACGATCACTAGAATGAGCAGGAGGGTCACCGTCAGGACGACGAGAGAGATCGGCCATGCGAGCGCCGTTGCGATTACATCGGGCGTCACCGTGCTGCCGATGGAAACGCCGATCACCAGAAACACCGCATCGCGCAGACGCGTCGGCACGTGGCTGCGCAACCCGATGAGCGTGGCGAACGATACCGCCGCCGCCGGCCCGGTCAGCACGGCGGCCGGAAAGCCTACGGCCAGGAAGATCGCGGCTCCGGCGCCGCCGATGAGGAGCGTTGGGACGGTTTCGGTCAGAAGCCGATCAGTTCCCGTCATAGGTCCATCGGTAGGCGGGAGGCGTCGGCCCCTTGTTACGCCCGCCTTGCTCGGTCTGCTCCCAGGCATGCGCGAGAATGCCGATCGACCGCGACACGCCGAAGAAGCCACGCGCGAGCGGCGGCGGACAGCCGAGTTCGGCGTAGATGACAGCCGTTGCGCCGTCGATGTTCATCGGCACGGGCTTGCCGCGCTCGGCGGCCAGATGCGCCTCGATCGCCCGCCCGATATTGGCATGGGCGCCGGGGACCGCGCCCGCCTCGGCGGCTTCGTCCACCAGGGAAAGAAGACGCGGCGCGCGGGGATCGACGGGCTTGTGGAACCGGTGGCCGAAGCCGGGCAGGAAGCGGCCGTGCTCTGCCCGCCACTCGTCAAGCGCTGCGGCCAGTTCCTCCGGCCCCCTCGTTTCGACGAATCGGTACATCTCCACCGCCTGTTCCCCGGCTCCGCCATGGACGTCGCCCAGCATGTTGAGCCCGGTCGCCATGGCCGACTGCAGGCCGATCCCGCAGGTTGCCGCCATTCGCGCAGCGGCGATGGACGGCGCCTGCGGCCCGTGATCGACGGCGGCCACCAGCGCCGCCTCGAAGAGTCGCGCGCGATGGCCGGTGATCGTCTCGCCCATGACCATGAGCCAGATCATCTCGGCGAAACCGGTGGTGCCGATCAGCTCCTGCACCGGACGGCCGCGCAGGTGGATGCGCCCCGGCTCCATGTCGATGATGGCCGTGCGCCACCAGTCGGCGACGTCGTTTGCCTCCTTCACGTCACGCCCTCCGCGCGCATCGCCTCTATCTCGGCCGGGCTGTAGCCCAGTTCGGACAGGATGTCCCCCGTATCGGCGCCGAGCGCGGGCGGCGGGGACGCGACCGACGGCCGGACGCCGTCGATCATCGCGCCGATCCGGACAAGGTCGATGGGACGGCCGAGGCCCGGCATGCCCTCGAACGTGGTAAGGAAGTCGCGCCCGGTGACCTGCGGATGGGCGAGGATCTCGGGCACCGACATCACCGCGCCCGCCGGCACGCCGATGGCATTCAACTCCCGCGCAAGGTCGCGGGCCCCTCGCGTATTCATTACCGTCTCCAGTTCGGCCTTGAGCCGGAACCGGTTGCGCTTGCGGTCCTCGCGCGTGGCGTAGTCCGGTGCGGCGAGCAAGTCCGCTCGGTCAAGGTGGCGAGCCAGAGTCTCCCATTGCTCGTCCTTGTTGGCAGCAATGTTGATGAGCCCGTCGGCGCACTGAAATGCGCCCGAGGGGGCAGATGTCGGGTTCTCGTTGCCCTGCGGCTCGGGCGCGACGCCGCCGATCAGGTGGTTCGACACGACCCAGCCCATCGTGGAAAGCACAGCCTCGAGCATCGAGACATCGATGAAGGCGCCCCGCTCCTCTGCGTTCAGGGCTGCGCAGATCGTCATTGCAGCCGTCAGCCCACCCACCGTATCGGCGAGTGGATAGCCTACGCGGAGCGGCGCGCTCTCGGCGTCGCCGGTGATCGCCATCACGCCCGAGGCGCCCTGCACGATCTGGTCGTAGGCCGGTCGGTCGGCCCATGGACCGTCCTGCCCGAATCCCGAGATCGCGCAGTAGATGAGCCGGGGGTTCTCGACCTTCAGCGCCTCGTAACCCAACTCCAGCCGGTCCATCACACCGGGCCGGAAGTTCTCGACCAGCACGTCGGCTCGCGCGACGAGCCGCTTCAGCGCCTCTTTCCCGCGCGGGTCCTTGAGGTTCAGCGTGATCGACTTCTTGCCCGCGTTCTGCGCAAGGAAGCTGATTCCCATCCCCTTGGAAGAAAGCTCCGGGTCTGCGCCGAGGTTGCGGGCCAGATCGCCGCGGCCGACAGATTCGACCTTGATCACCTCGGCGCCCAGATGCGCGAGCTGGTGGCAGGCGAAGGGCCCCGCCAGCACGTTCGTGAGGTCGAGCACCCGCACGCCCGAGAGTGGCGCGGGTGATCGACGCTCAGTCACCATCGGCCACGCCTTGGGCGCGCCGCCGCGCACGCCGGGCGCGGAAGCTCGGCAGCAGGACGAGGAGCAGGGCCACCACGAGGAGCGCCAGTGTCATCGGCCGTTCCCAGATGAAGTCGAGGCCGCTATAGAGCTGCATCGATCGCGCGAAGTTGTTCTCCAGCATCGTGCCGAGGATGAACCCGATGAGGAGCGGCGCGAGCGGATAATCCGCGAAGCGCAGCACCGTCGCCAGCACGCCCAGCCCTACGAGCATCAGTAGCTCGGTCGCGTTGTTCTGCCCGATATAGGCTCCCATGAGGGTGAAAAAGAGGATGAAGGGGATAAGATAATTTCTCGGAATCGACAGGATCTTGGCGATGTAGGGGATCAGCGGCAGGTTCAGGATCAGCAGCACGACGTTGCCGATGAACATTGAGGTGATGACTGCCCAGAAGATGTCGGGCTCGTCGATCATCAGCCGCGGACCCGGTGTGACGTTGAGCGCGATAAGCGCGCCGAGCAGGATGGCAGTGGTGCCGGAGCCGGGGATGCCCAGCGTCAGGAGCGGGACGAAGGACCCCGTGCAGGCGGCGTTGTTGGCCGACTCCGGCGCGGCGAGACCCTTGACGGATCCCTTGCCGAACTGTGCCTGATCCTCGCCCTTGGCTATGTTGCGCTCGACCGCGTAGCCGAGGAAGGAGGCGATAGTCGCGCCTGCGCCCGGCAGGACGCCGATGAAGAAGCCTTGCACCGACTGTCTGCCGATGACGGGGATGATGGCCTTCCCTTCGGCCTTCGAGAACCGGAGGCCGGTGATCTTGCCCGATCCGCCGGTCTCGCTCCCCCGGCTGGAGCGCGCCGGATTGAGGACGAGGAAGATCGCCTCGGGCAAAGCGAACATCGCCATGGCGAGCGTGATGAAGTTGATGCCGGATTGCAGGTCCATCATTCCCATGGTGAACCGCGGCATGTTGAAGAGCGCCCCCTCGCCGACAGTGGCGAGGATCAGGCCGAAGATCGTCATCATCAGTGCCTTGGCGACCTGGCCCGTGCCTGCGAAGGCCGCGATGGCGGACAGCCCCACGACCATCAGCGCGAAGTATTCCGCCGAATGGAACAGAAGCGCGACCGAGGACAGCGCAGGCGCGAAGATGGCAAGCAGGATCGCCCCGATGGTGCCGCCCGCGAAGCTCGCGACGGCAGCGATGGTCAGGGCTTTTCCGGCCTCTCCCCTTCGCGCCATGGGATACCCGTCGAAGCTCGTGGCCACCGTCCCGGCAACCCCGGGTGCATTCAGCAGGATCGAGGAAGTCGAGCCGCCGAATATCGCGCCGTAATAGACGCCAGCGAGAAGGATCAGGGCCGCAGTGGGGTCGCCCAGCGTGATCGCGATGGGGATCATGATGGCGATGATCGACATGGGCCCAAGGCCTGGGAGCATGCCGATGAAGGTGCCGATCAGGCAGCCCGCGACAACCATCAGGAGGTTCTGAACCGAGAACGCGGCCGAAAGGCCGATCATGATGCCTTCAAGCATGGCTCACCTCAGGAAAATGGGCAGCGGTCGCAGAAAGATTCCCAGCACCTCCTGAACGAGGTACCAGACCGCGCCGCTTGCGATGGCGGCGATCAGGATCATCGTGATCCAGCGCCGTTCCCCCAGGATTGCCGACCCGCCGGCGAGGAAAACCGTCGTGGCGAGCAGGAACCCCGCGGGACGGAGCGCCAGCGCGTAGGCGACCATCAGGACCAGAAGCATCAGCGCCTGGCCGAGATTGTACTCGTGCAGACGCCGGTAGTTGATGTCGACGGCCGAGGGTTCGTCCTCTCCGCTCGGCTTCTCCAGCCCGAAGAGAACTATCAACCCAATGATGATTCCAAGCACGGCCAGCACCTTCGGAAAAGTCGATGGCCAGACCGGGTTTTGCTGCATGAAGGGCGGCAGGAGCTGATCCATCGTGAAGAAGGCCGCGTAGCCATAAATGCAGCAGAACGCGATGAAGATCAGTGCGATCCAGCGATCGAGCGTCATGGCCTCCCCTCCCCTGGATGCCTGTAATCCGGGCATCGCCCGCGATAAGACGGGCGATGCTCTTGGCTAAAGGCTGGCGTCCGGCGCAGCCAGGGCGCCGCAGGTCACAGGAACCCGAGGGTCCGCATCAGGTCACCGATCTCCTGCTCCTGGGCCTCGAGGAAGCCGCGAAACTCCTCACCCGGGTTCCAGATGTTCACCCAGCCGTTGCGCGAGCGGACCTCTTCCCAGGCCTCCGTTTCGTACATCGCCTCGAACATGTCGATGTACTGCTGACGGTCCTCCTCCGACATTCCCGGCGGGCCAAAGAAGCCACGCCAGTTGATGAAGGTGGTCTCGATCCCCTGCTCCATGAAGGTCGGAGCCTGATCATAGGCCGGCACGCGATCGGGCGCGGTCACGCCCAGGATGCGCACTTCGCCCTGATCGGCCAGCGCGATGGCTTCGGAGAAGCCGGTGGACAGCGCGTCGATCTCGCCCGAGAGCAGGCCGGCCATCGCCTCGCCGCCCGCGTCGTAGGGGATGTAGTTGACCGCCGTCGGATCCTCGCCCGCGGCCTGCATCACCAAGGCGGCGACGAGGTGGTCCATGCCGCCCGGAACAGACCCGCCACCAACGGCGAAATCACTGCCCTGCTCGGCATAGGCGGCAAGAAGCCCCTCCATGTCCTCGATCGGGCTGTCTGCCGGCACCACGAGCGCGGCGTAGTCTCCGATCGTGCCGGCCACCAGCGTCAGGTCACGGAAGCTCTGCGGGAAGACGCCGGTCAACGACCGGATCACGATGGGCGTGGAGTTCACCATCAGCGTGTTATCGAGGCTGTCGGCGTTCTCGATCATGTAGGCGATCGCGACGCCGCCGCCGCCGCCCGACATGTTCTCGTAGGTTGCGTTGCCGACGAGCCCGCTTTCGGTGAGCGCCTCGCCCGTGCCGCGCGCGGTGCCGTCCCAACCGCCGCCGGCGCCGCCGGGGACGATGAAGTGCAGTTGGTCGACCATCTGCTCGGACTGCGCGTGCGCCGAGCTGCCGATGGCCAAGGTTGCGGTCGCCGCGGCTACAATCGCGCGGCGCGTCCACCCAAAGGTGTTCATGGATGTTCCTCCCATTTGACAGGCGGTACTGCGCCGCCCATGGTCCATGGTCACCACACGAAGCTGACAGAAGCCTGACACGGGTGAGGAGCGCGGCCGTAACGCTGCCGCGAGGGAGGATCGGGTGAGGTATCTTCTTGTCGAGGACAATCCGGAACTGGCCGAGGCGGTCGTGAGCCGGCTCGCTCTGGACGGACATGCGGTCGATCACGCCGCGAGCCTTGAGGCGGCAGAGGATTGCCTCGCCACGGCGGAGTACGACCTGATCCTGCTCGACGTGATGCTGCCCGACGGCGACGGGCGGGATTTCCTGATCCGAACGCGCGTCCACCTGGAGGTGCCGGTGATCGTCTTGACGGCACGAAGCCAGGTATCGGACCGCGTCGTGGCGCTCGACCACGGCGCGGACGACTACATCACCAAACCCTTCGACTTTTCCGAGCTCGAGGCGCGCTGCCGTGCCGTCCTGCGCCGTCGCGGCGGATCGGCCCGCAACGAGATCGCTCTAGGAGCGTCGATCTTCGACCCGATGGCAGGAACGCTCCGCTGCGGGACCGAATCGGTCGAACTCCGCAGCCGCGAGATCCGTCTGCTCGAGGTCTTCGCCCGGCATCCGGGACAAATCCTGTCGAAAGGGCATCTCATGGACCGGCTATTCTCGCACGACGCCGAAGTCACCGAGAACGCGATAGAGGTCTATGTCGGAAGGCTGAGGCGTCGCATCAACGGAATGGGCGTGCGCATCGACACGGTGCGCGGGCTCGGCTACCGCATGGAGGCCGGCCGGTCATGACCGCCACCGGCTCGATCGGGCGCCGGCTGACGCTTCTGCTGGCCGGGGTTGCGGCGCTTCTTTCACTGATGTCCTGGGGCATGGTGTCCGGCTTGGCTCGCCAGGCGGCGGAGCGCACGCAGGACAACGTGCTGGTGGCCTCGGCCACGACCATCGCGGAGACGCTGCGCAGCGAGCAGGGCGAGGTGCGACTGGACCTTCCGTATTCCGCCTTCTCGATGCTGGGCGCGATCAGCGAGGATCGGGTGTTCTACCTCGTCACTGCCGGCGCGGAGATGCTGACGGGCTACCCCGACTTGCCGGTACCCACGCTAGACAGGCCTGCGCCAGGTCGCGTGAGCTTCAACACCGGCTCCTATCGCGGAGAGGAGGTGCGCATGGCCTCCCTCACGCGCGTGGTGCTGGCGGGCGCCGAGCCCGTGCCGGTCACCGTGACCGTCGCGCAGACACGCAACGGTGTCGGCGCCATCGCGGGAGAACTGTCACAACTCGCCGCGATGCTCTCGGTCGCGTTCTTCGTAGTGGCGGTGGGGCTTTCGTTCGTCGCGGCGCGCACCTCGCTCCGACCGCTCAACGAGATCGCGCAGGCGGTGTCGCGACGCGGACCGTCCGACCTGCGGCCGCTCAAGCGCCCCACTCCGACCGAACTCGCGCCGCTCATGGGGGCGCTCAACCGACTGATGGATCGGCTCGGCCAGTCGATCCGGCGTTCGGAGGACTTCATCGCCGAGGCCGCCCATCGCGTGCGAACGCCGCTCGCCACGGTGCGCGCGCAGGCCGAGATCGCGCTCCGCTCGATCGATGACGAGACCGAGCGCGCGCGCCTGCGCCGGATGATCCGTGCCGTCGACGAAAGCTCCCGCTCGGCGGGGCAGCTCCTTGACCACGCAACGGTGGCCTTCCGCGCCGACGACCTCGCCCGCGACAGGCTCGACCTCGCCGAGCTTGCACGGCAGACGGTCGAGGCCCTGGAGCCGACCGCCGCGATGCGAGACATCGAGATCAGGCTTCACGCGGAACCGGCGGAGGTCGAGGGAGACGCCATTCTGCTCGACAACGCGCTCCGCAACGTGCTCGACAACGCAATCAAGTATTCCCCCGAAGACACCGCCATCGAGTTGCGGGTCGCCCGGCGGGACGGCGGCGCGCGGATATCGGTGATCGACGAGGGGCCGGGCCTCGGGGACGGTCCGGTCGACGAGCTCACCGACCGCTTCCGCCGGGGAGGAAATGTCGAAGGTATCGTTGGCTCCGGCCTCGGGCTCACCATCGCCAACGACGTTCTCCGCGCTCATGGCGGGCGGCTGGAACTGGGAGAGGGTCCCGAAAGGAGGGGAGCATGCGTCTCGCTGGTCTTGCCATCGTCTTAAGCCTTTGGGCCACGTACGCCGCCGCTCTCGAGGTGGAGGATCACCGCCGCTACGAGGGCACGGGGGAGCGGACGTTGCGCATTCTCTCGACAGCCGATCTCGACGTCTTCACGCCGTTTCTGGAGGCTTTCCATTCAGAGAACCCCCAGATCACGCTCGACTACACCGTCGCCTCCTCGGCCGAGCTTCACCGCGGAATCCGAAATGGCGCGGAATTCGACGTCGCCATTTCCTCGGCGATGGATCTGCAGTTCCAACTCGTAAATGACGGCTTCGCGCGGAGCCATCGCTCGCCGGTCACCGACGCGCTCCCCGACTGGGCGCGATGGCGCGACCAGATCTTCGCCTTCACGACCGAGCCGGCCGTTGTCGTCATTTCGACCGAGGGTTTCGCCGGCCTCGCGGTCCCGGCGACCCGGCAGGAGCTCATAGCGCTTCTGCGCGACCATCCGGACCGCTTCCATGGCGCGGTCGGCACCTACGACGTGCGCGAAAGCGGGCTCGGCTATCTCTTCGCGACGCAGGAGGCCCGCGCGACCGACGCCTACTGGCGGCTTTCGGAGGTGATGGGGCGGCTCGACCCGCAGCTCTACTGCTGCTCTGGCCAGATGATCGACGATGTGGCGGAAGGTCGGCTGGCGCTGGCCTACAACGTTCTGGGCAGCTATGCCGCCGAGCGGCTCGCGCGGGATTCCGGGGGCCGGGTCCGGATCCTGCGGATGACGGATTTCTCGAACGTGATCCTGAGAACCGGGATCATCCCCGGCGTGGCGCAGGATCCGCAGAACGCCGGCAGGTTCATCGACAGTCTTCTTGCGATAGGACTGCGCGACACGCAGGGCGACTGGCCGCTTCCCCCCCTCGGGGAGACGAGCGAGAATGCCCGCGGCGGCTTTGGCCCGATTCGCCTCGGGCCGGCCCTGATGGTCTATCTGGATCCGTTGAACCGCCGGACTTTCCTTCAAGAATGGGGAAACGCAATCGAGCAGCAGTAAGGGAAACTCTTCGGCACGCGTCCAGAACCGGTACATACCGCTTTTGGACGAAGTGCCAATCGGATGTCTTGAAGCCTATTCGGATGGGGATTTGGTGCCGGTGATAGGACTCGAACCTACGACCCCATCATTACGAATGACGTGCTCTACCAGCTGAGCTACACCGGCGTCCGCGACCTACTATGCGTCACGCCGACAGAGGTCAAGCGGTGGAATCGCCCCGGACCCTGGCGTCTTCAGGATGCGGCGGTTCTTGGTTTTTCGCCTTCCGGCTCGGGCTCGCCCGGCTCTGGGGCAGTGTCCGGGGCAGGCGTCTCCCTCACCTCCTCCTCGACGACCTCCTCGGCCTGTGCCGCGGACCCGCGATCACCGTTTTCGACCGGACCGGGCTCCATCTCCGGCATACCCGTCAGAAGCGGCAGGACCTCCCCGCCCGGTCCGCGCACTGCGGATGCCGCGGCCGCCGGGGGTTCGCGCCACGACAGCGCGTCGAACGCTCCACAGTTCGTGCAGACCGGCTCCCAGTCGCCTGCAACGTTTTGGCAGTTGTCGCAGACCCACTGCGGCCCCCGCGGTGCGGAGAGCGCGCGCGTCAGAATCTCGCGGACCTGCGACTCGGGCGCCCCTTCCCCGCGTTCGATCGCCGCGAGCAGCGCGAGGACACGCGTGTTCGGCATGGTCTCGGGAAGATCGCCAAGCGCCGCCCGGGCCGCGGCGAAGTCCTCTGCCGCCACGTTCAACTCCGCCAGCAGGAGCTTCGTTTCGCTGTGAGACGGGTTCTGCCTGGTCAGTGCCTGGAACCGCTTGATGCGGTCTTTCGGCGCCTCGTCCGGCTCGATCTCGGCGAAAGCCCTGGCGATGTCGGGATGCGGCGCAGCACCCCAGGCCTTCTTCAGAACACGCGTCGCATAGCGGCGCTGGTCGCGCTCGAGATACGCCCGCGCCGCCATGACCGCCGCCGGCACCAGATCAGGTGAAAGCCGGTTCGCCTCGATCGCGGCTTCCCGTGCCTCGATCGACTTGCTGTCGTCGACGACATCGCGCGCCTCGCCCAGTGCAAGCACCGCATCGCGACGGCGATGGACCGGGCGGGGAAGCGCTCCGTACTTCAGCTTGGTCGAAAGGGTCTTTCGAGCCCCCTTCCAGTCGTGCTGCTCGGCCTGCAACCTGAGAAGAACGTCCTGTGTCTCCTCATGCCGCGGCTTGAGGGCAAACGCCTTTTCGGCCAGCTTCAGCGCCATGTCGGTGTCGCCCGCCGCGATCTTCTGCTTCATGATTCCGCGAACGCCGACGAACCGCGTGCGGTCATCCGCCAGAAGACGCTTGTACACCTCTTCCGCCTTCTTCCCGTCTCCCGCCATCTCCGCGGCCTGCGCCGTGATGAGGTTCGTCAGTTCCGGCCGCCGCAAATATCGTTCCGCCTTCGCCGCCTTCGACATCGCAACGCGCGACTCTCCGGACGCAAGCGCCATGAGCCCATCCGCCAGCGCCTCGAATCCCTTCCGCTCGCGGCTCCGGTCGAACCACCGCGAGATCGCCGTCTCGTCACCGTTCAGGAACCGCAGGGTTGCGACGAGAAGCCCGGCGAGCTTCAGGACGATCCAGAGGACGATCAGGAGCAGTATCGCCGCGACGACCGCCTGAACCGGTCCGAAGCTGAACTCCGTGTTCGCGACGGCGATCCGGACGCCTCCACCGGTGTCGATCAGGTACATTGCGCCAAAGGCCAATGCCGCGACGAGGCCGATAAAGATCAGAAACTTGATGAGGGACCAGAGCATCGCGACCGTCCTTAGTTATCGTTCAGGCTTCGGGCGAGTTCGGCCGCCGCCTGTTCGGCTTCGAGACGCGCACGGGCGTCGGCGATCCACCCCGACATTTCGGCACGCCCGGCCTCGGGAAGCGAGTCGAGTTCGACCAGCGCCGCTTCGAGGTCGCCCTGCCGCAGCGCAGCCTCGGCGCGCGAAAGCACCGCGTCCGGATCATTCCCTGCGCGCGGTTCGAGCGACCGCGCACCCGTCTGAACCCTGAGAAAGGCCATGAGACGATCCGTCGGAGTGTCGCCGGCCTCTCCTCTGATCGATGCGTCGAGAGCATCCCTCGCGGCCGGCGCGAAGGCATCCTGCAGCGCAGCCTGCGTCGGAACGCCGGTCTCCGCGTACGCCGCGAGCGCATCGGGGGGATCGCTCACGTCCGCCAGTTCCTCTGCATATGGCTCGCCGTTCTCGACAGCTGAGACCACGCGGGCGACCGCGGCGCGCAGGGTAGCGGTCGCCGCCGCTTCCTCCGCTTCGGCCCGCAGCCTCTCGGCTTCCTCCGCTGCCTCCGACTGAGCCTGCGCCGCATCTTCGGCGGCCTCCGCCGCAATGGCCGCGGCCTGCCGCTGCGCCTCGGTGACCTGATCGCGCGCCTGCTCCACGGCGGCCGAGAGTTCTTCACGGAAATCAGCGATCTCGGCATCGAGCGACGACGTGTCGAGACCTTCGGGCATCGGGCGAAGCTCGAGCTGTTCCACGCGCGCCGCAAGATCGCCGAGCGTGGCCGACAAGCTGTTCACCTGATCCGAAATCCCCGAAACGGTGCCCTCCAGCGCATCGAGCTCTCCTCCCAGCTCCTCCCGCAGGCCGGAAATGCCGGGATCAATCGCGGCCTGCTCCTCGACATCGCCGCGCAGAGCCTCAAGCGACGACTGAAGATCGGCGATGCGCGCACTCTGGGCCTCGACCGTTGTCCGCACCTCCTCAGACGACGCGGCGATCTCGGCCAGCGCGGCTTCGGTCTCCGCTCCCTGTCCCGGCCAACCGTCCGGAAGGACGTAACGCGAGGCGAACAGGCCGATGAATCCGGCGATGATCCCGCCGAAGATCAGAGCCGCGACGCCTCCGGCGCCGATGCCTCGGGACTGTGGAGGGGGTGAAGGAGGGGGTGGCTCAGGCCTCTCGTCGGCGTCCGCGACCGGCTCGGCCGCGGGCGGTTCCTGAACGGTGGTCTCTTCAACGGGTTCTTCCCCGAGAGAGTCCCGCTCGGACGTGTCGGGCGTTTCCTCGCCCTCATCGGTGTGATCCCGAGCCTCTACCGACGACGCCCCGGCCTCATGCTCAGCGGCCGCAAGCTCTTCGGGCTCCTGCTCTTCCTCGAGTTTCCTCGCGGCGGCCTGATCTTCATCCGCCGCAACTTCGGTGTGCTCCGTCGCGTCGACCACAGACGCCCCGTCGCTCGGTGGCGACCCGGCGTCTTCCCGGGACGTCTCGCCCGGCTCAGAAGGCCCGGTTTCTCCGACCACGACCGCGTCCTCGATCCGGTCGTCCTGATCGGGTGCCGACTCCCGCGCCTCGCTCTTGTCCGGGGATTTTCGAGATCGGGCCACGGGAGAACCTTTCAGTGTCTTATGGTTAACGAAACTCGGCCTATCGGCCAGACCTTAGCCCGGCCCGTCCGGTGCAACAAGCCGATCAGCCTCTCAAACATGCAGCAACGGCCTCGGCCATCGCCTCCGCGCTCGGAGCCGACGCGACAGCGATGACCTCTTTCCCTTCGGGCCATTGCTGCGCCACCTGATGGCTCATTGCGACGACCGACAGCCGGGCGGTAGCACCGCGGCATTCCTCGGCCAGAAGACGCGCCGACCGCGCGGAAAAGAGCGGCAGCAGAACAGCCCCTGGCACCGCCAGCGAGGCGCGGGCCTGATCTGTCAAGGGCAGGGCAACCTGATCGTAAACCACTGACGATGTGACACTTATTCCTTCTTTTGCGAGCACCTCCTCCAAATCGACGGAGACGTGACGCCCGCGCAGGTAGTGACCCGGGCCCGGCGGAGCGTCCTCCTTCAGCCGCGTGACCAGATCAGCGGCCGTTCCCCCCGCTGCAATCGACTCCGCTCCGGCAAGACGCGCGGCGTCCGCTGTCGCCTCTCCGACGCAATAGGCCTTGACGCCCGCGAACTCGGGCGTGTCCGCGATTGCTTCAGCGGCATGTGCGGATGTGAGCACCAGAAACCCGGGACGCTCCTCCGGATCCGGCGATGGAAGCGTCCTGATCTCGAGAATCGGGGACACCAGAATCGGAACCTCGGGAGGAATCCGGCGTCGAAGCTCGCTGGCGAACCTCCCGGACTGCTCCTGCGGACGGGTCAGCAGAATCGTGGGAAACGTCTCGGTCACCTCGCGCCCACTGCAGTTGTCTGGCCAGCCTCCCGGTGTTACCTGCCTGACGTTGAACGCGCAACAGGCGGTCCATGCCCGGAACCCTCACCGTCCTCGGTCTTGAAAGCAGCTGCGACGACACGGCGGCGGCGGTGGTGCGTCGCATTGAGGAGCGGGCCGAGATCCTGTCATCCATCGTCTGGGGCCAGACCACGCTCCACGCCGACTACGGCGGCGTCGTACCGGAACTGGCCGCGCGCGCGCATGCCGAAAAGATCGATGTTTGCGTCGAGAAGGCGCTCTTCGACGCTCGCATCGGCCTTCGGGAGGTCGACGCGATCGCCGTGACCGCCGGTCCCGGCCTGATCGGGGGCATCCTCGCGGGGGTGTCCTGCGCGAAAGGGCTGGCGGCCGGCGCGGGAATCCCGCTCATCGGAGTGAACCACCTCGCCGGCCACGCGCTGACCCCGCGCCTGACCGACGCGCTGCCTACCCCCTATCTGATTCTTCTTGTCTCAGGTGGCCACTCACAGTTCCTCATCGTCCGCGGCGCCGACGACTTCACACGTCTCGGTGGAACGATCGACGACGCACCGGGCGAGGCGTTCGACAAGGCGGCCCGTCTTCTGGGACTGTCGCAGCCCGGAGGCCCCGCAGTCGAGGCGGAGGCGGCAAACGGCGATCCCGAACGTTTCGCCTTTCCCCGGCCACTCCTCGACCGGCCCGGATGCGACCTCTCGTTTTCGGGGCTGAAGACCGCCCTTCTCAGGGCGCGCGATGCCCTGGTCGAAGCGCAAGGCGGTTTGCGGCAGAGCGACCGAGCCGATCTCTGCGCCTCGTTCCAGGCGGCGGTGGCAGACGTTCTCAGCGAGAAATCCCGGCGCGCGCTCCAGACATGTATGGAAACGACCCCGCTCACCGGCTTTGCAGTTGCCGGTGGTGTGGCAGCCAACAAGACGATTCGCGCAGGATTGGAGACTGTCTCAGCCGAGATGGAAACACACTTTGTGGCTCCGCCCCTCGAGCTCTGCACCGACAATGCCGCGATGATCGCATGGGCCGGGATCGAAAGGCTGGGCTGTGGTCTGATCGACGGTCTCGACCTGATCGCGCGCCCTCGCTGGCCGCTCGACAGCGCGAGCGCGCCGCTTCTCGGATCAGGCAAAAGGGGAGCGAAGGCATGAACGGGATCGCCATCCTCGGGGCGGGGGCCTTCGGTACCGCCCTTGCCATAGCGTTCGCTGGTGCGGGGCGGAACGTGACTCTCTGGACGCACGATCCCGAACATGCCGCCGACATGGCGCGAACCAGAACAAACGCCCGCCGTCTGCCGGGCATTCCCTTCCCGGAGGGCATATCCGTACTCCATGATCTTTCGAAGCTGGACGCCGACTGCATCCTTCTTGCAGTCCCGGCACAGGCGCTTCGCGCATTCCTCGACGATCGGAGCGCGAGGCTCGGCGGCCGGACGCTGATCAGTTGTGCGAAGGGGATCGACCGCGAGACCGGACTACGTCCGACCGAACTGATCGCGAGAGCCTGTCCCACGGCGCGCGTCGCCGCCCTGACCGGACCTAGCTTCGCCGAGGATGTCGCGCGGGGTCTGCCCACCGCGCTCACGCTCGCGGCCGGCGAGGACGGCGAGGCTCTCCAGCAGACGCTCGCGACGAAGACTCTGCGCCTCTACCTCACGCACGATATACTCGGCGCGGAACTCGGCGGTGCGCTGAAGAACGTCATCGCGCTCGCCGCCGGGGTGACCATCGGAGCGGGCCTCGGCGAAAGCGCCCGCGCGGCCGTCGTCACCCGCGGCTTCGCCGAGATCACCCGCTTCGCCGTCGCGATGGGCGCGGACCCCGAAACCATCGCCGGCCTCTCGGGCCTCGGGGATCTCCTTCTGACCTGCACATCGCCAAAGTCTCGCAACTACGCGGCGGGGCTTGCGGTCGGCTCCGGCGAAACACCCGCCATGGGTGTCACAATCGAAGGCCTCGCAACGGCCGAGGCTGTCACGGACGTCGCGGGCAGACATGGCCTCGAGATGCCGCTGTCGGCAACCGTCGCGGCGGTGACGCATGGACGCACGACGGTGCAGGAGGCGGCCGAACAACTGATGTCACGGCCGCTCAGACGGGAACGGAGGAACGACTGATGGCGTACTGGCTCTTCAAATCCGAGCCGTCGACCTGGAGCTGGGACCAGCAGGTCGCGAAAGGCGATGCGGGAGAGGAATGGGACGGTGTCCGCAACTACCAGGCACGCAACAACATGCGCGAGATGAAGACTGGCGATCTCGGTTTCTTCTATCATTCGCAGTCGGAGAAGGCGGTCGTCGGCATCGTCGAGGTGATCGCCGAAGCGCATCCGGACAGCACGACCGACGATTCCCGCTGGGAGTGCGTCGACATCAGCGCGGTGCGTCCCATGCCCGATCCCGTAACGCTCGAAACGTGCAAGGCCGACGAGCGGCTGAAAGACATGGTCCTCGTGAACAACACGCGCCTTTCGGTGCAACCGGTCTCGGAAGACGAATGGCGCATCATCTGCGATCTGGGCGGGATCAGGGACTGAGTCCATACGCTTGCATCTGTGGTGACAGACTTGCGGAGGGCCCCGCACCCCTACGGGACCCTCCACCACCCCACGTGCACCCTCACAGGCACCTCGTGTCCGCTATGAAAAGTCCCGACCGTCCTGGTCGCGCAGGTTTGCTTATCCCGCAAGCCGCTGGCAGGCAAACATCAAGTCCCTAAATTCCGAGGTAAATGGCCCCCGCCCTGTGAAGAGCGGGCGGCGCATCGTGCGGTCAGCCGTAGACCGACTCTTTTCCGAAGTGCTTCGTCAGCATGTAGTAGACCACCGCGCGGTACTTGTTCCGCTCCGATTGGCCGTAGGTGTCGATCACGGAGGTCATCGCGGCCTCGAGTTCGGGCCCGTCCGCAAGCCCCAGCTTCTTGATGAGGAAGTTGTTCTTGACTGTTTCGAGCTCGCCTTCCTGCGACCCCGCCACCGTCGAGGCGTCCGCGTCGTAGATCGCCGGCCCGCACCCGATGGTAACCTTCGTCAGCAGGTCCATGTCCGGTTCCATTCCGCATTTCGTGCGCAGGTCTTCGGCGTATTTCGCGATCAGTTCGTCTCTTTTACCCATCATAAATCTCCCGCCTGAAGCGTTCCCGTTGATATTCATGCGGAAAATGTCCGCCGCGGCAGGTTAGTCACGGACCTGCCGCGGACAAAGAAGAAAATCGTCGCCGGCCGCTTTGGGCGGCGGACTGCAATCAGTAGCGATAGTGCTCGGGCTTGAACGGTCCTTCGACCGTCACCCCGATATACTCCGCCTGATCCGGCTTCAGCTCGGTGAGCTTCGCACCGATCTTGGCGAGATGCAGCCGCGCGACCTTCTCATCGAGGTGCTTGGGCAGGATATAGACCTTGTTCTCGTACGCCTCGCCCTTGGCCCAGAGTTCGATCTGGGCGAGCACCTGGTTGGTGAACGAGGCAGACATCACGAAGGACGGATGGCCCGTGGCATTGCCGAGGTTGAGGAGCCGGCCCTCGGACAGAAGGATGATACGGTTGCCCGAGGGCATCTCGATCATGTCCACCTGCTCCTTGATGTTGGTCCATTTGTGGTTCTTCAGCGCCGCGACCTGTATCTCGTTGTCGAAGTGACCGATGTTGCCGACGATCGCCATGTCCTTCATCTCGCGCACGTGCTCGATGCGGACGACGTCCTTGTTCCCCGTCGTGGTGATGAAGATGTCGGCCGTCGCCACCTCGTCTTCGAGCGTCGTGACCTCGAAGCCGTCCATCGCCGCCTGAAGCGCGCAGATCGGGTCGACCTCGGTCACCTTTACCCGCGCGCCCGCGCCGCGCAGGCTGGCCGCCGAGCCCTTGCCCACATCCCCATAGCCGCAGACAAGCGCGACCTTGCCCGCCATCATCGTGTCGGTGGCGCGACGGATGCCGTCGACAAGGCTCTCCTTGCAGCCGTACTTGTTGTCGAACTTCGACTTGGTGACGCTGTCGTTGACGTTGATCGCCGGGAACGGCAGGTGGCCCTTCTCCATCATCTTGTAGAGACGGTGAACGCCCGTGGTCGTCTCCTCGCTGACGCCCTTGATCATGTGACGCTGCTTGACGAACCAGCCGGGCGTTTCCGCGATCCGTTTGCGGATCTGCGCGAAGAGACACTCCTCCTCTTCCGAGGTCGGCACAGCGATCAGGTCGTCCTCGCCTTCCTCCACGCGCGCGCCCATCAGGATGTAGAGCGTCGCGTCGCCGCCGTCGTCGAGGATCATGTTCGCGCC
>CAZPOK010000010.1:17684-36393 GCA_964587905.1 uncultured Rhodobacterales bacterium | reverse complement strand
CCATCAGGATGTAGAGCGTCGCGTCGCCGCCGTCGTCGAGGATCATGTTCGCGCCGCCTTCCGGGAAGTGAAAGATCCTGTCGGTATAGGTCCAGTAGTCCGTCAGCGTCTCGCCCTTAACGGCAAAGACGGGCGTTCCGCCCGCCGCGATCGCGGCCGCTGCGTGGTCCTGCGTCGAGAAGATGTTGCACGACGCCCAGCGCACGTCCGCGCCCAGCGCCTTCAACGTCTCGATCAGGACCGCCGTCTGGATCGTCATGTGAAGCGACCCGGCGATGCGCGCCCCTTTCAGAGGTTGCGCCTCGCCGTATTCCTCGCGAAGCGCCATGAGACCCGGCATCTCGGTTTCGGCAATGTCGATTTCCTTGCGGCCGTAACCGGCCAGGTCGATGTCCTTGACGACGTAGTCCGCACTCATCGGAGACTCCTGAACACTCTTTTCGGAGGCTCCCTTAGCAGCACATCGTCGTTTCGACAACGCGTCAGCCGGGCACGCCCTCCTTGCGCTCGGACGGCAGCGCCTCGCGCCAGTGGGTACCCGATGCGAGGATGCAGGACATCCCGTCAGCATGCGTCAGAAGCACGGTCCAGGTTCCGTCCTCTTCCGAGTGCCAGACCTCGATGATGGACGTCTCGCTCTGAAGGCCGCCGCCGGCGAAGCTCTCGCCGTAGCCGGCTTTCAGATGCTGCGTCAGCCGGTCGCGCGCGGCACAGGTCTGCTGCGCGAGGCTTGGTGATGCGATTCCGCCGACCAGAGCGGCGGCAAGGATGAGACGCATGGAACTCCTTTCCGCGGCCGGAGCCGTCTGCTGCGCGTTTCGGTCCCGTCTCGTCCCGCCCTCTCCATATACAATGCACCCCGCTGCGGATGGTTCATCGAAACCGGGCGGAGGCTGCCTCCCCTGTTGATCGGCAAAGTGTTTTCTGATGTTTCCTCCGGTGTAGAAGCCGCCACTTCGGCGGCCGGAGGTTTATCGGTGGCGAAGCAGCCGCGGGCATGGCAACGGATGCTGTCGGGGCGGCGGCTCGATTTGCTCGACCCGACGCCGGTCGACGTCGAGATCGAGGATATCGCGCATGGCCTCGCCTTCGTGGCGCGCTGGAACGGACAGACCTCGGGAGACTGGCCCTATTCCGTTGCCGAGCACTCGCTGCTGGTGGAGGAGATCCGGGGAAGGCTGGAACCTGATGCGCCCGCGAAATGGCGCCTTGCGGCGCTTCTGCACGACGCGCCTGAGTACGTTATCGGCGACATGATCTCGCCGGTGAAAGCCGCCGTTGGGCCTGGCTACAGCGCGCTGGACGACAGGCTGGCCGCGGCAGTGCATCTCCGCTTCGGACTGCCCGCAGTCATCCCGCAGAAAGAAAAGAAGAAGATCAAGAAGGCTGACAGGATCTCGGCCTGGCTGGAGGCGACGCAGATTGCCGGATTTTCCCGATCCGAAGCCAACAGGTTCTTCGGCAAGCCTGACTCCCGCCTGACTGAGGGTCTGACGGTCGTCATCAGACCTCCGGTCGAGGTCCGCGTGGCCTATCTCGGTCGCCACACGGACCTCATGAGCCAAGTCTGAGATCACGGGCCCCAGCCGCGCGCCCGGAACAGGGCCTCCCGGTCAATGGGCCGGTTCCGCTGCCTGTCGAGTCTCTCTTCATGGACTCGCACGTGCCCTGTGTCCTCATGGGCTTCAGTCCGCGTGGCGTGGCGGATCATGTTGTTCAGGATACCTATCATGCCGCTCATCCTTCTTGCTGGCGTGTGAGTCCGAAATAACCGCTTTGACGACCATGAGCGAATCGCGATAGTTTTCAAATTGTAAGTTCAGCTAACAGTTGGAACCATGGATTGGAGGATGATTCCGTCCCTGTCTTCGCTTCGCGCATTCGAGGCCACTGCGCGGTCCGGAAGCTTCTCTGCGGCGGCGCGGGAACTGAACGTGACGCATGCGGCGGTCGCCCAGCATGTGCGCAATCTCGAGAAGGAACTCGGAGAGACCCTTGCCGTGCGCAACGGGCAGGTCGTCGAGCCGACCGAGGAAGGCCGTCTCCTCGCCGCCGCGCTGACCGAAGGCTTCGGCACCATTGCAGACGGCGTAAGCGATCTTGCAGACAGGCAGTCGACCCGTGCGCTCCGCATTTCCCTGACCCCGTCCTTCGCCGAAAGCTGGCTGATGCCGCGCCTCAGCCGGTTCTGGGAGCGGTACCCCGACGTCGAGCTGTCGCTCAATCCGACGGTCGATGTCGTCGACCTGCGTCGCGACGGCCATGACATAGCGATCCGCTTCGGCACCGGCGAATGGCCAGGCCATCAGGTGGAACGCCTGACGGAAAGCCCTTTTGCCGTGGTCGCCGCGCCGTCCTTGGCGAAGGGCCGCACGCTAAGCCAGATGGGCGATCTTTCCCGCTACCAGTGGTTCACGTCCCGCGCGACGGCGGAGCAGGAAGTCTGGGGCGCGTCGATCAATGTGGACTTCGACACGGTGAACTGCACCGACTACCCGAGCAACGGTCTCGCCCTTGCCGCGGTGCGGGCCGGCTACGGCCTCTCGGTTCAGGCCATGACGCTGGTTGAAGACGATGTGGAGCAGCGGCGGCTGGTGGCGCTCCACGTCGGCGACGCGGGTGGCCTCGGGTATCACATCGTCATGCGCGACGGCGTGCCGCATCCCTCTCTCAAGGCTTTCGTCCGCTGGCTCCGACAGGAGGCTCGGGCGGACAACCATCCTTCGGGCCTGCCGCGCCGGGGCATTCCGGCAGACTGACCGGGATTCGGAAGGCTGCTCGCCGAACTCTCGGTGAGTTTCCCAACTGCCCAGCTGAAGGCAGCACGCGACAGCGAGCGCGGCGCTACCTGACCGAACAGCGCAGACCGGACGACATCTCGATGAGCGGCGCATCCGGTGTGCCCTGCTCCAGAAAGCCGAATATTCCGTTCGCCTCGAAATCGACACCAAGCGAAGTGACCTCGAATGGCCCGACGCCAGCAGCTTCAAGCGCGGCGCGAGTCATACCCGGCCGTAGACCGTCTGCGGTCGCGAAGGCCGCATCGTCCAAGACCCAGCCGAGGAAATCGCCGTCCATGAAAGTCAACTCCAACCCTGCCCAGGACACGGTATTCACCGGCCCCGCCGCGCATTCCCGGTTGATCGTCTCGCTGACCGGCGATGCGCCAAGCAAGCGCGTCACGGCCTCCACCACTCCGGCCTTTGTACGGCCGAAGTCGATCCGCAACTCGGTGCCCGCCGGCTGCAGGCCACCGGCGTCCGGCGCAAGGGCAGCCCCACGGAAAGACGCGACACGACCCTCAGGCAGTGCACACCCCGCCAGAAGGGTCAGAAGCACAACCGCGCGCGGCATGTCCTAGCGCGGACTGCGCTTCGCGAGAATACGCTGGAGGGTGCGACGGTGCATGTTCAGTCGCCGCGCGGTCTCCGAGACGTTCCGGTCACAGAGCTCGTAGACACGCTGGATGTGCTCCCAGCGCACGCGGTCCGCCGACATCGGATTTTCCGGCGGCGGTGGCAGGGAATCCTCCGTCGCAAGAAGCGCCGCCGTCACGTCGTTCGCGTCGGCCGGTTTCGACAGGTAGTCCGTCGCGCCGACCTTCACGGCGGCGACGGCCGTCGCGATCGCTCCATAGCCAGTGAGGACCACGATCCGGCTGTCCGGGCGCCTCTCGCGAATGACCTCGACCACGTCGAGCCCGTTGCCGTCTTCGAGCCTCAGATCGATCACCGCGTAGGCCGGAGGACGCGACAGCGCGATCGCGCGGCCGTCCGTGACGGACTCGGCGGTTTCGACGTCGAAGCCACGCTTTTCCATCGCCCGGGCGAGCCGACGCAGGAACGCATCGTCGTCGTCGACGAGAAGCAGGGATCTGTCGTCCCCGATCTCGCGCAGGTTCCGGTCCAGCATCATGTTCCCTTCCGGACTTTTTTCTTTGCTGCTAAAAGGATAAGTTGCGGTCCGGGGTGCGTCAATTTTTCTCTGCTGCGTCCACGAAGCAGGCGACGCTCTCTGCCATCTGTGAAGGGTCGATGTCTCGCCGATAGAACTCGGCGAACCCCTCCTCGGGCAGGACGAGATATGTGAACGTCGAGTGGTCCACGAGGTAGAATTCGTCGTCGCCGTCCTGCTTGCGGTAGTAGGTCTTGTAGGCCTGCGAGGCGGCGCGAACCTGCTCGGCCGATCCGGTCAGGCCGACCATGTCGGGATGAATGTAGTCGGTGAACTCCGCCACGCGCTCCGGCGTGTCGCGTTCGGGATCGACAGAGATGAAGACGGACTGCACGTCGTAGCCGCGCTCCGTCAGAAGATCGACGGCGTCGGCGTTCCGCACGGTATCGAACGGACAGACGTCGGGGCAGAATGTGTAGCCGAAATAGACCAGGGTCGGCTTCGTAATCACATCGGCCTCGGTCACCGTGGTGCCGGTCTCCGAGACCAGCGTGAAGGGCCCTCCGATCGCGGCGGTTCCGCCCGAAACCACGCCTTCCCGGCACTGTGCGAACCGATCGTCCGGAGCCGCCAGATACCTGTAGGCGACCGAACCTCCCAGCACCGCGACGATGGCCGCCACGGCCAGCCCGACGTATAGCTTGGTCATTCCTGCCTCATCCCGCTTTGCCTGCCGCATTGATCGAACAGTGTGTGTGGACCTACAACGGTCCGATATGTCCTTCCAGTGCTTAAGGTAGACACCGAGGATGCGCGATCCAACACTCGCCCTGTTCAAATCCCGGCGATCCAACTGGGTCCGGCTGCGGACTCTGGTCGTTCTTCGATGGATCGCCATCGCCGGGCAACTCGGCGCGATCACGGTCGCGCAGAGGCTTTTCAACCTCGACCTGGAGCTGGGGCTCTGCTTTCTCGCCATCGGCGCGGCGATCACGGCGAACCTGATCGCGGTCTTCGTCTACCCGGAGAACAAGCGGCTTTCGGAAAGCGAAGTTGCCGTGATGCTCCTCTTCGACATCTCGCAGCTCTCCTTCCTGCTCTATCTCACAGGCGGTCTCCACAATCCCTTCGCTCTCCTGATCCTCGTGCCCGTCACCATCTCGGCCACCGCTCTGCGTCCCGCGACGACGGCCGCTTTGGGCGGAATCGCGATCCTGTTCATCACGATCGTCACCGAGTACTACGTTCCGCTTCGCACCGATCTCGGCTTCATCATGCGGATGCCTACGGACTTCGTCTTCGGTTTCTGGGTCGCAATCGTCATCGGCGTGATCTTCCTCGCCGCTTTCGCCCAGCGGGTGACGGCCGAGATCCACGCGATGTCCGACGCACTCGTCGCAACGCAGATGGCCCTCGCCCGCGAACAGAAACTGACCGATCTCGGCGGCGTCGTGGCGGCGGCCGCGCACGAACTGGGAACGCCGCTCGCGACCATCAAGCTCGTCAGTTCGGAGCTCATGGACGAACTCGACGACCAGCCTGAACTGCTGGAGGATGTCGAGCTGATAAGGACACAGGCCGATCGGTGCCGCGACATCCTCCGCTCGATGGGCCGTGCCGGCAAGAACGATCTGCATCTCCGCCGGGCGCCACTCGCTGCAGTGGTCCGCGAGGCGGCAGAGCCACACATGGACCGCGGAAAGCAGATCCATTACGACGTCGCCCCGGGTCCGGGTGGCGACGCGCGCCAGCCCGTGATCTACCGGCGCCCCGAAATCATTCACGGACTTCGAAACCTCGTGCAGAATGCCGTCGATTTCGCGGACGCGAACGTCTGGGTGGACATAAGCTGGACACCCGGGGCGATCATGATCCGCATAATCGACGACGGTCCGGGCTTTTCCCAGCAGGTGCTCGGCCGGATCGGCGATCCTTTCGTACGCCAGCGGCGCGGTCAGGACGAGAGTCGTCAACGCCCGGAATACGAGGGCATGGGCCTCGGTCTCTTCATCGCGAAGACGCTCCTTGAACGCTCGGGCGCCGAACTCAGCTTCGCGAACGGGCGCGATCCCTACGTGGGCGAGATTCGGGACGGCGACCGCTCCGGAGCGATCGTCGAAGCCGTCTGGCCGCGAAGCGCCATCATCGCCGAGAGCGCCGGAGTCACGGACGGCCTCGGAGAGAACATCCCGATCGAAGTGTGACGCGCCGGAGTTTAACGCGCCGTTAACCAAAGCAAACGACCGTGACAGCAGTCCTGCCGCGAGTCGAGTATGCCAGATTACGCCATCGCCCTTGCGAACCCGGTCCTCCAGGCTTCGCTCACCGGATTCACGACAGCCCTCGCGGTGCTCCTCGTCCTCACCGGGATCAACAGGCTCTTCACGCCCGGAAAGCCGCGTCGCGCGGGATCCGGCTTGGGACGTCTGGTCTTCGAAGGACGCTACCTCATCGCCGCCGATGGAGGGGCCAAGGAAGACTTCGCGCGCTGCACCGCTTCCGGCGACGACTGGACCCGCACGGTGGCCTTTCTCGGGCCGAACTTCCCCTCGTTGAGCGTCGACCAGCCGCCGGTCGCGCTCGAGCTTGCCCGGATCTCTTCCACAGACGGCCGATGCCGGATGGAGATCTTTCGCAAGGACGGGATCGTCACGCTGTCGTTCCATCGGCAAAATGCCTCCGATGAATGCCCGAACGACAACACCGTCATCGAGGACAGCGGACACGCGGACCTCCGTGCGGTGGCGCAAGCGGTGCCGTTTCCAATATGGATGCAGGACGCCGAAGGTCGCATCACCTGGGTCAACTCGACATACATCGAGATGGTCAACGAGGCTTTTCCCGGGGGCGAGGGCGCAGGATGGCCGCCACCGGACATCTTCGATCAGGCGGCGATGCCGCGTCCGGACCGGCCCGATCAAAGCGTCCGCCTGGCCTACCGCCGCGCCGGCCCCGAGCTGTGTCACTGGTACGACGTCCGGGTGCGCCCTTCCGGCACGCGCCGCGTCTACACCGCAGTGAACGTCGATGCCGCGGTTCGCGCCGAAGACCAACTCCGCGACTTCACCCAGACGCTCGCCAAGACTTTCGCGCACCTTACGATCGGCCTTGCGATCTTCGACCGGTCGCGGCGACTCATTCTCTTCAACCCGGCCCTCGTGGATCTGACAGCGCTTTCTCCGGAATTCCTCTCGTCCCGTCCGACGCTGGTCGGCGTCCTCGATGGCTTGCGCGAACGCCGGATCGTCCCGGAGCCCAGGGATTATGTCAGTTGGCGCCGCAAGCTGGCTGACCTGGAGGCCGCCGCGCTCGACGGCTCCTACGAGGAAACATGGTCGCTTCCCACCGGTCAGACATACCGCGTGACGGGCCGGCCGCATCCCGATGGTGCCGTGATCTTCCTTTTCGAGGATATTTCAGCGGAAGTATCCCTGACGCGGCGCTTCCGCGCCGAACTCGAAATCGCGCAATCAGTCCTCGACAGCCTCGACGAGGCGATGGCTGTTTTCACGGCCGACGGGGTTCTCGCGATGACAAATGCAGAGTACGCCCGTCTCTGGGGCCACGATCCGGAGGCCGAACTCTCCGGGCTCTCGCTCAACGACGTCACCGCATCCTGGCTCGCGCGGACGGCACCGACCCCGGCATGGGGAGATTTCCGGGACTTCGCACGGCAATCGCAGGGCCGGGCGGAGTGGTCGGCCGACGTCATCATGCAGGACGGCCGACTCGTCTTCTGCCGTTTCGTGCCGCTTGCGGGGCGCGCGACCCTGGCCGCATTCCGGCCTCGTCGCGCAGAGGATCTCCGCTCGGACAGAACGCAGCGGTGGTCGGCATGATACTCCTTGAAGGCGTCGGGCGGGCCGATAAACTCCCGCCGCATGGACCTGGCGTTTTCGATCACGTGCGAGCTTGAGTCGGAAACGGCCACATCGGCCTTGGCGGAAAGGCTTGCAGCTCTCCTTCGGCCCGGTGACACGCTGCTGCTGTCCGGGCCGATCGGCGCCGGGAAGACCCACTTCGCCCGGTCGCTGATCCGGGCGCGGCTGCGCACAGCCGGACGGGATGAGGACGTTCCGTCCCCGACCTACACCCTCGTTCAGACCTATTCGGACGGCGACGTCGAAATCTGGCATGCGGATCTCTACCGGCTGTCACAACCCGACGAGCTGATCGAGCTTGGTCTCGACGACGCGTTCCGGTCGTCGATCGTTCTGGTGGAATGGCCCGACCGCCTCGGATCAGGGGCCCCGCGCGGAGCCCTGCATCTTGATTTTCGCGACGGCCGGACGGAACGGTCTCGATGCCTCGCTTTCACTTCGGAAGATCCGCGGTGGCAGGACCTGATCGACCGCGTCCTCGAGAAGAGGCCGTCCACATGAATGAGCGCGAGCACATGGTCGCTTCGTTCCTGTCCGCCTCAGGCTGGAGCGATGCGCGACGCTCCGCCCTCGCCGGCGACGCGTCGTCGCGACGCTACCTCCGGCTGACGAGGCTCTCCGGCGAGACATCCCTTCTCATGGAAGCTCCGCGGGAGATGAACGAAAGCGTCCGATCCTTTCTGACCATCGCGCGGCACCTAAGCGCGCTGGGAATGAGCGCGCCGGCCATCCTTGCGGAGGACCGTGCGCAGGGGCTGGTTCTCCTGGAGGATTTCGGCGATGCCCTTTTCGCGCGCCTCCTCGATAGGAGCCCCGAGGAGGAGGTGACGCTCTACGGCGCCGCCGCGGAGGCTTTGGCGGTTGTTCAGCGCACTGCCCCGCCTTCCGGACTCATCCGTTTCGACCCGCGCCACATGGCCGATCTGATCCGTATCGTCTTCGACTGGTACCGGCCCGCGATCACGTGCGGCGCCCGTTCCGAGACCGACGACTTCGTCATCCTCGTCGAACAGATCCTCGCCGAGCTGGTGCCCGACCCCACCGTCCTCGCTCTGCGCGATTTCCACGCAGAGAACCTGATCTGGCTGCCAGACCGCTCCGGGCCCGCATGTGTCGGTCTTCTCGATTTCCAGGACGCCGTGATCGCCCATCCGGCCTACGATCTCGTCTCGCTCCTCCATGACGCGCGGCGCGACATCGCCGACGAGACGCGTGCCGCGACCACACGTCGTTTTCTCGACCTGACCGGTCACGACGACGAATGCTTCGCCCCCGCCGCCGCCGCGCTTTCCGCCCAGCGCAATCTGCGCATCCTCGGCGTCTTCGCCCGCCTCGCCTTGCGCGACGGCAAGCCCGGCTACCTCCGCTTCATGCCGCGCGTCTGGCGCCTTCTCCTCCGAGATCTGGCTCATCCGCGTCTCGCTGCGCTTGAAGGGCGCGTCTTGCGGGATCTTCCGGCGCCAGACGCCACGGCGCTTGCCCGACTGGAGGCGCGATGCGCGACGCCCGCCCACTGATGATCTTCGCCGCCGGGTTCGGAACCAGGATGGGTGCGCTCACCGCACATCGTCCGAAGCCCATGCTGGAACTCGCCGGGCGCCGCATGATCGACCGTGCGATCGACATCGGCCATGATGCCGGCTGCGCCCCCATCGTCGTCAACACCCACTACCTCGCCGAAGTCATCCGCCCGGTCCTCGAAGAGCGTGGCGTCGCCGTCTCCCACGAAGGCCCGAAGATCCTCGATACCGGCGGCGGTCTGAAACATGCCTTGCCCCTCCTCGGAGACGGCATCTTCGCGACGCTCAATCCCGACACCGCCTGGCTCGGGCCCAACCCGCTCGTCTCGCTCAGGGACGCGCCCTGGCCTGATGATGCAGGCGCGCTCCTTCTTCTCGCCCCGCGCGCCCGCGCCCACGCCCGCACCTCGCCCGGCGACTTCGACCGCGCGCCGGACGGACGCCTCACGCGCGGTGGCGGATACGTTTATACCGGCGCACAGCTCATCCGCTCCGAAGCCGTCTCCCGAATCCCTGCCGAGGCCTTCTCCCTCAATGCCGTCTGGGACGCCCTCGCCGCCGAAGACAGCCTCTATGGACAGGTATACTCGGGTGGGATCTGCGATGTCGGTCACCCCGATGGCCTGGTGCTTGCCGACCGGCTCATGAGGGACCACCCATGACCGTCTTTGCGCTGCCCCCCGGCGCCGATTTCCCTGCGGAACTCGTCGAGGGCCTGATCGCCCGCTTCGGCGACCGTCCCCCGGAGGACTTCGCCCGCATCCGGCTTCATGTGAACACCCGCCGGATGCAGCGCCGCATCGTGGCGCTGTTCGAGGATCGCGGCCCACGCCTTCTTCCCGACATCCGCCTCGTCACCGATCTCGGACGCGATCTCGTCGATCCCACTATTCCGCCCTCGGTTTCCCCGATCCGGCGGCGGCTGGAGCTCGCCCGCCTCGTGGGCGCCCTGCTCGACGCCAACCCCGACCTCGCGCCGCGCGCCGCGCTATATGACCTCGCCGACAGCCTCGCAGCGCTCATGGATGAGATGCAGGGCGAAGCCGTCGGCCGCGACGCCATCGCCCGGATCGACACCACCGACGCCTCAGACCATTGGAAGCGCCGCCGCGCCTTCATCGACATCATCCTGAGCTACCTCGAAGGCTCTGCCGCCGCGCCGGACCCGGAGCTTCGCCAGCGCCTCGCGGTGGCGCGTCTTGCCGAACACTGGGCCGCCGCGCCGCCCGGCCATCCCGTCATCGTCGCCGGCTCGACCGGGTCGCGCGGCACGACCGCTGCCTTCATGGAGCTCGTGGCGAGCCTCCCCCATGGCCACGTCGTCCTGCCTGGATTCGACTTCGACATGCCCGCCTCAGCCTGGTCGGATCTCGACGAGGGACTCGCCGTCGAGGACCATCCGCAATACCGTTTCCGGTCGTTTCTGGGCCGTCTGAACATGCCGGAGACCGAGGTCCGCCGCTGGACCGACGCCGCGCCACCCTGGCCCGCGCGCAATCGCCTCGTGTCGCTCGCGCTCCGCCCGGCGCCCGTCACGCACCAGTGGATGACAGAAGGTCCGGCACTTGGCGATCCCGGCCCCGCGACGCGCGACCTCTGCTTCGTCGAGGCCGGATCGCCGCATGCCGAAGCGCTCGCCATCGCCGTGCGCCTTCGCAAGGCGGTCGAGGACGGCACGGCCGCCGCGCTGATTACGCCCGACCGCATGCTGACCCGGCGCGTCGCGGCGCAGCTCGACCGCTGGGGCATCGTCCCCGACGACAGCGCCGGTCAGCCGCTCGCGCTCTCGCCGCCGGGCCGCTTGCTCCGCCACGTCGCCGCGCTGTTCGGCCGGAAGCTCACCGCCGAGGATCTTCTCGTTCTACTCAAGCATCCCCTCACCCATGGGGCGAAGGAAGAGCGGGGCGGACACCTCCTCCACACCCGCGACCTTGAGCTGCACATCCGCCGCAGGGGTCTGCCGTTTCCATCGCGCGCAAGCCTCGATGACTGGGCCTCGAAACGCGAAGGCCGCGCGCCGTGGCTCGACTGGATCCTCGGCGCGCTCGACGATCTCGACACGATCGAAACGCAACCGCTCGCGGATCACGTCTCCCGGCTGCTCGACACGGCCACCCGCCTCGCCACCGCGCCCGGCGGAACCGAGGCCGGCGGTCTCTGGGACGAAGCCGCTGGCCGCAAAGCGCTCGAGGTCCTGACCGAGTTCGACCGCGAGGCCGTGCACGGCGCGGCCATGTCGCCCGACGATTTCCGCAATCTCCTGCGCGGCATCGTCGACCGGGCCGAGGTCCGCGACCCCGTGACGGCGCACCCCAACGTCATGATCTGGGGCACGATCGAAGCGCGGGTGCAGGGCGCTGATCTCGTCATCCTCGCGGGTCTCAGCGAAGGCGTCTGGCCCGCGCTGCCGGACCCGGATCCCTGGCTCAACCGGCAGATGCGCAAGCAGGCAGGCCTCCTTCTGCCCGAGCGCCAGATCGGCCTCGCCGCCCACGATTTCCAGCAGGCCATCGCCGCGCGCGACGTCATGCTCACCCGGTCCGTCCGCGACGCCGAGGCGGAAACCGTGCCGTCCCGCTGGCTCAACCGCCTCACGAACCTCCTGTCCGGTCTCGACGGCGGCAGGGCGGCGCTCGATGCGATGCGCGCGCGGGGCAAATCATGGCTCGATCTCTCCGCCACCCTCGAATCCAAGCCGGCAGACCCATCGCCCGCCGCCCGCCCTTCGCCTCGCCCTCCGATCGAGGCGCGCCCCCGGCAGCTTTCCGTCACGCAGATCCGGACGCTGATCCGCGACCCGTACGCGATCTACGCCCGCGAGGTGCTCCGCCTCAGATCCGTGAACGCCCTGCGGCAGCAGCCGGATGCGCCGCTTCGGGGCACGGTCCTGCACGACATCTTCGAAGAATTCGTGCGAACGCGGCATGACGAGACCGCGGAGGACGCAAGGGCGCGCCTGATGGCGATCGCGGACGCGAGACTCGAAGACGGCGCCCCCTGGCCAGTCGCCCGCCGACTCTGGCGCGCCAAGCTCGAGCGCGTCGCGGAGAGGTTCGTGGCCGAAGAGGCCTCCCGGCAGACGCAGGGCACGCCCGTCGCCATCGAAGGGACAGGCATCCACCGCTTCGGCGACATCGACTTCACCCTGACCGCCAAGGCGGATCGGATCGACCGGCTGCACCACGGCGATCTCGTAATCTACGATTACAAGACCGGCTCGATTCCGACCGACAAGCAGGTCAGGCAGTACGACAAGCAGCTACTGCTGGAAGCGATCATCGCCGAGGCGGGCGGATTCAAGGACCTTCCAGCGGCGCATGTCGCGATGGCCGCCTATATCGGCCTCGGTTCGAAGGACGGCACCCATCCGATCGACTTCGCCCAGCCGGACTTCGATCTCGCCACCGTCGCAGCGAAGTTCCGCGATCTGATCCGCGCCTACGACGACCCGGCGCAGGGCTATACCTCCCGCCGCGCGATGGAGCGCGAGGACCACCCCGGCGACTACGACCATCTGGCCCGCCATGGCGAATGGGACGAAGGCACGGACCCGAGACCGGAGAACGTGCCATGACCGTGCCGGACGAGGCGACCCTCAGCCAGATTCAGGCCGCCGACCCCGCACGGTCCACATGGCTTTCGGCGAATGCCGGCTCCGGCAAGACCCGCGTTCTCACCGACCGCGTGGCGCGGCTTCTGCTCGGCGGCGTCGATCCGCGCCGCATCCTCTGCCTGACCTACACCAAGGCCGCAGCCGGAGAGATGCAGAACCGTCTTTTCGCCCGCCTCGGCGAGTGGGCGATGCTGGGCGACGCTGCGCTCGGCCGCGCGCTTCGCGACCTCGGCGCGGAAGAGCCGGGAAACCTCGAGGACGCCCGCACCCTCTTCGCCGCAGCGATCGAGACGCCGGGCGGGCTCAAGATCCAGACGATCCACTCCTTCTGCGCCGCGCTCCTCCGGCACTATCCGCTTGAGGCGGGCGTCTCGCCCCGCTTCACCGAGATGGACGAGGTCTCCGACCGTCAGCTCATGGCGGAAGTCGCCGAGGATCTGGCCCTGGCCCACCCAGACGCGCTCGACGCCGTCGCCCGGCATTACACCGGCGCGGATTTCGATGCGCTCACTGCCGAGATCGTGCGCCGCGCCGCTTCCCTCGGAGGCGATCCCGACGTCGACGCGGTCTTCCGCGCCTGCGGCATCGCGCCCCGCCTCACCGAGGCTCACATCGAGGCCGAGGTCTTCACCGGCGGCGAGCGCGGCCTGCTGGACACTCTCGTCGACGCGCTCCGTGTCGGCTCGGCCACTGACGTGAAGGCCGCCGAGAAACTGTCGCCTCTCCCGCGCGAACTGACCTGCGCCGACCTCCCGGTTCTGGAGGCCTGTCTTCTGACCGGATCGGGCGCGAAGGAGCCTTTCGCCTCCAAATCCGGCAAGTTTCCAACCAAGGCGACCCGCGACGCCCTCACCGCGATCCTTCCCGCTCTCGATGCCCTCATGGACCGCATCGAGACCGCTCGCCGCCGCCGTAAGGCGCTCGAGGCCGCGCACAAGACCGTCGCGCTCCACAGGTTCGCCGCCGCCTTCCTCCCGGCCTACGAGACGGCCAAGCGGCTCCGCGGCTGGCTCAGCTTCGACGACCTGATCGGCAAGGCCAGAGATCTCCTTCGCGATCCTGCGGTGGCCGACTGGGTTCTCTATCGCCTCGACGAAGGCATCGACCACATCCTCGTCGACGAGGCCCAAGACACGAGTCCCGCGCAATGGGAGGTAATCGAACATCTTGCCCGCGAATTCACCTCGGGCGCAGGCGCCCGATCGAACCGGCCCCGCACCCTTTTCGTCGTCGGCGACAAGAAGCAGTCGATCTATTCCTTCCAGGGCGCCGACTCCGAAGCCTTCGACCGCATGCGCGAGAATTTCCGGGACCGTCTCGCGGCGCACAGCCCGCTTGCCCAGCGCGATCTGCTCCACTCCTTCCGTTCATCCTTCGCGGTGCTCCGAAGCGTCGACAGGACCTTCGAGATCCACGGCGGGGGCGGCGTCGCCCCGGACCTCCGGCACCTCGCCTACCATGGCGACCTTCCTGGCCGGGTCGACGTGTGGCCGCTCGTCGAGCCGGTCCCGAAACCGGATCCCGAGGATTGGGAAAGACCGGTCGACATGGCCTCTCCCGACCACCACGTCGTCACGCTGGCCACCGGAATCGCCGACCGTATCAGGGCGATGCTCGACGGCGGCGAGGCCATCGCCGACAAGGACAGGGGCTTCCGCCGCATCCAGGCCGGCGACATCCTCATTCTTGTGCAGAGCCGCGGCGGCAAGCCGTCGATCTTCAACGAGATCATCTCGGCTCTCAAATCACGCCATCTCCCGGTGGCCGGGGCCGACCGTCTGAGGCTCCGCGACAGCCTCGCAGCGAAGGACCTCATCGCCCTTCTGTCGTTCCTCGCGCTCCCGGAGGACGATCTCTCGCTCGCCACCGCCCTGCGCTCACCGCTTCTGGGCTGGTCCGAAAGCGATCTCTTCCGGCTCGCGCATGGCCGTGGCGGCCGCTTCCTGTGGGAAACGCTGCGGGACCGGGCGGCGGAGTTCCCCGAGGCCGTCTCGGTCCTCGACGATCTCCGCAAGTCGGCCGACTTTCAGCGTCCCTACGACCTTCTCGAACGCATCCTCGTCCGGCACGAGGGTCGCGAACGGCTCCTCGCCCGGCTCGGCGCGGAGGCCGAGGACGGAATCGACGAGCTTCTGAACCTCGCGCTCTCCTACGAACGCGCCGACATCCCCAGCCTCACCGGCTTCCTGTCTTGGCTCGAGGCGGAGGACACCGAAATCAAGCGCCAGCTCGAAGGCGCGGGCGACCGTATCCGGGTCATGACTGTGCACGGCTCGAAAGGTCTCGAGGCGCCCGTCGTCATCCTTCCCGACACCACGCGGCAGCAACACCGGTTCCGGGGTGAAATCGTCGTGGCAGAGGACGGCAAGGGCTACTGGATCACCCCGAAAGGCGACGCGCCCGAGATCATCGAGACCGCCCGCGACGCGGCGCTGGCCGCCGAGGCCCGCGAGAAGGAGCGGCTTCTCTACGTCGCCATGACCCGCGCGCAGACATGGCTCATCGTCTGCGGCGCCGGCAAGACGGCGGAGGGCGCCTGGCACGGGAGGATCGGCGCCGGGATCGGCCGCCTTGATTCCCGGGAGATCGACACGCCTTTCGGCACGGGCCGCAGGTTTCAGCATGGCGACTGGCGGGATACCGCGCCGGACGACGCGGCACTTCCCGCCGCCGCCGCGACGCAACCCGGCTGGCTCACCGCGCACGCCCCGCCGCCGCCCGAAAAGGACGCGCTCCTGACGCCGTCCGATCTCGGCGGGGCAAAGGCACTCCCCGGCGAAGGTGCAGTCTTCGACGAGGACGCCGCGCTCCGGCGCGGCCGGCAGATCCACCGGCTGCTCGAGCATCTGCCCGGCTACCCCGAAGCCGACTGGCCGGAGTTCGCGCCCGCCCTTCTCGCCCATGGCGAGGACGCGGCGTCCGCGGGCGAGGCCGCGCGCCTTCTCGGCGAGGCCGCCCGCATCCTGACCGCGCCGCACCTCTCCCACCTCTTCGCGCCGGGCACCCTCGCGGAGGTTCCGCTGACCTGCCGCCTTTCCGCCTTCGCGGACCGGACGCTGCAGGGCACCGCCGATCGGCTCGTGGTCGCGCCCGACAGCGTCCTCGTGGTCGACTTCAAGACCAACGCCGTCGTCCCCGCGGACCCCGGGGAGGTGCCCGAGGGCCTCCTGCGCCAGATGGGTGCCTACGCCGCCGCCTTGGCCGCGATCTATCCGGGCCGGCCGATCGACACCGCGATCCTCTGGACCCGGTCGGGGACCCTCATGTCCCTGCCGCACGATATGGTGATGGCGGCGCTGGGGCGCGCGGCCACATCTTGACGCTTCGCCACAGGCTCCATACCTTCGAAAGCTGAGATATTTCCAAGGAGAGCTGACATGGCCACCGTTGCCGTCACCGACGATACCTTCGACACCGAGGTCCGGAATGCCGACGTTCCGGTCGTCGTGGACTTCTGGGCCGAATGGTGCGGACCCTGCAAGATGATCGGGCCGGCTCTCGAAGAGCTGGCCGAGGAGTACGGCGGCAAGATCAAGATCGCCAAGGTCAACGTCGACGAAAACCCCTCCTCCCCCGGTCAGCTCGGCGTTCGCGGCATACCTGCGCTGTTCCTCTTCAAGGACGGCGAGGTCGTGTCGAACAAGATCGGAGCCGCGCCCAAGGCCGCGCTCAAAAGCTGGATCGATTCCTCCATCTGAGACATTGAACCGACCGCATCGGGCCGCCTTCGGGCGGCCTTTTTCGTTTCTTGCGCGCCTCCATCTGTCCGAAAATATCCCGGGGTGGTTCGGAGGGGCAGCGCCCCTCCGACTTGCGGAGCAAGCGAAGCGTGGACATATAGCCCCGAACGAAGAAGGAGCGCGACATGCCCGACGAATTTCCCGGCTGGCACGGCACCACGATCATGGCGGTCCGCAAGGGCGGCGAGGTGGTGGTCGCGGGCGACGGGCAGGTGAGCCTCGGCCAGACCGTGATCAAGGGGACGGCCCGCAAGGTGCGGCGGCTCTCGCCCGGCGGCACGGACGTGGTGGCGGGCTTCGCCGGATCGACGGCCGACGCCTTCACCCTTCTGGAGCGGCTCGAGGCCAAGCTCGAGGCGACTCCGGGCCAGCTTCAGCGCGCCTGCGTGGAACTGGCCAAGGACTGGCGCACCGACAAGTATCTCCAGAAGCTCGAAGCTTTCCTGATCGTGACCGACGGCGTCGATCTCTTCGTCGTGACCGGCGCGGGCGACGTGCTCGAGCCCGAGCATGACGTGGCCGCCATCGGATCGGGTGGAAATTATGCGCTGGCCGCAGGTCGTGCGCTTATGGACACCGACTTTCCGGCCGAAGACATCGCCCGCAAGGCCATGGCCATCGCCGCCGACATCTGCGTCTACACGAACGGAAACCTGACGGTCGAGAAAATCGTCCGTTAACTCTTTATCTCCTCATATCAGACACATGACCCCCCGTCCGAGTTCGGACACCGTCCCGGAGGCCCCATGACCGACCTGACACCGCGCGAAATCGTCTCCGAACTCGACCGCTTCATCATCGGCCAGAAGGACGCCAAGCGCGCCGTGGCTGTGGCCCTGCGGAACCGCTGGCGGCGCAAGCAGCTCGGCCCCGAGCTGAGGGACGAGGTCTATCCCAAGAACATCCTGATGATCGGCCCCACCGGCGTCGGCAAGACCGAGATAAGCCGCCGACTCGCCAAGCTCGCCCGCGCCCCTTTCATCAAGGTCGAGGCCACCAAGTTCACCGAGGTGGGCTACGTCGGACGGGATGTCGAACAGATCGTTCGCGACCTCGTCGAGACCGCGATCACCGACACCCGCGAGTACATGCGGGACGACGTGAAGACCCGCGCCCACCAGAACGCCGAGAACCGGGTGATCGAGGCCATCGCCGGAAAGGACGCCCGCGGCCAGACCCGCGAAATGTTCCGCGACAAGCTCAAGCGCGGCGAACTGGACGACACGGTGATCGAGCTCGAGCTCACCGATGCCTCGAGTCCCTTCCCGATGATGGAGATGCCGGGCATGCCACCCGGCCAGGGCGGCGGCATGATGAACCTCGGCGACATATTCGGGAAAGCCTTCGGCGGCCGGAAGGTCCGCAAGAAGATGACCGTCGCCGAGAGCTACGACACGCTCCTCGCCGAGGAGGCCGACAAGCTGCTGGACGACGAGACGGTGCAGAAGGCCGCTGTCGAGGCGGTGCAGCAGAACGGGATCGTCTTTCTCGACGAGATCGACAAGGTCACCGCCCGCGCCGAGACGCGCGGCGCCGACGTGAGTCGCGAGGGCGTGCAACGCGACCTTCTGCCTCTGATCGAGGGGACGACCGTGTCGACCAAGTACGGGCCGGTGAAGACCGACCACATCCTCTTCATCGCTTCCGGTGCCTTCCACATCGCCAAGCCCTCGGATCTGCTCCCCGAGCTCCAGGGCCGGCTGCCGATCCGCGTGGAGCTCCGCGCGCTGACCGAGGGCGATTTCGTTCGCATCCTGACGGAGACCGACAACGCGCTGACCCGTCAATACACCGCGCTCATGGCGACCGAGAGCGTCGAGGTCGCCTTCACGGACGACGGCATCGCCGCGCTCGCCAAGATCGCCGCCGACGTGAACCAGTCGATCGAGAACATCGGCGCGCGCCGGCTTTATACCGTGATGGAGCGGGTGTTCGAAGAACTGTCCTACACCGCCCCCGACCGATCAGGGGAGACGGTTACGGTGAATGCCGCCTTCGTCGATGCGAATCTCGGCGAGCTGATGAAGTCCGCCGACATGAGCCGGTATGTCCTTTGATCTA
>CAZPOK010000010.1:0-17584 GCA_964587905.1 uncultured Rhodobacterales bacterium | reverse complement strand
TACTTCCGGCGCCCGAGATAGACGTAGTAGGCGCCCGCCCCTCCGTGCCGCGGATGTGCACCGGTTACCTGAAGCACCAGCGGCCGCAGCGCCCCGGACGCCAGCCATTGCGGCACCTGGTGGCGAAGGACGCCTGGCCGAACCGGGATCGGGCCCGCATCCTCGCGAGTCCGGCCCTTTCCGGTAATGACGAGGACGAGCCGCAGGCCACGCGCGTGACTGTCCAAGACGAAGCGGGTCAGTGCCGGGTGCGCCGCGGCGAGCGTCATGCCGTGCAGGTCGATCCTTGCCTCAGGGGAGAGCTTGCCGCGCGTGAGTTTCCGGTGCGCCTTGCGATCCATCCGCACGGGCTGCTCGTTCAGCACCGACGCGAGAGGACTGGCAAGGTCGTGACCCGCGGGCCGGGTATCCGCGCCTTCCCCGACCGAGAACGGCGCGATCCGGGCTTTCGGATGTTGAGGCTTCGGGCTGGCAGTGGGTTTCCCCGTCGCCGGGGCCGACTTCTTCTTATTCGGGTGAAGCGGATCGGTTCTGGCCGCGATCTGCTGCCAAAGCGCTTCCTCCTCGGGCGTCAGCCCGCGCGGACCTTTCCGGCGCGACATGCGCCTCAGCCGTCCGGGGCCAGCCGGAAGGCCGTCTCGATCGGAAAGAGCACGACCATCCGTCCACCGTCCCGGATGCGCCCTGCCTTCTGTCCGGCGGCGTATCCGGTTCCGACGAAGACGTCCGCCCGTTGCGCCCCCTTGATGGCCGAGCCGGTGTCCTGCGCGATCATCAACCGTTTCAGGGGATCCTTGCCGCCTTTCTCGATCCAGACCGGCGCGCCGAGCGGAACATAGGCGGGATCCGCCGCGATCGTCCGCATCGGCGTGATCGAGCGGTTCATAGCTCCAAGAGGGCCACGCTCCGGCGGCACGTCGTTCACCTCCCGAAAGAAGATGTACGAGGGATTGTGCTGAAGAAGCTCCCGGCCCGCCGCCGGATTGTCGCGGACCCACCGGCGGATCACCGCGGCCGACACCTCATGCGACTGAAATACACCGCGTCGGACAAGCTCGGTTCCGACAGACCGATAGCTGTGCCCGTTGCGTCCGCCGAATCCGACACGGATCGCCCGTCCGTCGGTCAGCCTGATCCGTCCAGACCCCTGAACCTGAAGAAAAAAGACATCGACCGGGTCGGCGAGCCACGCGATCTCGAGTCCGCGTCCATCAAGAATCCCACCGTTCTCGATTTCCGCACGCGTCAGCCATTGGCCTCCGCGTGACGCCTCTGCCGGCAGACGGTAGATGGGATGCCGGAAGCGGGCAGTGGGCACGGCGCTGCCTTCAAGCTCGGGCTCGTAATAGCCGGTAAAGAGCCCGGGGTTGCCGTCCGACACGACGACCGGGCGAAAGAAGATCTCGAAGAACTGCCGCGCGTCCCTCGCATCGTGGTCGGCATAGGCGCAGATCGGCCCCCACTCGGGGCCATCCATGTCCGGGCAGGTTTCCAGAAAAACCGCAAGTGCCGCGTCGTGGTCGTCCTTCGGCCAGCCGTCGAGGTTGCTCCAGTCGAGAACAGAGTATGATGGGTTGGAGTAGCTCGGGCCAGACATGATTGCCGCGACCGCAATCGCCGCGCCCAGCCGCCGAATCATTCGCCGGTCGCGACCAGGTACCAGTTGGGGTCGTCGGCCCCCATGCGGCGCGAAAACGTCCAGACGTCCTTCTGACGCTTGATCTCGTTCGGGTTGCCCTCGACGATCTCGCCTTCCGTATCCTTCACAACCGACGTCAACTCGCCAACGAAGCGCACCGTCATTTCGCCTTCGCCAGTGTCGCGGTCGTAATTCGCCGTCACGAGCGAAACGTCGCGAACTCCCACGAAGTCCGCCTCGATGCTGAGGCCCTGCGCTTCGCGCTGGGCGATGACCTCCTGAAAAGCCTCGGAGACATCGGGCGAAAGAAAGTCCTTCACCTCGGACATGTCACCATTCTCGAACCCCATGAGGATCATCTCGTATGCGCCCTTGGCGCCATCGAGGAACTCGGCCACCGAAAACCCCGGTTCAGCCATCTTCATCGCGGCGAGAGCCTTCGCGGCCTCGGAGCCGTCGGCGACGTGGTCCGTGATGTCCCGGTCGGGGCCGCCCTCGATCACATCGAACTCCGGCCTGCCGCGGCGTTGCGGGCCAGCCTTGTCCGATACGGTAACGGGAGGCTTTTCGAAGCCGTCGCGTGTTCCCAGAACGCTCCGCAGCCGGATGATCAGGAATACCGCTATCCCGGCAAGCACCAGGAGCTGAATGATTGCGGAACTCATCTGAACCTCATTATTGCGGTGCATGGTGGCATCGTCGCCGTGCGGGACTTATGTAGGTGCAACACCGGATCAAGTCCACCGCGACACGTCGAAAGGCGCCCCTTCATGTGGCTCTTAATTCTGTTTATCGCCGTTCCTCTCATCGAGATCGCACTGTTCATTCAAGTCGGCGGTCTGATCGGGCTCTGGCCGACGCTCGGGATCGTCGTTCTGACGGCGATTCTCGGCACGTGGCTCGTCCGGTCGCAGGGCCTTTCGGAGTTGAATCGCTTGCGCACGTCTTTCCAGGATCTCCGGGACCCCACTGAACCTCTGGCGCACGGGGCGATGATCCTCGTTTCTGGGGCGCTCCTGCTCACTCCGGGTTTCTTTACCGATGCGGTCGGGTTCGCGTTGCTGACGCCGCCGGTGCGCCACGCCATATTGCGCTATATTCGGGCCCGCATCCGCGTCGAGAGGTTCGAGTACGGCACGCCGCCGCCGCCGCGCAACCCAGACATCATCGACGGCGAGTACGAGGACGTGACGCCTCCGCCGAAATCGTCGACGCATGAATCCTCTGGCTGGACGAGGCATTGAGAGCCGCGCGCGGCTTTGCTACAGACAGCCGTTCCTGAATAGAGCTTGGAGGGCCGACATGGCCGAGACGGAAAACGGCGCATCCGGCGACGGCGGCGCGGCACAAGACGCGACGCAACCGCAACTCAAGATGAACATTCTCGGGCAGTACATCCGGGATCTGTCCTTCGAGAACGTCGTCGTCCAGAAGGGAGTACAGGGCGACATGCAGCCCGAGATCCAGGTCCAGGTTAGCCTGGACGGAAAAAAGAGGCCCGCGGAGAATCAGTACGAGGTCATCAGCAAGTACGTGGTGACGTCGACGAACAAGGCCGACGGAGCGAAGCTTTTCCTGCTGGAGCTGGAGTACGGAGGCATCTTTCAGATCGAAGGCGTCGCGGAGAACCAGCTTCATCCTTTCCTGATGATCGAATGCCCGCGAATGCTGTTCCCCTTCGCGCGCCGGATCATCAGCGACGTGACACGAGACGGAGGGTTCCCGCCGGTCAACGTGGACAACATCGACTTCGTGAACCTGTACCGCCAGCAGCTCCTCGCGCGACAGGCGCAGCAGAAGCCGTCGGATCAGCCTGTAAGCTGAACCCTTTCGCCTGCGGCCCAGAGAGCGTCGGGACCAAGACGGTCGACAAACGCACGATGAGCGTCCTCTTCCGCCTCGGTGATCCGGGGCGGAAGCGCCTTTCGGCGCGGTTGAGCCCGCCACTCGATCGCCGCAGTCTCTCCATTGTCGGCCGTGTACCCGCCCCCCAGGACGAGGCCGGGCTGACGGCCCCCGATCAGTTCTAGGTAGACCTCCGCCAGGATCTCGCTGTCGAGAAGCGCTCCGTGTAGGGTCCGCGCGGAGTTGTCGATGGCGAACCTGCGGCACAGTGCGTCCAGAGATGCCGGCGCCCCCGGGAATCGCTTCCGCGCAATCCCCAGCGTATCGATCGCCCGTTCGAAGGGGATCAGCGGCAGGCCGATCCAGCCAAGCTCTGCGTTCAGGAATTTCATGTCAAAGGCGGCATTGTGGATCACGAGGCGCGCGTCGCCCACGAAATCCACGAACGCTCGCCCGATCATCCTGAATACAGGCTTCTCACGCAGAAAATCATCGCCAAGCCCGTGCACCTCGAATGCCTCTCGCGGCATTGTACGCTCCGGATTGATGTACTGGTGATACGTGCGGCCTGTCGGCATGTGGTTGAAGAGCTCGACCGCGCCAATCTCGACGATTCGGTCGCCGCTCTCCGGTTCGAATCCGGTCGTCTCGGTGTCGAGCACGATTTCACGCATTGACGATCTGTCCCCTGATTTGGCTCAAGACATCCTGAACGCCCTTCCGCGCCTCTTCAAGAGTCCCCGATGGAATCACGTAATCCGCGCGCGCCCGCTTCTCCGCGTCCGGAAGCTGACGGGAAAGAATGGCCTGGAACCGCTCTTCCGTCATCCCCGGCCGGGCCAGGACGCGAACGCGCTGTGTTTCTGGCGAGGTAGATACGACGACAGTCGAATCGACCCCGGCGTCCGCGCCGGTCTCGAAAAGAAGCGGGACGTCGACGAGCACGATGTCGGCGTCTGCCGTCGCGATGAACTCCTCGCGATCCTTCGCGACGAGGGGATGCACCACCGCCTCGATGCGGCCCAAGGCGTCAGGATCGCTTTCGATCCAGAGCTTCAGCCTTTCGCGGCTCACGTCCCCGTCTACCACGGCGTCGCGGCAAAGCGCGCCGATCTCCGGCACGGCTGCGCCTCCCTTGGCGTAGAGCCGGTGCACTGCATCGTCGGCGTTCCAGATCGGCACGCCCTCGTCAGCGAACATCTTCGCCGTCGTGCTCTTTCCCATACCGATGGAGCCCGTCAGGCCGATGACAAAGGGTCGTGTCATGCCGACAGGATTGTCTGTCTGAGGCCGTCATCCACTTCGGGCCGCACACCGAACCAGCGTTCGAAGCCAGGCACCGCCTGGTGGAGGAGCATACCGAGCCCATCGACCGTGCGACAGCCAGCCTGCCGCGCGCGGCGAAGAAGCGTGGTATCGAGCGGCGCATAGACAAGATCGGTCACAACGGCCTGCGGTGACAAACCGTCGAGCGGCACACGGAACTCGCTCTTTCCCGTCATGCCGAGCGACGTGGTATTCACGACCGTCATCGCGCCGTCGATCGCGTTCCCGGCCTGGACCCACTCGTAGATTACCACCCTCGTTCCGAATTCCTCCCGTAGCGCGTCCGCCCGTGTTCTGGTCCGGTTGCTGACCCTGATCTCCTGCGCTCCCGCGTCCAGCAGAGACGCAACGACGGCCCTGGCGGCGCCGCCGGCGCCGAGAACGGCGCAGGCGCCTTCGTCCGCTTTCCAGCCTGGAGCGCCCTGACGAAGGTTCTCGAGAAACCCGTACCCATCCGTGTTGTCGGCATGGATCTTTCCATCGTTTCGAAAGATCAGCGTGTTTGCAGCACCGATCAATGCTGCGCGGTCGCTCACGAGATCCGCGATCCGGAGCGCGGTCTCCTTGTGAGGAATGGTGACGTTGGCACCGACGAAGCCCATCTTCGGCATTGCCCGAAGGACATCCTCGAGATCCGCCTGCGCCACCTCGAGCGGAACGTAGTAGCCGCGGATCCCGTATTTCCTGAGCCAGTACCCGTGCAAGGCTGGCGACCTGGAATGGGCGACGGGCGCCCCGATGACGCCAGCGAGGGGGATGTTGTCGCTCATTGGGGCAACGTGCCTCTAAGCGTCAGATAGGACAAGACTTCGATCAGAGGCAGACCAAGCACATTGAAGTAGTCACCGTCGATTCTAGAGAAGAGCCGCGCTCCTTCCTCCTCGATCTTGTAGGCTCCTACCGAGTGCCGGATGCTTTCCCAGTTCCTCTCGATGTACTCGTCGAGGTAATCGTCCGAGAAATCACGCATGGTGAGCCTGACTTCCCCTACATGGCGCCAGACCGGGGCGCCGTCCTCGTAGATCACGGCGGCGGAGAGAAGACTGTGCCTCTTGTTGCGGAGCTGTCGAAGTTGCAGCCGAGCCTCGTTCGTGCTCCCAGGCTTCGAGAAGATCGTGTCCTTGAACGCAAGAACCTGATCGCAACCGAGAACCAGCGCGTCCGCCTCTCTCGAGGCCACCCTTCGTGCCTTCAAGTCGGCCAAGGCATCTGCGACGTCGCGCGGCGGGGCTCCCTCCCCGAGAAGCGAAGCCTTCACGCTGCTCTCGTCTACTTTGGGCACCGTAACGTCGAAGTCGACGCCTGCATTCCTGAGAAGGCGCTGCCGGATCTCCGATCCGGATGCAAGAATGATGCGGTCTGCCATGTGAGGAAGTCTGTGGGTTTCACGAGGCGATAGTTCGGGACATCGCGGTGGTTTCGGCTCGGATCTTGATCTCGCGTGACAACGGCGGAAGTGTCAAGCTTCTAACCACGACTTGTCCACTGTGGGCACCGTATGCCCGATGTCTGTGAGCATCGTGGCAGACCCGGGGTCTCTGATTTTTTTCCCGCCGTTGTCCCTCGATGCTTAAGAAAATTATATCTATTAATCATAGACTTGCGTGATATTTCCACAGTAATGCACGGTGTACGGCCGTCATCGTCCCCATCTACACTGTTCTGAGGAAACCTGTGTACAACCGATGAATTCCGGTTATCCCGTCCCCTACTGCATCATCATCTTTTCTTTCTCCTTTTCTTTATTTTAAGAAGAGAGGACCTCAAGGCGCGGACCCGATGATCGACTTTCTGATTTCCTTCTATCCATGGACCAGGTCTCTGCATGTGATCTCTGTTATCGCCTGGATGGCGGGGTTGTTCTATCTGCCGAGGCTTTTCGTCTACCACGTCGAACGCGTCGGCTCGGGAGGAGAGACGGACGAGCTGTTCCAGACGATGGAACGGCGCCTTTTGAAGGCAATCATGAACCCTGCGATGATCGCGAGCTGGATCTTTGGCCTGATGCTCGTCTTCACGCCCGGGGTCGTGGACTGGTCGGCCGTCTGGCCTTGGACCAAGGCGGCGGGAATCATCGGGTTGACATGGTTTCACATTTGGTGCGCGACGCGTCGCAAGGATTTCGTTGCCGACGCGAACACGCGAACGGGTCGCCAGTACCGCGTGATGAACGAGGTTCCGACGCTGCTGCTTCTCGTGATCGTCTTCTCGGTGATCGCCCGCCCGTTCTGATCGAGATTGACTCGCGCGGCCGTGATGCCTAACTACCTCGCAGCACGGCCGTCCGGCCGAGAGCGTTTCCCATTTCCGACAAGACTTCGCGGCCATTGGGCCGGTCATGAGGCACTTTCCATGAGCAACCGTCTGAACCTGTCCGATCTCAAGGCGAACAGCCCCAAAGAGCTCCTCTCGATGGCGGAGGATCTCGAGATCGAGAACGCGTCGACCATGCGCAAGGGCGACATGATGTTCTCGATCCTGAAGGAGCGAGCCGAGGAAGGATGGGAGATTGGCGGCGACGGCGTTCTTGAGGTGTTGCAGGATGGTTTTGGATTCCTGCGTTCGCCTGAGGCCAACTATTTGCCGGGTCCGGACGACATCTACGTCTCTCCCGACATGATCCGTCAGTTTGCGCTTCGGACCGGAGATTCGGTGGAGGGCGTGATCCGCGCGCCCAACGACAACGAACGGTACTTCGGTCTCACGAAGGTCGAGAAGATCAACTTCGAAGAGCCAGAGCGGGCACGCCACAAGGTCTCGTTCGACAACCTGACACCCCTCTACCCCGATGCGCGGCTCAGTATGGAAATCGAGGATCCCACGATCAAGGATCGCTCGGCCCGGATCATCGACCTGGTTGCGCCGATTGGCAAAGGTCAGCGAAGCCTGATCGTTGCGCCGCCGCGGACCGGAAAGACTGTCCTCCTTCAGAATATAGCGCACTCCATCGAGACCAATCATCCGGAATGCTACCTGATCGTTCTCCTGATCGACGAACGTCCCGAGGAAGTCACGGACATGCAAAGGTCGGTGAAGGGCGAGGTCATTTCGTCGACGTTCGACGAACCGGCGACCCGGCACGTGGCGGTGTCGGAAATGGTGATCGAGAAGGCAAAGCGTCTGGTTGAACACAAGCGCGACGTCGTGATTCTGCTCGATTCGATCACGCGTCTTGGCCGCGCCTACAACACTGTCGTCCCATCCTCGGGCAAGGTGCTCACGGGCGGCGTCGACGCGAACGCGCTCCAGCGTCCGAAGCGATTCTTCGGTGCCGCGCGGAACATCGAGGAAGGCGGATCGCTCACGATTATCGCGACGGCGCTCATCGATACAGGAAGCCGGATGGACGAAGTGATTTTCGAGGAGTTCAAGGGGACTGGCAACTCCGAGATCGTTCTCGACAGGAAGGTCGCCGACAAGCGCGTCTTCCCTGCGATGGACATCCTCAAGTCCGGAACCCGCAAGGAAGAGCTGCTGGTCGACAAGTCTGACCTGCAGAAGACCTATGTTCTGCGGCGCATTCTGAACCCGATGGGGACGACGGACGCCATCGAGTTTCTGATCTCTAAGCTTAAACAGACCAAGACAAACTCTGAGTTCTTTGATTCGATGAATGCCTGATTTATTTAACTAAAACAATGGCATGACGATTGATACGATCTTTGCTCTGGCCTCGGGGAGAGGTAAGGCCGGCGTGGCTGTCGTGCGGATATCGGGACCGCGATCTCATCAGGCCGTCAAGGCGCTTGCAGGCCATATCCCGGCTCCGCGACAAGCGTCCCTGCGCGTTCTGAAGGGCGGCGACGGGAGCCCCCTCGATGAAGCCTTCGTGCTCGTTTTCGAGGAAGGTAGAAGCTTCACGGGAGAGGAGTCCGCGGAGCTTCATCTTCATGGGAGCATTGCGGTTGTCGGCATGGTGCTGGGAGAACTGGCGCACATGGATGGATTTCGGCTGGCCGAACCGGGGGAGTTCACAAGACGAGCGCTGGAGAACGAGCGACTGGACCTTGCGCAGATCGAAGGGCTTGCCGATCTCATAGATGCGGAAACGGAAGCGCAGCAGCGTCAGGCGCTCCGTGTTCTATCGGGCGATCTCGGCCGGCGTGCGGAGGTGTGGCGGCGCAAACTGATTCGTGCGACGGCACTGGTCGAAGCAACGATCGACTTCGCTGATGAAGAGGTTCCGGTGGACGTGAGCCTGGAAGTGTTGGAGCTCGTCGACGCCGTTGCATCGGAGCTTTCTCATGAGGCTGACGGGGTGCAGGTGGCTGAACGGATCCGGGACGGTTTCGAAGTGGCGATCGTAGGGCGCCCAAACACAGGAAAGTCCACGCTTCTGAACGCGCTGGCGGGGCGGGACGCCGCGATCACGTCGGAGGTCGCGGGGACGACGCGTGACGTGATAGAGGTACGCATGGACCTTCGTGGTCTGCCCGTCACTTTCCTCGACACAGCCGGCCTTCGGGAGACCGAGGATGCGGTTGAGGCCATCGGGGTGGCGCGTGCGCGGGAGCGTGCCGTCGCGGCAGACCTTCGCGTTTTTCTTCTTGAGAAGCCGGACGAGAGGCCCGTGCTAGAACCGGCGGCGGGTGATGTCGTGGTTGTCGGAAAGTGCGATCTAAGGACGACGGAAGGCTTCGCGATTTCCGGCAAGACCGGTGCAGGGATCGGCGAGCTCATTTCGAAGATAACCGAGACTTTGTCGAACCGTGCTCAGGGTGCGGGCCTAGCAATTCGAGAACGCCACCGACAGGCTTTGCATACCGCGATTCGCGCTTTGGAATTGTCCAGAATCGAGGTAGGTGACGGCGCCGAAAGGGCGGAGCTCGCAGCCGAAAGCCTTAGGACAGCAATCCGCGCCCTTGACTCACTCGTGGGTCGTGTTGATGTCGAGGACATTCTCGACGAGATCTTTACGAGCTTTTGTCTGGGAAAATAGGAATGTTTCACGTGAAACAAGCCGACTTCGATGTCATCGTTGTGGGCGGAGGCCACGCCGGAGCGGACGCGGCACATGCTGCGGCCCGCCTCGGAGTGCGGGTAGCGCTGATCACTCTTGCGAAGGCCGGGATCGGCCTGATGTCCTGCAACCCTGCGATCGGCGGCCTCGGCAAAGGCCATCTTGTCCGCGAGATCGATGCTCTTGACGGCGTGATGGGCCGGGTCGCGGACAAGGCGGGCATTCAGTTCCGCCTCCTGAACCGTCGGAAAGGGCCTGCCGTTCAGGGGCCGCGGGCACAGGCGGATCGCAAGATCTATCGAATGAACATGCTGTTGGAGATGGAGAGTTGTCCAGGGCTCTCGATCGTTGAGGGCGAGGCGGTTGACCTCGTCATGGAAGGAGACGTCGTTACCGGTGTCGTCCTGGCGGACGGTTCCGAGTTGTCGGCCAAGGCTGTCGTTCTCACGACGGGGACGTTCCTTCGAGGTATTATTCATGTCGGAAAGGAATCCCACGCGGGTGGGAGGATGGGCGAGCGTCCGTCCATTCGTCTCGCAGAGCGCATCGACGATTTCGGGCTTCCCCTCGGTCGCCTGAAGACCGGAACGCCGCCGCGCCTTAATGGCCGGACAATTGATTGGGACGTACTGGAGATGCAGCCCGGCGACGAAGATCCTACCCTGTTTTCTTTCCTGTCAACCGGACCGATGGCGCGCCAGATATCCTGCGGAATCACGCATACGAATGAGCGAACGCACGACATCATCCGCGAGAATCTGGATCGCTCCGCGATGTACGGCGGGCGGATCGAGGGCGTTGGCCCACGCTACTGTCCTTCGATCGAGGACAAGGTCGTCCGGTTCGCGCAGAAGGACTCGCACCAGATCTTCCTTGAACCGGAGGGCCTCGACGACGACACCGTGTATCCCAACGGCATCTCAACATCTCTCCCCGTGGAGGCGCAGGCGCGCTACGTGCGTACGATTCGGGGACTGGAGTCGGCGGAGATTCTCCAGCCAGGATACGCGATCGAATACGATTACGTCGATCCACGCGCCCTGAGGCAGACGCTCGAGGTGCGGGATGTGCCTGGCCTGTTCCTGGCGGGCCAGATCAACGGAACCACAGGGTACGAGGAAGCCGCGGCACAAGGTGTCGTTGCTGGTCTGAACGGCGCCCTCAGGTCGTTGGGTCGTGAGGCTGTAGTCTTTTCCCGCCGTGAATCGTACATCGGCGTGATGATCGACGATTTGACCACCAAGGGTGTCTCCGAGCCCTATCGGATGTTCACGTCTCGCGCGGAGTTCCGTCTGTCCCTTCGGGCAGACAATGCCGATCAGCGTCTGACGCCGATTGGCATCGCGCTCGGATGCGTGGGTGAGGCCCGACGCGAGCGCTTCGCGGAAAAAATGGAGCGGCTCCGGGTCGGACGGGCCGCATTGGAGGATCGGAACTGGACGCCGCGCGAGGTCTCAGCACATGGCGTGAAGATCTCTGCGGACGGAGCCCGTCGCAGCGGATACGCACTTCTCGGTTTTCAGGATGTGTGCTTCGAGACGCTGGTGGAAATGGACCCGTCCTTGTCGTCGGTCGATACTGAAACGCGGGCACAGCTTGAGCGCGATGCTCTTTATGCAAACTACATCGAGCGACAGACGCGCGATGTCGAAGCCATGCAGCGTGATGAGGCACAGGAAATTCCAGAGACGTTCGACTTTGGCACGCTGCAGGGGCTTTCACACGAGCTTCGTCAGAAGCTGATCGTGGCCCGGCCTGAAACGCTCGCGCAAGCAGGCCGGGTTGAGGGCATGACACCCGCAGCGCTGACTCTGATCCTGGCGCGCCTCCGCCAGTTGCAGCGCCGGAGCGCATGAGCGATCCGCAGGCGCGCCAGTCCCTCGCGAATGTTTCACGTGAAACAGCAGAGCGGCTGGATATCTACGCGAGCCTTCTTGAAAAGTGGAATCCGAAGATCAATCTTGTCGCAAAGCCGACGCTCAAGGATCTATGGTCGCGGCATATCCTCGACTCTCTTCAGCTGTTCAACCTCGCTGCGGAATCGGCAACAAGCTGGGCGGATCTCGGCAGCGGCGGCGGCTTTCCGGGTCTCGTCGTTGCGATTCAGGCTGCTGAGCGTTGGCCGCAGCTTCGCGTCACCCTTGTCGAAAGCGATCAGCGCAAGGCGGTCTTTCTGCAAACGGTTATGCGGGAAACCGGCATTGAGGCTTCTGTTGTCGCCGAGCGCATCGAAGTCGTGGCACCATTGAACACAGACGTTATCTCAGCCCGGGCGCTGGCACCGCTCCCCGTGCTTCTCAGCTATGCGGAGCGGCATCTCGCTTCTGGAGGAACGGCGCTCTTTCCCAAAGGCGCAGGATGGCGCCAAGAGGTGAAACACGCACTTGAACACTGGCGGTTCCGCTGCGAAGACATAGCAAGCCAGACGTCCTCCGATGGCGCCATCCTGAGATTGGGAGAGATCGAACGTGTCTGAGCCGACGCGCCCTGCGCAGCCCCGGATCATCGCGGTAACCAATCAAAAGGGTGGGGTGGGAAAGACGACCACCGCAATAAATCTTGGCGCTGCGCTCGCGGAAGAGGGCTTCAACGTCCTCCTCGCCGACCTCGATCCCCAAGGCAACGCCTCGACAGGTCTGGGGATTGAGCGCGACGACCGCGCTTACACGACATATGACCTCCTTCTGGAGGAAGTGCCGCTTGAGGATGTGATTCGGGAGACCAGGAGCGAAGGGCTTTGGATTGCACCGGCGACGACGGATCTCAGTTCAGCCGATCTGGAAATGGTTTCGAACGAGAAGCGCAGCTTCCTCCTCCGCGATGCGCTTCGGCAGCGCGCAATCGACAAGTGGGCGTTTGACTTTGTCCTGATCGACTGTCCGCCCTCTCTCAGCCTGCTCACGGTCAACGCCATGGTGGCGGCGGACTCGGTTCTTGTGCCGCTGCAAAGCGAATTCTTCGCTCTCGAGGGCCTGTCGCAGCTGATGCTCACGGTCCGGCAGGTCCGGGCTTCGGCGAATCCGAAGCTTCGGATTGAGGGAGTTGTGCTCACCATGTTCGACGTCAGGAACAACCTGAGTCAGCAGGTCGAACGCGATGCGAGAGACACGCTCGGAGAATTGGTGTTCCGCACTGTGATACCCCGGAACGTCCGGCTGAGCGAGGCGCCGTCCTTCGCCGTGCCGGTTCTGGAATACGACACGATGTCGAAAGGCAGCCAAGCGTATCGCGCGTTGGCTCAAGAAATGGTATATCGTTATGAACCAGCCACATCATGAGGTAGGGCAAACGCATGTCTGAACGTAAGCCGGAACGCCGCGGGCTTGGACGGGGACTGTCGGCGCTCATGGCCGACGTGGCGCCTGCGGTTGAGCAAGGCGCTGCATCCGCCAAGGCCGAACAGACCGTTCCGATCGAGAAGATTTCGCCCAATCCAGAGCAGCCGCGCCGGAGCTTCGCGGAGGAGGCGCTCGATGACCTCGCCAGCTCGATCCGCGAAAAAGGGATCATCCAGCCGCTGATCCTCAGGGTAGATCCGGGCGATCCCGCAGGGTTCCAGATTGTTGCGGGGGAACGGCGCTGGCGGGCCGCGCAGCGGGCGCAACTTCACGAGGTACCGGCCATCGTGCGCGACCTCGACGATACCGAGGTTCTCGAAGTCGCCATCATCGAGAACATCCAGCGCGCGGATCTGAACCCGGTCGAAGAAGCCTCTGGATACAGGCAGCTGATGGAGCGCTTTGGACATACGCAGGAGAAGCTGGCTGACGCGCTGGGGAAAAGCCGGAGCCACATCGCGAACATGCTTCGTCTTCTAAACCTGGAGCCAGAGCCCCTTGGCCTTCTGCGCGACGGAAAGCTCACGACGGGCCACGCCCGGGCGCTCCTTACGGCGACGGACCCGATCGCGCTGGCGCGCAAGATCGTGACCGAAGGGCTTTCGGTGCGGGAGACCGAACGTCTGGCCAAAGAGCCGACAAAGCAGGTGAGAGCGGCCAAACAGAACCGCTCGCCGGAAAAGGACGCCGATACGCGGCTGCTCGAGAAGGACCTGCATGCCGCGCTTGGCATGAAGGTGTCGATTGATCATGAACCGGGGGGAAACTCGGGCAAGCTGACGATTCGTTACAAGTCGCTGGAAGAACTTGACGAGGTGTGCCGGCGATTGTCGATCATGGGGGAGGTTCTGGCGGACTAAGCCAGAAGTGCCGAAATCAGCCGATTGAGGACAAGACGGCCCGAGTGGGTAGCGATCAGCCTGCCCTCGCGCGACACAAGGAAGTCGTTTTCGCACAAATATTTGATTTCATTGGATTTCCTGCGGTCATCAGTCAGTAGAAACTCGGGGATTCCCTCGGAAAGACGCAGGCCCATCATCACGGCTTCCGCCCGGTTATCTTCCGGGGAAACCTTCGTACGGCGACTCTCGCCCGCTCCCGTCGTTTCCACCAACCGAAGCCATTCCACGGGCGACAGTGGCGTTTCAGTCGCCAGCCGCTCCTCGGCAAGCGTCAGCCGCCCATGCGCTCCGGGACCGATCCCAGCCCAGTCTCCGCCCCGCCAGTAGATCAAGTTGTGGTGCGATTCAGCCCCTGGTCGCGCATGATTGGAGATCTCGTAGCCCGGCAACCCCGCCTCCTCCGTCAATTCCTGCGTCAGCAGGTACATATCCGCCGATATGTCCTCATCCGGAAGCCCACCCAGACGTCCTTGCCGAAGGCGGTCTCCGAAGGCAGTTCCGTCCTCTACGGTCAACTGGTAGAGCGACATGTGATCTGCGGCCATCGCAAGCGCTTCGACAAGTTCGCTCCGCCACGCTGCCAGCGTCTGATTCTGGCGGGCATAGATCAGATCGAAGCTTACGCGATCGAAGGTCTCGCGGGCGATATCGAACGCGGCGCGCGCCTCGGCCGTGGAATGAAGGCGGCCCAGCGCTTTGAGATCCTTGTCGTTGAGGGCCTGTATCCCGACAGAGACGCGGTTGACGCCGGCGTCCCGGTAGCCTTGAAACCTGCCGGCTTCGACAGACGTCGGATTGGCCTCGAGCGTGATTTCGAGATCGTTCGCCGTCACCCATGTCGCCCGTATCGCGCTGGTTACGGCCGCAATGAGGTCCGGCGACATCAGGCTGGGTGTTCCGCCACCGAAGAAGACCGTCGACAGGACGCGCCCATCGGTCTCGCGGCCGACGCGTTCGATCTCGGTCAGATAGGCACTCTTCCAGCGGCTTTCGTCGATTTCTGACACGACATGGCTGTTGAAGTCGCAATATGGGCACTTCGCCTGGCAGAACGGCCAGTGGAGATAGAGGCCGAAGCCCGCGCGCTGCCAGTTCTCAGCCAAAGCAGCCCGCAACGAGCTTGGCGAAGGCGTCGGCGCGGTGAGACATCGAGTGTTTCTTCGCGGGGTCCATTTCTCCGAACGTCTCCGTCTCACCGTCAGGGAGGAAAACTGGATCGAAGCCGAAACCCTGTGCACCACGCATGGGCCAGACGACGCGGCCCTCGACCGCTCCATCGAAGATCTCGTCATGCTCGTCCGGCCAGGCAAGGCAGAGCGTGCACCGGAACCGGCACGTGCGCGGTTCAGGCGCGGAGATCTCTTCGAGCTCCGTCCAGAGACGCGTCATCGCCATCGCGAAGTCCCGCCCGTTCCCGGTTTCGGCCCAGTCGGCCGTGTGCACGCCAGGCGCCCCGCCAAGTGCATCCACCTCAATCCCGCTGTCATCCGACAGTGCCGGAAGACCGGATGCCGCCGCCGCCGCATGCGCCTTTATTCGCGCGTTTTGATGGAACGTGTCCTCGGTCTCTTCCGGCTCGTCGAGCCCCAGGTCCTTTGCTGACATGACATTCACCCCGAAAGAGTCGAGAAGGTGCCGAATCTCCCGAACTTTCCCTGCGTTGTGGGAGGCGAGAACGAGATCGCACCCTTCGAACCGTCGTGTCATGCGGAGGCGACTTTCTGTGCCGCCACCAAGTCTGACACTCCCTTGTCGGCAAGTCCCAGAAGCGTGTCCATCTCCTCGCGCGAGAACGTCGCGCCTTCGGCCGACATCTGGACCTCTACCAGCCGTCCTGTCCCAGTGATGACGAAATTGCCGTCGACCCCGGCTTCGCTGTCCTCCGGGTAATCGAGATCGAGGATCGGCTGCCCTGCATAGACGCCGCAGGACACCGCCGCGACGTGGTCGGCAATCGGATCCGAAAACACGTCACCCGCCTTCATCAGCTTGTTCGCCGCGAGCCTGAGAGCCACCCAACCGCCAGTGATCGCGGCGCAGCGCGTTCCACCGTCCGCTTGAATGACGTCGCAGTCGACCACGATCTGCCGCTCGCCCAGTGCCACGCGATCCACCGCTGCGCGGAGAGAGCGCCCGATCAGCCGCTGGATTTCCTGAGTCCGGCCGGACTGCCCGTTCTTCGCCTCGCGCCGCATCCGGGTGTGGGTCGCCCGCGGGAGCATTCCGTACTCCGCCGTCACCCAACCCAGCCCCGAGTTCTTCAGGAATGGAGGCACCTTTTCGTCGATCGACGCGGTGCACAGGACATGCGTGTCGCCGCACTTGATGAGGCAGGACCCCTCGGCGTGCCGCGTCACCCCCGTCTCGATTGAAATCGGGCGCATTTCGTCTATCTGGCGTCCTGACGGGCGCATCGTGTTTCCTTTCGGCAGAGTGGGCGGTTGATACCTGCCGCCGCATCGCGAACGCAAGCCGATTGACGCGAATTCCAGCTTCATTCTAATTGGCCCGCCCGTACGGGAACCGACGCTATGAACGATGGAACACATATCCTGACGCAGATGAGCGACCGGAGCCGCGAGGTCTTCCGGCGGGTGGTCGAAGCATACCTTTCGTCAGGTGGTCCAGTGGGCTCCCGCACGCTGACCCGACAGATGTCGGAAAGCATCAGCGCCGCAACGATCAGAAACGTGATGCAGGATCTCGAATACCTCGGCGTCCTCGATAGCCCGCATGTTTCCGCAGGCCGCGTTCCGACACAGCTTGGCCTTCGGATGTTCGTCGATGGCCTGCTTGAAGTCGGCGAAGTTTCGGCGTTCGACCGCGAAAAAATCGATGCGACGCTGAATTCTAATGAACGTGACGTGGGCACCATGCTGGACCGGATCGGTTCGGCGCTCTCGGGTCTGACGCAGGGGGCCAGTCTTGTTCTCGCCCCAAAGCACGAAGCTCCGATCCGCCACATCGAGTTCGTGAATCTCGCCCCGGACCGGGCAATGGTCGTTCTCGTCTTCGCGGACGGCCATGTCGAAAACCGTCTCTTCCTGCCGCCGCCGGGTCAAACGCCCTCGTCGATGCGCGAGGCCGCCAACTTTCTCAACGCGATGGCAGAGGGCAAGACGCTTGGTGAACTGCGGTCGACGATCCAAAAGGAAATCGCTTCGCACAGGCAAGAGCTTAACACTCTGGCCGCGGCTCTTGTGGAAAGTGGCGTCGCGGTCTGGGAAAACGAGGGCGAGCCCTACGAAAGATTGATAGTCCGCGGGCGGGCGCACCTTCTCGACGAGTCGAACGAAGAACAGGATCTCGAGCGCATACGGCGGCTCTTCGACGATCTGGAGAGAAAGCGAGACATTGCCGACTTCCTTGAACTCGCCGAGGAGGGTGAAGGCGTCCGCATCTTCATCGGGTCGGAAAACAAGCTTTTTTCACTTTCGGGTTCATCTCTCGTCGTCTCTCCATATATGAACGCAGATCGGAAAGTGATTGGCGCGGTTGGCGTGATCGGTCCTACCCGGCTGAACTACGGACGGATCGTCCCGATCGTCGACTATACCGCGCAACTGGTCGGACG
>CAZPOK010000009.1:0-36599 GCA_964587905.1 uncultured Rhodobacterales bacterium | reverse complement strand
TCAGGCTGCTGCGCCTCGTGCGGGTGCTCGGCGCCGGCGTAGACGCGGAGGTTCGCGAGCTGCTGGCGGCTCAGGCGTCCGCCCGGCAGCATCCGCTTTACGGCCTGGGTGACCACGCGCTCGGGATGCGCGCCCTCGAGGATCTGGTTCGCCGTCCGGCTCTTGATGCCGCCGGGATAGCCGGTGTGCCAGTAGTAGGTCTTGTCGGTGCGCTTCTTGCCCGTCATCTGCACCTTGTCGGCGTTGATGATGATGACGTTGTCGCCCATGTCCATGTGGGGCGTGAAGCTCGGCTTGTGCTTGCCGCGCAGGCGCATGGCGACGATCGAGGCGAGACGGCCAAGCACGACGCCCTCGGCGTCGATGATGACCCACTTCTTCTCGATGTCCGCCGGGGTCGCGGTGAAGGTTTTCATCTCGGGTTGCCCTTGAATTTCGGTCTCGGCGCTCGCGGCGCCTTCGGGATGGACGTGTTCTAAGCATTTCCGGAGCATGGTCAAGGGCATTGGGGCCGCATTTATCAAATAAAAACAATGCGCTGAAAATATGGTAATATGATACCCCACGTGACAGAGCGCCGTGCGGATATCTATCGCAGGAGGAAATCCATCCTTGCGTGAAGCGCCTCGGATGCCTAGATGAAAAACGTGCGGGTACCGATCCCAACCCGGGTCTTCCCGGGGGGCGCTAAGGTCCCACTGGATTCATCTGCTGGAAAGAAGGGGAGCGCCCATGAGCCGCGCCAACCTCTTCCAACTGGGGATCGGTCTGGAGACAGGCGCCCATGCGGAAGACACCCGCAGCCCCGAGGCTGCATTCGCCCGTTCGGTCCTCGACGAGGACCGCGAGGATCATTTCATCCGGAAGGACGGCCGGGTCTTCGCCGGCACGCATCTCATCATCGAGGTGGTGGGCGGCGCCGGACTCGATGACGAGGCCCGCATCCAGCAGGCGTTCCGCGACTGTGTCGCGCACTGCGGCGCGACGCTCCTGCACATTCACACCCACAAGTTCTCGCCGCAGGGCGTGAGCGGCGTGGCGGTTCTGGCGGAAAGCCATATCTCGGTCCACACATGGCCCGAGATCGGCTATGGCGCCTTCGACGTCTTCATGTGCGGCGATGCCGAGCCCTGGCGGGCGGTCGACGTCCTGAAGCGGGCCTTCGATACCGACGACGTGCGGGTGCGGGAATTCCTGCGCGGGGACGGGCTCGTCGGCGAGGCCGAGGCGGCCTGAGCGGGGGGCGCTGCCCCCGTCCCGCCAGAGGCGGGCTCTGGCGGGACCCCCCCGGAGTATTTCTCCCGAGATGAAGGAGCCCGCCATGGCGCGGATGGACGGCTGGAGCGTCGAGCGGCTGCACCCGGATTTCGCGCAGGCGCTTCGCGTGGATCGAATGCTGTACGACAGCCAGACCGCGCATCAGCGGCTCAAGGTGTTCGAGAATCCGACCTTTGGCCGGGTGATGACGCTCGACGACGTCGTGCAGGTCACCGAGGGCGACAACTTCATCTACCACGAGATGCTGAGCCACGTCCCGATCCTCGCCCATGGCGCGGCCCGGCGCGTCCTGATCATCGGCGGCGGCGACGGCGGCATGGCGCGCGAGGTCCTCAAGCACGCCTCCGTCGAGCGCGTCACGATGGTCGAGATCGATGCCGGCGTCGTGGCGTTCTGCCGGGAGTACCTGCCGGGGATCAGCGCGGGCGCCTTCGACGACCCGCGTCTCGATCTGGTGATCGCCGATGGCGCGGCCTTCGTGGCCGAGACGGACGACCGGTTCGACGTCATCATCGTCGATTCCACCGATCCCGTCGGTCCCGGAGAGGTGCTGTTCACCGACACCTTCTACGGCCGTGCGAAGCGCTGCCTCGCCGACGGCGGCGTTCTCGTCACCCAGAACGGCGTGCCGTTCGTGCAAGGGCGGGAACTCACGACGACGATGCGGGCCTTCAGGGCGCTTTTCGCCGACTGGACCTGCTATCTCGCGACCGTCCCGACCTACGCGGGCGGTCCAATGGCCTTCGGCTGGGGCACGGACGGCACGGCGCGGCAGGTGCCGCTCGAGACGCTCAAGAGCCGCTTCGCGGGGTTCGGGAGGAAGACCGACTACTACACGCCCGAGGTTCACGCGGCCGCTTTCGCGCTGCCGGGATATGTCGCGCGGCTTCTGCCGTAGCCGTGCGACCTGCCGGCACGATCATCCGCGTCCGGCCGCTCACTCTTCCATGCGGCGCCGGAAGAGCAGCGATTCGACCGTGTAGACGAGGATCGCGAGTCCCATGGCGCCGACCGCGGCGACACCGAGGAAGATGATCACGTCGATCGGCCCGCCGATATCCCGGAGCCCGGAGTCGGTGACGGCCATCACGAAGACGACGGCGAGCACCGCGCCCACCGGCATGAAGATCTGGGCAATGAGAAACTTCCTCCAGCCGACATGCCGATCGCGGATCAGGACGTAGAGATAGAGCAGGGTGATCACCACGGCCGCCGCGACGAGGCTCCAGAAGAGCCACGCGCCGAATATCTCCTCGAAGACGGCGATCATGGTTTCGGGCGTCAGATCCTTCATCGTGCGTCCTCCTCAGGCCTTGCCGCGCAGCATCGCGTTGTAGGTCGGCTTCAGCGCCACTTCCTTCATGAGCCAGCTGATCCAGAGCTCCTCGAGCGGGGCGATAACACCGGGAAACGAGGGTACGAGATTGTTCTTGTAGTCGAACTCGATCAGCATCGCGCGGCCTACCCTGGTGATGAGCGGACAGGAGGTGTAGCCGCCGTATTCCTCGGTCCCGACCGTGCCCGCGATGTCGGCCACGATGTGGTCTTCGACCACGGGCACCTGCCACTTGACGCTCGCCGCCGTCTTGCCCTTGGGCACGCCCGCGACGTCGCCCACGGCGAAGACGTCCGGGTAGCGGATATGGCGCAGCGTATAGGGGTCGACCTCGACCCAGCCCTGATCGGTCCACTTGTCGGCCCAGGGCAGGGGAGAGTTGCGCACCACGTCGGGCGCCCGCATCGGCGGGATCACGTTCGTGAAGTCGTAGGGCAGTTCGGTCTCGCCGTCGGGCGTGGTGAAGGTGAGCGTCTTCCGGCCCGGGTCGATGGCCCTCAGCACGTGGTCGTGGACCACGTCAAAGCCGCGGTCCTCGAAGAGCATCCGAACCTTCTCGTTCACGATGGGCACGCCGAAGAGGGACTTCGAATGCGCGGCGTAGGTGATCTCGACATTGCCGCGGGTGCCCTTCCGGCGGGCGTAATCGTCGGTGAGGAAGGTGTACTTGAGCGGCGCGCCCGCGCATTTCATCTCCGTCGCGGGGCGCTGGAACACCGCCCGTCCGCCCGCGTCGGTGAAGCGGTCCATCTCGGCCCAGGTCTTCGCGGCGTAATCGGGTCCCGCGTAGACCGCGCCGATGCCGTCGCGGCCGACGAGGTCGAGCGAGAAGCCTTCGATCGCGTCCCAGTCGAGCATCAGGCCGGTCGCCACGACGAGGTAGTCGTAGTCGACGCCGGTGCCGCCCGCGGTGGTGACGCGCTTCGCCTCGGGATCGATTTCCGCGGCGTACTCGGCGATCAGCTCCGCGTTTCGCGGCAGCCATTCCGTCGTCGCGCTCACCGAATAGCTGGCGGGTTTCAATCCCGCGGCGATCAGCGTGAAGCCGGGCTGGTACCAGTGCTCGGGCCGACCGTCGATCAGCGTGATCCTCGCGCCGTCGAGCCGTTCGTCGAGCCGGTTGGCCAGCGCGGCTCCCGCGGCTCCCGCGCCCAGAATCACGATCCGCGCCGAGGTCGGCACCTGTTGCGCCCGGGCCGGCCCGGGCACCGCGGCGGTCATGGCCACGCCCCCGGCGAGCAGCCCGAGGACCGTCCGACGGTCGAGTTGAAGCGAATCGCTCATCACACCCTCCCTGAAGGTTACATTCCCGAAATCGCATACAATGGAATGCCGGGCGTTGACCTGCATCAAATTCCCCGGGCGCGGCGGGTCAGCGCTTCGGCGGGATGGAATAGGTCAACGAGGCCCGCGCGACGGGCGCGGCCATGCCTTCGGAAAGGATCATCGCGTCGCCCACGGCGAGGACCCGGCCGAGCTTCAGGAGCCGCGCTTCGCAGAAGAGGTCGGTCCCGGCGGCGGGCTTGCGCATGAAGTCGATCGAGCAGTTGGTGGTGACCGACAGCGCTTCGGGCCCGATCATGGCGAGGATGGCGAGGTAGACCGACACGTCGGCGAGAGCGAACATCGCGGGGCCGGAGATGGTGCCGCCCGGCCGCAGGTTGCGCTCGCTGACGTGGAGGCGGACACGGACCTCCATCGGGCGGACCTCCTCGACGGTGAAATCCGCCGCCACCTGCGGGAACGCATCGCCGAGAAACGCCTGCAGCGCGTCCCGGTCCATTTTCACGTCCATCCCTTTCCCCCGTGCTTGTCCGCGCGTAGACTTCGCGGAAACGCCGAGGGAGGGCAAGATGGGGATCGTGGAACGCGAAGACCTGGGTGCGGTGCGGCACCTGACGCTCAACAACCCCGACAAGCTGAACCCGCTGTCGGACGCGATGATCGCGGCGCTCCGATCCGAGTTCGACGCGCTGGCCGGGGACGGGGCGATCCGCGCGGTGGTCCTGAAGGGGGCGGGGCGGGCGTTCTGCGCGGGCCACGACCTGCGCGAGATGACGGCCATGCGCCAGGCCGAGGACGGCGGGGCGGCGGCCTTCGCCGAACTCTTCGACCACTGCGCGGCGATGATGACCGCGATCCGCGAGGTGCCGCAGCCGGTGATCGCGCAGGTCCACGGCCTTGCGGCGGCGGCGGGCTGTCAACTCGTGGCCTCCTGCGACATGGCGGTGGCGGCCGAGGGGACGAAATTCGGGGTGAACGGCGTCAATATCGGGCTGTTCTGCTCGACGCCGATGGTGGCGCTCTCGCGCAACGTGCCGCGCAAGCAGGCCTTCGAGATGCTGACGACCGGCGCGTTCGCCGAGGCCGGACGGGCGCGGGAGATCGGGCTCGTCAACCGGGTGGTTCCGGCGGATGATCTCGCCTCGGAGGCGGAGAAGCTGGCGGAGACCGTGGCCGCGAAGCTCGGCACCGCAGTGCGGATCGGCAAGCGCGCCTTCTACGAGCAGATCGAGATGGGGCTCGACGCGGCCTATGCCTACACCGGGCAGGTCATGGTCGAGAACATGCTCGACCGCGACACCGCCGAGGGCATCTCCGCCTTCCTGGAGAAGCGCAGTCCCGACTGGCGGCAGTGAGCGAAGCCGAGGCGTATCTCGCTGCCATCGCGGACCCGCGGCGAAGGGCCGAGGCCGAACGGCTCGACGCGATCTTCCGCGAGGTAACGGGTTTCGCGCCGAAACTCTGGTCGGGCCGGATGATCGGCTACGGCGCCTACGACTACACCTACGAGAGCGGACACTCCGGCACCTCGCTCGCCACCGGCTTCGCCGTGGCGCCGCGCCAGATCACGCTCTACATCATGCCGGGATACAGGCCGTTTCCGGAGATCACGGCGCGGCTCGGAGAGCACCGGCGCGGCAAGGCGTGCCTCTATCTGGCCCGGCTGGAGAACGCCGACGAGCAGGCGCTCCGCGATCTGATCCGCGCGGGCCTCGACGATCTCGCCGCGCGCTGGACGATCCGCCCGGCGTGAGCGTCACGCGAGAAACACCCCGACGATCACCATCATGAGGCCGAGCCCGGACACCGCGAGCGCCGCGAGGTTCAGCGCCACGACCTTCTGGAGCCGCGCCTTGAGCGCCGCGTCATCGAGCTTCGCCCGCCGCGCACGGACGACGGCGACGATGCACCAGGCCAGCATCGCGAGGCCGGCGAGCGTCACCGTGGCTCCGATCCAGACGACGATCTCCATTGCGTGCCTCCTTGGGACGGGCCGCGCGTAGCCGACCCGCCCGGAGGAGGCAAGGGGTCAGCCCTTCTCGGCGGCCTCGACGTTGGTCTTGACCGACAGGAACGCGTCCGGCGTGACCGAGATCGTGTCGATCCCGAAGTTCACCAGCTTCTGCGCGAAGGACGGATCGTTCGATGGCGCCTGCCCGCAGAAGCCGACCTTGGAGCCCGCCTTGTGCGCTTCGCGGATCACCGTCTCGATCATCCAGAGCACCGCGGGATGGTCCTCGTGGAAGAGGCCCGCCAGTTCCTCGCTGTCGCGGTCGATCCCGAGGGTGAGCTGGGTGAGATCGTTCGACCCGATCGAGAAGCCGTCGAAGCGCTTGGCGAACTCGGCGGCCAGGATCACGTTCGACGGGATCTCGCACATGACGTAGACCTCGAGCCCGTTCTCCCCGCGCTTTAGACCGTTCTCCGCCATGACCTCGAGCACGTGGTCGGCCTCCTCGGGCGTCCGGCAGAACGGGATCATCATGACGGCGTTGTCGAAGCCCATCTCGTCACGCAGTTTCTTGATCGCCCTGCATTCGAGCGCGAAGCCCTCCCGATAGCGCGGCGAGTAGTAGCGCGACGCGCCCCGGAAGCCGATCATCGGGTTCTCTTCATTCGGCTCGAAGGCGTGGCCGCCCAGAAGTTCGGCGTATTCGTTGGTCTTGAAGTCCGACATGCGGATGATGACGGGGTTCGGATAATGCACCGCCGCGATCCGGCTGAGCCCGCGCGCGAGCGTGTCGACGAAGAACTGCGGCTTGTCCTCGTAGCTGGCCGTGATCCGGCCGATCTCTTCCTTCGCCGCCTCGTCTTCGAGGTCGTCGTATTGCACCAGCGCCATCGGGTGGATCTGCACCGCCGAGTTGACGACGAACTCCATCCGCGCGAGGCCCACGCCCGCCGTCGGGAGCCGCCACCAGCGGAAGGCGGCGGACGGGTTGGCGAGGTTCAGCATGACCCCGGTCTTGGTGTCGGGGATGTGCGAGATATCGAGCGTCTCGACCTCGATTTCGGCATGGCCTTCGTAGATCGCGCCTTCCTCGCCGCCCGCGCAGTCCACGGTCACCTCCTGTTCGTCGTGCAGGACATGCGTCGCGTCGCCGGTGCCGACGATGGCCGGCAGTCCGAGTTCGCGGCTGACGATGGCGGCGTGCGAGGTGCGCCCCCCGTGATCGGTGATGATCGCGGCGGCCTTCTTCATGATCGGCACCCAGTCGGGGTCGGTCGTGCCGGTGACCAGGATCGATCCCTCGACGAACTTGTCGATGTCGCGGGCATGCTCGATCAGGCAGATGCGGCCCGAGACGGCGGCGTCGCCGACCGAAAGCCCCTTGAGGATCAGCGGGCCCGGCTTCTTCACCGTGTAGGACTTGAGCGCGCCCTGTTCGGCGCGGCTCTGGACGGTTTCGGGCCGCGCCTGAACGATGTAGAGCTTGCCGGTCTCGCCGTCCTTCGCCCATTCCATGTCCATCGGCTTTTCGTAATGCGCCTCGATGGTCGCGGCCATCCGGCCCAACTCGACGATTTCCTCGTCGTTCAGGACGAAGCTCGCGCGTTCCTTCTTCGAGGTGGGCACGTTCTTGGTCATCAGCCCGTCACCGGCGTAGACCATCTTCTTTTCCTTCGCGCCGAGCGCCTTCTCGATCACCGGCACGACGCCCTTTCGCTCGAGGAAGGGCTTGTAGACCATGTATTCGTCCGGGTTCACCGCGCCCTGCACCACGTTCTCGCCCAGCCCCCAGGCCGCGTTGATGAGCACCGCCTTGTCGAAGCCCGACTCGGTGTCGATGGAGAACATCACGCCAGACCCGCCGATGTCGGAGCGCGCCATGAGCTGCACGCCCACGGAGAGCGCGACCTGGCTGTAGTCGAAGCCCTTGAGCTGGCGGTAGGTAATCGCGCGGTCGGTGAAGAGCGAGGCATAGCAGCGCCGGCACGTGTCCAGAAGCTCGTCCAGGCCCACGACGTTCAGGAAGGTTTCCTGCTGGCCCGCGAAGCTCGCGTCGGGCAGGTCTTCCGCCGTGGCCGAGGACCGCACCGCGACGGACGGCTCGTCCTTGCCGGTGCGCCTGGCAAGTTCGGCATAGGCGTCGCGAATGGCCTTTTCGGTATCTTCGGGCCAGTCGCCGTCGAGGATCGTCTGGCGAATCTTCGTCCCCGTCTGCTGCAGGGTCGCCTTGCCCGCGTCGAGCCGGTCCATCGCCTCGCCGATGACGTCGTAGAGGTTGTTCGCCTTGATGTAGCGCCTGAACGCGTCGGCGCTCGTGGCGAAGCCCGGCGGCACGTCGATGCCCTTCGCGCCCAGTTCGCGCACCATCTCGCCCAGCGAGGCGTTCTTGCCGCCGACGATGGCGACGTCTCCGATCGTCAGTTCCTCGAACCAGATGACGTCCTGGTCCTTAATCGATGTTGCGTCTTTAGCTCCCATGTCGGGTTCTCCTTCGCGCGGTTCCGGGTCGCCTTCCAATTCCCACGGCTGGGCACGGCGCGCCTTGACACGCATCAAGGTCGGCCCGGCCCGACCGCTTCACTGTGGACGCGTCGCAACCGGAGGAGCCGCGATGCAGCATGACCTTGCCAAACTGATCTCGCGTCTGGAAACAGAACCTGGCCTGCCGGACGAGGAGGTCGCCGGCATCGTCGGTGTCGTCGAGCGTGCGTTTCCCGACCGGAGCACCTTCGCGGACGCCCGGCGCCGGACCCTGGGATCGAGCGACTCGCTGCTTCGTCTCATCGCCGAAGCCCTTCCGACCTGGTCGATCCACATCACCGGGCATTCGGCCACGGTGGCCGGCCGGTGGACCTGCACGATCCGCGAGACAGGCGTCAGGGACGACGACGAACTGATCGGGGTGGGCAAGGCCAAGACGCTGCCGCAGGCGCTTCTCGCGGCGCTCCTGAAGATCATCGAGCTTAAGGGCGTCGCCTGAAGACGTCCTGCCGCGACGGTTGCCACGGAATGAAGCCGAACCGCCGCAGCCTCCGGTTAATGGCGACTTCGGCCTTGTCAGAGCGTTCGCCATGCTCCACCTGAAGCTCCATGGCGCGCGATGACAGAGACATGAGCGGCCCGAAGGGCGATGCGCAGATCGGCGATCTCGACGACGACCGTGGCTCCGGGCGGTCGAAGTGGATCGCGCTGGCTCTCATCGTGGCGCTCGTCGGGTGGATGGGCAGCGGGTACATCCTTCCCGGCGACACGGACGAGGAAATCGATGAAGCCAGGACCTCGCCGGGCCCCGTCACGGTCGCGGTCCGCGACTCCACCGCCGAGGCGATCCAGCAGTTCCTCAGGGCCGAAGGACAGACGGAGCCGCAGCGGCAGACCGGCGTTCCCGCTCAGACCTCGGGCGAAGTCGCGGAAGTGCGGGTGCGGCGTGGGACGGATGTCGCCGCGGGCGAACTGATCGCGCGGATCGCGCCCGGCCAGCGCGAGGCCAATCTCGAACAGGCGCGGCAGGATCTTCAGCGGGCGCAGCGCGAGTTCGAGAACGCGCAGACGCTGCTCGACCGCGGGGTCGGGACGGTCGACCGGCTGGTGCAGGCCCGGTCGGCGCTGGCGGGGGCGGAGGCGCGGCTTTCCGCGGCGGAGGAGGCGATGGAAGATCTGCGGATCACCGCGCCTTTCGCGGGCCGGATCGAGAGGCTCGAGATCGAGGAGGGCGAATTCATCCAGGCCGGCGCGCCGGCCGCCGAGATCGTCGATCTTCGGCCCTTGAAGGTACGCATCCAGATTCCCCAGCAGGCGGTCGGGACGCTGCGCGAGGGCCAGGCGGCAGAGGTGACCTTCATCACCGGCGAGACCCGCGAGGGCGAGGTGGTCTTCGTGGGCTCGAGCGCCGACACGGAGACCCGCACCTTCGAGGCCGAGATCGAGGTGCCGAACGAGGACGGTGCGATCCCCGCCGGAATCAGCGCGCGGGTGCGCCTCCCCACGGAGACGATCGAGGGTCACTTCGTCTCCCCGGCCGTCCTGTCGCTCGATGCGTCCGGCACGCTGGGCGTGAAGACCCTCACCGAAGAGGACACGGTGGAATTCTACCCCACGGAGATCGTCCGCGCCCAGACCGATGGCGTCTGGGTCAGCGGGCTGCCGGAGACGGTGCGGATCGTCACGGTGGGGCAGGGCTTCGTCAACGAGGGGGAAGAGGTGGCCGCGCGCGACGAATCCGAACTCGGCATCGGCCGTGTCAGAAACCTGCCAGACGTCGTCGAGAGCACGCCATGAACGGTATCATCGACGCCGCCTTCTCGCGCTCGCGCGTCGTGTCGATGGTGCTGCTTTTCGTCCTCGCCGTCGGCGCCGTGGCCTACGACCGCATCCCCAAGGAAGCCGCGCCGGACGTTCCGATCCCGACGATCTACGTCGTCACGACGCTGGAGGGCATCGCGCCCGCGGACGCCGAACGGCTTCTCGTGGAACCGCTGGAGACCGAGCTTTCATCGGTGACGGGTCTTCGGGAGATGAGCGCGAGCGCCGGGGAAGGCTTCGCCTCGGTCACGCTGGAGTTCGAGCCGGGCTTCGACAGCGACGAGGCGATGGACGCCGTGCGCGAATCCGTCGATCGGGCGCAGCCGGACCTTCCGGCGGACGCGACCGAGCCCTCTGTCAACGAGGTCAACATCGCGCTCTTCCCGATTCTGACCGCCGTGCTTTCGGGGCCGGTGCCGGAACGCACGCTCAACGGCCTCGCCGAGGATCTGCAGGGCCGGCTTGAGGCGATCTCCGGCGTGCTCGAGGTCGATATCGGCGGAGCGCGCGACGAACTTCTGGAAGTCGTGATCGATCCGACGATCTTCGAGACCTACAACATCTCCTTCGAGGAACTTATCGGCCAGATCAGCCGCAACAACAGGCTGATCGCGGCCGGCGCCATCGAGACGGGGGCCGGACGCCTCGTCCTCAAGGTTCCCGGGCTCATCGAGGATGTCGACGACCTGATGGAGCTTCCCGTGAAGGTTCGCGGCGACACGGTCGTCACCTTCGGCGACGTCGCGACGATCCGCCCGACCTATGTCGACCCCGACGGGTTCGCGAGGATCGACGGACAGCCTGCGCTCGCCCTCGAGGTCAAGAAGCGCACCGGCGCCAACGTGATCGCCACGGTCGAGGCGGTGCGCGACGCGGTGGACACGGCGCAGGAGGGCTGGCCCGACAGCGTCCGGATCGATTACCTCCAGGATCAGGCCGAGCAGGTCAGGACGATCCTGAACGACCTCGAGGCGAACGTCATCACCGCCGTCATCCTCGTCATGATCGTCGTGGTCTGGGCGCTTGGCCTGCGCTCGGCCGTTCTCGTCGGCCTCGCCATCCCCGGCGCCTTCCTCTCGGGCGTCGCGGCGATCTGGTTCATGGGCTATACGATGAACATCGTCGTCCTGTTCTCGCTGATCCTTGTCGTCGGAATGCTCGTCGACGGGGCGATCGTGACGACCGAACTCGCGGATCGGCGCATGCACGAGGGCGACAGCCCGCCCGACGCGTTCGCCCACGCCGCCAAGCGCATGTCGTGGCCGATCATCGCCTCCACGGTGACGACGCTCAGCGTGTTCTTCCCGCTCCTGTTCTGGACCGGCACCGTCGGCGAATTCATGAAATTCCTGCCGATCACGGTGATCCTCACGCTCACCGCCTCGCTCTTCATGGCGCTGATCTTCATACCTGTCCTCGGTGGCGTGATCGGGCGCAAGCAGCCCCAGACCGCCCGCAGCCGCCGCGTGCTCGACGCCGCGGAGGACGGCGACCCGCGCACCGCGGGCGGTTTCACCGGCCTCTATGCCCGCGCGCTCGACTGGTCGATCCTGCGCCCGGTCACGACGCTCCTTCTCGCGCTCGCGCTCCTTCTCGGTGCCTTCACCGCCTATTCGAAATACGGCACCGGCGTCACGTTCTTCCCCGAGATCGAGCCCGAGTTCATGCAGGTCACGGTCCGGGCCCGCGACAGCTTCTCGATCTGGGAGCAGGACGCGCTCGTCCGCGAGGTCGAGGAGCGGCTGATCGATTACGAGGGCGTCGCCACCGTCTATGCGCGCACCGGCTCGGACCGCCGTTCGGACGAAGAGGTGATCGGCACGATCCAGCTCGAACTCGAGGACTGGGACGAACGCCGGACCGCCGCCCGGATCGGCGAGGACATCCGAACCGGGATGGCAGGGATCCCCGGCATCGACGTTCAGGTGCAGAGCCAGCAGCAGGGGCCGACCGCCGGCAAGCCGGTCCGGCTTGAAATCCGCACGGCCGATGCCGATACGCAGGACGAGGTCGTCGAGCGCGTCCGCTCCGTGATGGCGGACATCGGCGGCTTCACCGACGTCACCGATACCCGGCCGCTTCCGGGCATCGAATGGAACCTGCAACTCGACCGGACCGAGGCGGCGCGGTTCGGAGCCGACGTCAGCCTGCTCGGTCAGGCGGTGCAGCTTCTCACGCAGGGGATCACCGTCGCCGACTACCGGCCGGACTACGCCGACGGCTCGGTCGACATCCGCCTGCGCTTCCCGGTGGAGGCGCGCACGCTGGAAGAGCTCCGCAGCCTCCGGGTCCCGACCCGCGCGGGGCTCGTCCCGATCTCGAACTTCGTGACCTTCGAGCCGCAGCCGCGCACCGGCACGATCAAGCGGATCGACCAGGCCCGCGTGGTCACGATCGAGTCGAACGTCGCGCCGGGGCTTCTGGTGAACGACCAGATCGCCGCCCTGCGGTCCGAGCTCGAGGCCATGGACCTGCCCGAGGGCGTCTCGTGGTCCTTCGCCGGCGAGGCCGAGGAACAGGAGGATGCGGCCAGCTTTCTCGTCGGCGCCTTCCTCACCGCGATCGCGCTGATGTTCACGGTGCTGGTGACGCAGTTCAACAGTTTCTACCAGGCGGTCGTCGTCATGTCGGCGATCGTGTTTTCCGTCGCTGGCGTTCTGCTGGGCCTTCTGGTGACGGGGCGCCCGTTCGGGGTCGTCATGGGCGGGATCGGGGTGATCGCGCTCGCCGGGATCGTGGTGAACAACAACATCGTGCTGATCGACACCTACAACGATCTTCGCAAGTCGGGGCAGGGTCCGCGCGAAGCCGCGCTGCGCACCGGAACGCAGCGTCTCCGGCCCGTCGTCCTCACCTCCGTCACGACGATCCTCGGCCTGATGCCGATGGTGATCGGGCTCAGCATCGACTTCTTCGAGCGCGAGATCGTCTACGGCGCCCCGTCCACGCAGTGGTGGACCGAGCTCTCGGCGGCCATTGTCGGCGGGCTCACGGTCGCGACGGTGCTCACGCTCCTCGTGACGCCCGCGATGCTGATCCTGGGCGAGCGCATGAAGGGCTGGCGTCCGCGCCTCTTGCGACGCCGCGCTGCGGCGTGAATTCCCGTTTGCATCGGGTGGGTTCCCTGCGCATTGTCGCGGCCGACAAGAAGCCGATGAAGGACGCAGCCCGATGCATCTCTCCCGTTTCCCACGGATTTTCCTGGCCCATCTGCCGACCCCGCTCGAGCGGCTCGACCGGCTGACGAAGGAGCTCGGCGGCCCGGAGATCTGGATCAAGCGCGACGACTGCACGGGGCTTTCCACCGGCGGCAACAAGACCCGCAAGCTCGAGTTCCTGATGGCCGAGGCCGAGGCGGCGGGCGCGGATGTCTTGATGACGCAGGGCGCGACGCAGTCGAACCACGCCCGCCAGACCGCGGCCTTCGCCGCGAAACTCGGCATCGAGTGCCACATCCTGCTCGAGGATCGCACCGGCTCGAACGATCCCAACTACAATCACAATGGCAACGTGCTCCTCGATCATCTGCATGGGGCCAAAACCGAGAAGCGGCCGGGCGGCGGAGACATGAACGCCGAGATGGAGGAGGCCGCCGAGAAACTCCGTGCCGACGGCCGTAAGGTCTACACGATCCCCGGCGGCGGCTCGAACCCGACGGGCGCGCTCGGCTACGTCAACTGCGCCTTCGAACTGGTCAATCAGGCCAACGAGCGCGGCCTCGTGATCGACCGTCTCGTCCACGCGACGGGCAGCGCCGGGACGCAGGCGGGCCTGATCGCGGGTCTCAAGGCGCTCAACGCGCAGATCCCGCTTCTGGGCTTCGGCGTGCGGGCCCCGAAGGACAAGCAGGAAGACAACGTCTACAAGCTCGCCTGCGCGACGGCCGAGAAGCTCGGCTGCCCCGGCGTCGTCGCCCGCGAGGACGTGGTGGCCGACACCGACTACGTGGGTCCCGGCTACGGCATTCCCCGCGCCGACACGATCGAGGCGATCCGCATGTTCGCCGAACTCGAGGGCATCCTCCTCGATCCGGTCTATTCCGGCAAGGGCGCCGCGGGCCTCATCGACTACTGCCGCAAGGGCAGGTTCCGGCAGGGCGAGCGCATCGTCTTCCTGCATACCGGTGGCGCGGCAGGGCTCTTCGGCTACGACGCCGTCTTCGCCGACGACGCCAGCATCGCGGCGGAATGATGGACGGCACGGGGGCGGGCGCGCCCCGCACCGTCGGCATTCTCGGCGGCATGGGGCCCGGAGCGACGATCCTTCTGATGCAGAAGGTCATCGCCGCGGTGCCCGCGGTGGACGATTCCGATCACGTGCCGCTCCTCGTCGACCAGAACCCGCAGGTGCCCTCGCGCATCAAGCGGCTGATCGACGGGGAGGGCGAGGATCCGGGACCGGTGCTCGCCATGATGGCGCGGCGACTGGAAGGCGCGGGGGCCGAGGCGCTGGCCATGCCCTGCAACACCGCGCACCATTATGCCGGCGCGATCCGGGGCGCGGCGTCCGTCCGGTTCCTCGACATGGTCGCGCTGTCGGTCGCCCATGCCCGGCACCTCGCCGGTGAGGGCGGCACGGTCGGCATCCTCGCCTCCCCGGCGGTCCGTCGCGTCGGGCTCTTCGATGCGCCGATGGCGGAGGCGGGGCTGACGCCGCTCTACGCCGCGGACGAGGAGGCCACGCTCGCCGTGATCCGGTCGGTCAAGACGGACGGACCCACCGCCGCCTCTCGCCAGTCGCTCCGCGCCGCGTCGGAGGAGCTTCTGGGCCGGGGCGCAGGGGTGCAGATGGTCGCCTGCACCGAGTTCTCGCTGATCGCCGATGCCGTGGCCGAGGGCGCCACCGCCTTCGACACGCTCGACCGGCTGGTGCGGGCGATCGTCGCTTTCTCGCTAGAGCCCGCGACGGCGCACGCCTGATCCCCCTCGTCGTCGACGCCTCAGACCGAAAGCCGCGTCCCATGCGCACCGCGCTCGCGGTAGGGGGTGGTGTGGTAGTGCGCCCGGTAGCATTTCGAGAAGTGAGAGGGGCTTGCGAAACCGCAGGCGAGGGCGACGTTGATGACGCTCATGTCCGTCTGCATCAACAGGTTGCGCGCCTTCTGCAACCTCAGTTCCATGTAGTACCGCTTTGGGCTCCGGTTGAGGTAGCGCCGGAACAGCCGCTCGAGTTGCCGCGTCGACATGCCGACCTCCCTGGCGAGGACGGCGGGGCTGATCGGCTCCTCGATATTAGCCTCCATCTTCTGGATGACCTGGCTCAGCTTCGGATGCCGGACGCCGATCCGCGTCGGCACGCTGAGACGCTGGGTGTCCTGATCCGTGCGGATCGTCGTGTAGATGAGCTGATCCGCGACGGCTCCGGCAAGCTCCTCGCCGTGCTCGTCGGCGATGATCTTGAGGATGAGATCGATGGAGGAGGTTCCGCCCGCCGTCGTCATCCGGTTGCCGTCGACCACGAAGACCGATTTCGTGAGCGTGACCTCTTCGAACTCCTCCGCGAAGCTGTCCTGGTTCTCCCAGTGGATCGTCGCCTTCCGGCCGTCCAGAAGACCGGCCTTGGCAAGCGTGTAGCCCGCCGTGCAGAGCCCGCCGATCGCCACACCGTGCCGGGCTTCGCGCCGGAGCCAGTTGAGGATCCGCTTGGTCGAGGCGTTGGCCACGTCGATCCCGCCGCAGACGAGGATCGTGTCGTCGCGGTTCACTTCCTCGAGATCCATTTCGAGCTTGAACTGGGTGCCGGCGGAGCATGTCACGATATCCCCGCCTTCGCCGGCGAGCACCCAGGAATAGAGTGTCTTGCCGGACATCCGGTTGGCGATCCGGAGCGCCTCCAGCGCACAGGCGAAGCAGAGCATCGTGAAATTGTCGAGCAGCACGAAAACGAAGCGTCGCGGCTTTTTCCCGCTGGCGTCCACCTCGACGATCTGACGACTCAGGTCCAAGCCGCGCCCTCCTTAGCGGACGACACCGAAGCAGGTTTGGACGTGGCGTGCAAGGGCGCCCCCGGCGCATCCTGTCGTGCCGAGGTGATTCCTCCGGATTTCCGGCCCGATGTCGGGTTTGCAATGCAGCGGCGCTCGCCTATAAGCGACGCCTGATGTTCGCATGGAGTGCTGAGCGATGAACAAGTGGCAGAAAAGCGGATGGCGTGCGCTGCCTCGGGTCCAGATGCCGGATTATACCGACGCCGGGGCCCTCGCGGGGGTTGAGGGCCGGCTGTCGAAGTATCCGCCGCTCGTGTTCGCCGGAGAGGCGCGGACGCTTCGCTCCGAGCTTGCCAAGGCCGCGCGCGGAGAGGCGTTTCTTCTGCAGGGCGGCGACTGCGCCGAAAGTTTCGCGGAGTTCTCGGCCGACAACATCCGCGACACGTTCAAGGTGCTCCTGCAGATGGCGATGGTACTGACGTTCGGCGCGAAGGTTCCCGTCGTCAAGGTCGGCCGGATGGCGGGACAGTTCGCAAAGCCGCGCTCCGCGCCGTCGGAGACGGTGAACGGGGTGGAGCTTCCGTCCTATCGTGGCGACATCGTCAACGGCTTCGATTTCACGCCCGAAGCGCGGATGCCCGATCCCGGGCGGATGCTCGAGGCCTACACCCAGGCCGCCGCGACGCTCAACCTGCTTCGGGCCTTCTCGAAGGGCGGCTTCGCCGACATGCACCGCGTGCACGCATGGACACTCGGCTTCACGGAGCGCGAGGAATCCGAGAAGTACCGCGATCTCGCGAACCGCATCCAGGACACGCTCGACTTCATGTCGGCGGCGGGCATGACGGCGGAGACCGCGCACGATCTCGGCACCGTCGATTTCTACACCAGCCACGAGGCACTTCTGCTGGAATACGAGGAGGCGCTGACCCGCGTCGACTCCACGACCGGGAAATGGCTTGCCGGCTCGGGACACATGATCTGGATCGGCGACAGGACACGGCAGCCCGACGGTGCGCATGTCGAGTTCTGCCGTGGCGTCCAGAACCCGATCGGGCTCAAGTGCGGTCCGACGACGACCGCGGACGACCTCAAGGTGCTCATGGAGAAGCTCAACCCCGAGAACGAGGAAGGCCGCCTCACGCTGATCGCCCGGTTCGGCGCCGGCAAGGTCGGCGAGCACCTGCCGCGCCTCGTCTCGGCGGTGCGCGAGGAGGGCGCGAAGGTCGTCTGGTCCTGCGATCCGATGCACGGCAACACGATCAAGTCGTCCTCGGGCTACAAGACCCGGCCGTTCGACAGCGTCCTTCGCGAGGTGCGGGAGTTCTTCGAGATCCACAATGCCGAGGGCACGATCCCTGGCGGGGTGCATTTCGAGATGACGGGCCGCGACGTGACCGAATGCACCGGCGGGGTCCGCGCGGTCACCGACGAAGACCTCAGCGACCGCTATCACACCGCCTGCGACCCGCGCCTCAACGCGAGCCAGGCTCTCGAACTGGCGTTCCTCGTGGCCGAGGAACTGTCGGAGCGGCGCGCGAAGCGGAGCGAAGCGGCGGTCGGCTGAGTCGGTCAGGCGTCGCGCGGACGCAGGTTCACGATCTCGGCCCCGCCTGATCCGGCCTCGTGCCCGCCGCGCGGAACATACGTCGCATTTCGCGGTCCGGCATAGCCGACGAGCGTCTGCCGCGTCTGGTCCTCGATCGCGAACCGCCGCGGCGTTCGGCCGATCGGCCCCTCCGCCAGAAGGCACCCCAGCGCCCGCGTCACGTCGCCCATGTCGTCGCGAAGCGGAAGCAGGATCATCCGGGCGGCAAGCTCGTGCCGTCCGAGCGCGCCGGGGCTCTTCAGCGCGATGCGGGCGACCGCGGGTTCCTCGAAGACCGCGCTCAGGGTTTCCGTCAGGTCCGGCCGCGCATCCGGCAGGAACAGCGCCGAAAGCGGCATTCCCTCGACGTCGATACCCATGAGGTCGGAGACATGGCGCCCCGAGATCCGGATGCGGGCAAGGCCGGGTGCGATCCTGTCAAGGAGGATGCAATTCCGGATGAGCGGTGTAAGCCCGCGCGGGTCGAGCTCGGCGCGATCCGGCAGCAGGCGGCCCTCGCGCAGGCCTTCCCAGTACGCTTCCACCTGCCGCAGTTCCCGCGGACCGAGCTCCGCCCGCTTGCCCCCGAGGTCGATCACGTTGTCGGCGCTTGCCGTCATCTCTCCTGCTCCCTGCCGTCCGGCCGTGGTTGCCGCATGGGTACCCGTCTGCTAACGCTGCCCGCGAGCGCTGCCGGAGCCACTATGGCACGAACATTCCGTGGAATCCGGCGAATTGTTACCAAAGGGTTAATCGCGGGGAGCCGGGCATGACACGTTCTATGACCGGATTTGCCTCGGCGTCCGGACGACACGACGGCTGGAGCTGGACGGCCGAGATCCGCTCGGTCAATGGCCGTGGTTTCGACCTCAAGCTGCGGGCGCCGGACTGGATCGAAGGTCTGGAACAGGCGCTTCGGCCGATGGTGCAGGCGCGGGTCGCGCGCGGCAGCGTCACGCTCGCGCTGCGTGTCGCGCAGGAAACCGACGCCGAGACCGCAAGCCTCAACCGGGCCGCCCTGGGCGGTGCGATAGACTTGGTTCGCAGCGTGCAGGAGGCGGCCCGCGTCGAGGGGCTTGCGCTCGCACAGCCGGCGGTGCGCGACATCCTCGCCATCAGGGGCGTGCTGGAGAGCGGCCCGCGCCAGGACGACACCGGACCGCTCCGCAAGGCGGTCCTGGCCGCCATGCCCGATCTCCTCGACGCCTTCGACACGATGCGCGCCGCGGAGGGTGCGCAGCTGGAGCGGTTGTTGCGCGAGCAGGTCGACGCCGTGGAGACGCTCGTCGGTGACGCGCGGGACACTCTGCCCGACCGGGCCGCGCGGATGAAGGACACGCTGTCGGAAACCCTTGCACGGGTCACGGAAAACGCGGCGGGCGCCGACCCCGATCGCGTGGCGCAGGAGCTTGCCGTGATTGCGGTCAAGGCCGACGTGGCGGAGGAACTCGACCGGCTGAGCGCGCATGTTTCCGCCGCGCGCGACCTCGTTTCGGGCGAGGGGCCGAAGGGGCGCAAGCTCGATTTCCTGACCCAGGAATTCAACCGCGAAGCCAACACCTTGTGCGCCAAGGCTCAGCACGCCGGCCTCACCCGGATCGGGCTTGACCTCAAACACGTCATCGATCAGATGCGCGAGCAGGTCCAGAACGTGGAATGACGATGCGCCGGCGCGGGCTTCTCATCATCCTGTCGTCGCCTTCGGGCGCTGGAAAGTCGACGCTCGCCCGGCGGCTGCGCGACTGGGATCCGTCGATCCGCTTCTCCGTCTCGGCCACGACCCGCCCCGCGCGGTCCGGAGAGACCGACGGCGCGGATTACCATTTCGTGTCGGAGCCGGACTTCAAGCGGCTCGTGACGGAGGGCGAGATGCTCGAGCATGCCCATGTCTTCGGCAATTTCTACGGCTCGCTGAAGTCCCCCGTCCAGGCCGCGATCGACGACGGGGTCGACGTGCTGTTCGACATCGACTGGCAGGGCGCCCAGCAGATCCGGAACTCGTCGCTGCAGGAGCATGTGCTGTCGATCTTCCTTCTGCCGCCGTCGATCTCGGCGCTCCGGTCGCGCCTGAAGTCCCGGGGCCAGGATTCCGACGAGACCATCGCCAAGCGCATGCAGCGGAGCTGGGACGAGATCAGCCACTGGGACAGCTACGACTACGTGCTGATCAACGCCGATCTGAACGGAACGGAGGAGAAACTGCGGACCATCGTCACGGCGGAACGGTTGCGGCGCACGCAACAGCCGGGCCTCATCGACACGGTGCGCGCGCTGCAGCAGGAATTCGAGGACGGCTCATGACCATGATCCTGCCGCCGCGGCGGGGCCGTGCGCGATCCTTCGTCCGAAGACCTGACCGGAGAATCCGTTGACCGACCGCAAGTCCCTCGTCCGTCGCACGCCGTGGCCCGCCAGTTCGAGCCGCCCCGTGGGCACTCCGATCCAGCCGTCGGTTGTCTACGCCTCCGAAAGTCCCGACGCCCTCGACGCGCAGTACGACGGCTCGCGGCCCGGCTACACCTACGCGCGCGAAGGCCACCCGAACGCGGATGTCCTCGCCGCGAAGATCGATGCGATGGAATCCGCCAGCGGCGGTCTGGTCGTCGGGTCCGGCATGGCCGCCGTCACGGTCGCGCTGCTCGGCGCGCTCGAGGCGGGCGATCATGTGCTGGGCGGCGATCAGCTCTACGGACGCTCGCTTCGCCTGATGTCCGAGACGCTGCCGCGCTTGGGGATCGCCGCCAGCCTCGCCGATCCGACGGATGCGGCGGCGATGGCCGACGCGCTGCGGCCCGAGACCCGGCTGATCCTGATCGAGGTCGTCTCGAACCCGACGCTCCGCGTCGCGGACGTGACCGGACTCGTCAGGATCGCGAAGGAGCGCGGCATTCCCGTCGCCGTCGACAACACCTTCACGACGCCCGCGGCCTTCCGTCCGTTCGAACATGGCGCCGACATCGTGATCCATTCGGTGACGAAGCTCCTCGCCGGTCATTCCGACGCCACCCTCGGCTATGTCGTGGCCCGGGATTCCGCGCTGATGCAGCGCATCCGGACGACGGCGGTGACGATGGGCCTCACGCCGTCGCCCTTCGACTGCTGGCTGGCCGAACGCGGCCTCTACACGTTCGACATGCGGTACGACCGCGCCGAGGCGAACGCCCGGGCGCTGGCCGACGCGCTCGCGGAGATGCCCGGCGTCGCCCGTGTGCTCTATCCCACCCGGCGGGACCACCCGGACCACAACAGGGCCTCGGCGCTCCTGGGCGACCGCGGCTCGCACATGGTGAGTTTCGAGATTCCGGGGGGGCGCGAGGCGGCGAACCGGCTGGTTCGGGCCGCGCCCCACATCGCTTTCGCGCCAACGCTGGGAGACGTCGGCACGACGCTCAGCCACCCCGCGTCATCGTCGCACCGGGGCCTCACCCCCGAGGCGCGCGGGGCGATCGGCATCACCGAAGGCTTTTTCCGTGTCTCGGTGGGGTGCGAGGACGTCGAGATGCTGATCGCGGAGTTCGCGCGCGCGGTCGAGGCGGCAGTCGGCTCCGGCTGATCGCGTCACGCGCCGAGCGGCGAGACATCGAAGTCCAGCGACGGCACGAGAGACCGGACTTCGCGGACGATGAGTGCGGGATCGGGAAGGCCGGCGTCGATCGCCCGATACTTGCCCGTGTAGCCGAGCACCCCGAGAACCTGCGCGAGATCGACGCAATCGAAGCTGCGACAGAGCAGCGGCGAGATCACGACAGATGGCGAAAGGCGGTCGAGAAGATCCGAGGAGATCTCGTGAAACTCGGCGAAGACGACATCGCCTCTCCTGGGCAGAGCCAGCCCCGATGTCGTCCATGCCACCACGTCCCCGACGGCCAGGATGATGCGCCGGTTCTGCTTCTCGCCGGCCGGCTCGCAATGCCCGGCCGCCTCGGTCACGCCAGAATAGTCCACCTTCGGTCCCCCGTTGCCCGCGCGACCAGAGCCGCGTTGTTCAGGCCGCAAAAAAGGTGCTGTCTGCACGTTAACGTGATTCTTCAGGAAAGCAACTCTACCTATGCGCGAAGATGCGCGACGCCGCCACGACCACGGTTGCAACCTCCCCGGAACCGGCGCAGAAGCGAACGACGCAGCGAGAGACGGCCGTGACTGACAGCGCCTTTTCCCTCCTCGACGCCATTCCGGTGCCGCTCGTCCTTCTCGGACCGACCGAACGCGTCGTTCACGCGAACCCGCCGGCGGTCGCGCTGTTCAGCCGCGACCTTCCGGGCCGTCACTACATCACCGCGTTCCGGGCGCCCGCGGTCCTGTCGTGCGTCGAGGCCGTCATGTCCGGCACCGTCGACCGTGCGGAGGACAGGCTGCTGGTCTCCGACAGCACGCGCGAGGCCACCTGGAAGATCACGGCGTCGGCCGTCGATGAGGGCGGACGGCGGAGCGTTGTCGTCGCCTTCGAAGACACCACGGCGCTTCAGGAAGCGGGGCAGATCAGGCGGGACTTCGTGGCGAACGTCAGCCACGAGTTGCGCACCCCGCTCACCGCGCTCCTCGGCTTCATCGAGACCCTTCGGGGCGCGGCGAAGGACGATTCGGCCGCGCGGGAGCGGTTCCTCGGGATCATGGAGCGGGAGGCGGGACGCATGAACCGGCTCGTCCGCGATCTCCTGTCGCTGTCCCGGGTCGAGGCCGAGGAGCGGCAGAGGCCGACCGATCCGGTCGACCTGGCCGGCATCCTGAACTCGGTCACGCTGTCGCTCCGTCCGGTGGCCGAGGAGCAGAAGGTCGAGTTGTTCGTCACGGGGACGAGCGGGCCGTGCATCGTCCCGGGGGACGCGGACCAGCTTGCCCAGGTCTTCACGAACCTCGTGGAGAACGCGGTGAAGTACTCCGGCGCCCGGTCGCAGGTGACGATCGCGCTTTCGCTCAACGATCACGACGCCGCCCTGCGGGGTCCATCGGTCTCGGTTCGGGTGAAGGACGACGGCGAAGGCCTCGATCCGATACACATTCCCCGGCTGACCGAGCGCTTCTATCGCGTCGACAGCCACCGCTCGCGCGAACAGGGCGGGACCGGGCTCGGCCTCGCGATCGTCAAGCACATCGTCAACCGGCATCGGGGCCGTCTCCGGATCGAGAGCGCGCCGGGGCAGGGGGCGGAGTTCACGGTGACGCTGCCGGCCGGTTGAGGCGCCTCAGAGCGGCCAGAAGACGAGGATCGCCGGGACCGAGACGGCGACGACGAGAATGTCCAACGGCAATCCCATGCGCCAGTAGTCGCTGAAACCGTAGCCGCCGGGCCCCAGGATCAGGGTGTTGATACTGTCAGGGACCTATCATGACTGTTAGTGTTCAGGATGCGGAGGTTCCGCCGAAGGGGACGCCGGAGGCCCACCGGAAGAGCCATAAACCAAAGGGGCAGGGGCTAAAGGAAAGGCGCTGCGAAGCCTGTTAAGGGTGCTATTGAAGGCTGCGGGAAATCGCGGGGACCAAATCGCGAACCGACAAGAAGAGGCTAATCTCCTTTTAGAAGACGCTAGGTCCCGCACCGGATGCACTGATCTCCGCTTGGAAGGGTGTAGAGCCACTGCCGCCGCCCCAGCGAGCCTCCGAGGTGAACTCGGGGGCTCTTTTCGGGTTGTCGCAAGGTTCCCTCAGGGCAGGTGGCCGGTAGAGGATTCAAAGAAGGAGATAAGACCATGAGGATAATGATCCTGATCATGACCGTCGCGCTGGGGCTCGCTGCATGCGGATCGGCTCGAGATCAGTCGTCCGAGATAGCGAAAACGTTCGGCCCGGGGTGCTACGACGCCTTTGGCCGACCGCAGCCGCAAAAGGAGTGCGACGACGACTAACGGGAGGTGACACTGCCGCAGTCGGCTCGGAGGATGCCTACGGTTTCCTGCACTGGATGCGAATGCGCGACCGGAGCGTCCCTGTGCTTCTCACGGGGTCGCTTGAGAAGGCCGTGAGACGCGCGGGGGAGTTCTGCGAGGAAGGCCCGAACTTGGCGAGGCCATACGATCACGACGTTGTACTCGATGAGATGCGGAGCGCCTTTGGGGCATCGTGGAGAACCCCGGGATCGACGCGACGGCTTCCACCCGGGGGCTGGTTCCCCCTCCAGAAATGCCACAAAAATCTGAGCACCCTACAATACGCTGCCTTCCTCCCCGTCCCCCCGTGGGGGTGCCTGATCGCCCGGAAAAGCCCAAAGGGCACCCCGGGGATATCCCATGGTCATCGCGTCAGCCTTGCTCCAAATGCAGCGGCCAGCCACTCATCGATGAGTCCGGTTCACTATGCGAATGACGTGCCTCTTGGAGCAGGGTAGAGTTCTCGGTTCCGGCACCGGAGCGGAGCAGCGCGAAGGGTTCTTCAGGTGAATGCGGAGAGGCTGAAGGAACCCAAGGTAAGCCCCTAAGGTGCGACCGTCTGACCCACATCAGGAATATAGCGGCCACCAGAAGAGTATTGAAGGCACTGAAACCGCTACAACAATTACCTCCAGCGGTGCACCCATGCGCCAGTAGTCGCTGAAACCGTAGCCGCCGGGGCCCAGGATCAGGGTGTTGTTCTTGTGACCGATCGGCGTGAGAAAGGCGCAGGAGGCGGCGACGGCGACGGCCATCAGGAACGGGTCGGGCGAGGCGCCGAGGGCGTCCGCCATCTGGATGCCGACGGGCGCCGCCACGATCGCGGTGGCCGTGTTGTTGAGCACGTCCGACAGCGTCATCGTCACGACCATCAGAACGGTGAGCACCGCCCAGGCCGGGAGACCCTCCGTCAGGCCGACGAGCCCGTTCGCGATGAGCTCGGTGCCGCCTGCGGCGTCCAGGGCCGCGCCGAGAGGGATCATCGATCCCAGGAGAACGACCACCGGCCATTCGATATGATCGTAGATCTCGCGGAGCGGGAGGATGCCGCTGACGGCGTAGCCGACGACCACGAGTCCCAGCGCCACGGGCAGGTAGATGAGGCCGAGCGAGGCGGCGGCGACGGCGGCGGCGAAAAGCCCGATCGCCAGCCAGACCTTGCGGTGGCTCGTGACCGCCAGCCCGCGATCGGCGAGCGGGAGGGCGCCCAGCCAGTCGGCGACGTCGGTGGCGTGGTCCTCGGGCGCGAGGAGAAGAAGGATGTCGCCGGGACGGATCACGGTCTTGCGGACCTCCTTGGTGATCTTTCGTCCCCGCCGGGAAATGCCGAGAAGAACGGTGCGTCGGCGCCAGTTCAGGCCGACGCTCGCCGCTGTCTTCCCGGCGATGCGGGCGTCCTGCTGGACGACCGCCTCGACGACGGTGAGGCCCGCGCTGTCGGCCTCGAGCGTCTCGGTCCGCTTCTCGTCGGCGAAGTCGAGCGAAAGCGCCGCGCGAAATTCGTCGAGCGCCTCCGGCGCGGCTTCGAGCACGAGCGCGTCGCCCGACTGGAGCACGGTGTTGCGCTGGGTGCCGTAGCGCCGCTTGCCGTCCCGGATGAGGCCGAGGATCGCCACGTCATTCGCCTCGGCGGTGTCGTAGAACTCGTGCAGCCGCTTGCCCGCGTGCTTAGACTCCTTGGGGATGGTGAGTTCCGCGATGTAGTCGGTGATCTCGGACATCGCTTCGTGGGATCCCTCCTCTCCCTCACGGGAGGGGATGAACCGCCAGCCGAGCAGGGCGACGAAGATCAGGCCGGCGATCGCCGTGATGCCGCCCACGGGGGCGAAGTCGAACATCCGGAACGGCTCGCCCAGCTTGTCCTCGCGGATCCCGGAGATGATGATGTTGGGCGGGGTGCCGATGAGCGTCGCCATGCCGCCGAGGATCGTGGCGAAGGACAGCGGCATCAGAGACAGCCGCGCGGCGCGGCCGGCTTTCCGCGCCGTCTGGATGTCGACCGGCATCAGGAGCGCGAGCGCGGCCACGTTGTTCATGAAGGCCGAGAGGATGCCCCCGATCCCGCCCATGATCGCTATGTGCGCCCCGAGCGGTCGGGTGCTGTCGACAAGGGTGCGCGTGATCAGGAAGACGGCGCCGGACCGGACCAGACCTGCGGAGACGACCAGCACGATCGCCACGATGAAGGTGGCGGGATGGCCGAAGCCCGCGAAGGCCTCGTCCACCGGCACGACGCCGAGAACCACACCCCCGAGCAGCGCCGAGAAGGCCACGAGATCGTAACGCCAGCGCCCCCAGAGCATCAGCGCGAAGACGGCCGCGAAGAGCGTGAAGAGGATGATCTGATCGGTCGTCACGGCCCTGTCCCCATGTCCCCGCGGAGCCTCCCGCATCGGTTGGGTGGATGCAACCGCCGAGGGTTGCGGCAAGGCGGAGTGGTGCAATATAGAAGCGCGACAGCCAGACATGCGGGAGTTCGGGCCATGGCAGGCCATTCGAAATGGGCCAACATTCAGCATCGGAAGGGGCGGCAGGACGCGGCGCGCTCGAAGCTCTTCTCGAAGCTCTCCAAGGAGATCACCGTCGCCGCGAAGATGGGCGATCCCGATCCCGAGAAGAACCCGCGCCTGCGCCTCGCCGTGAAGGAGGCCAAGGCCAGCTCGGTGCCCAAGGACGTGATCGAACGGGCGATCAAGAAGAGCCAGGGCGGCGATGCCGACACCTACGAGGAGATCCGCTACGAGGGCTACGGGCCCGCCGGTGTCGCGATCATCGTCGAGGCGATGACCGACAACCGCAACCGGACCGCCTCCAACGTGCGCTCGACCTTCGGCAAGCATGGCGGGAACCTCGGCGAGACAGGATCGGTGAGCTTCATGTTCGAGCGCAAGGGAGAGATCCTCTATCCCGCTTCGGCGGGCGACGAGGACACCGTCATGATGGCCGCGATCGAGGCCGGGGCGGAGGACGTGGAAAGCTCCGGGGACGGCCATGCGATCTACTGCGCCGATACCGACCTCAACGAGGTCTCCACGGCGCTCGAGGAGGCGCTCGGCGAGTCGGACTCGACCAAGCTGATCTGGAAGCCCGGCACGACGACCGAGCTCGATCTCGACAGCGCGCAACAGCTTATGAAGCTGATGGAGGCGCTCGAGGACGATGACGACGTGCAGCGGGTCACGGCCAATTTCGAGATCTCCGACGAGGTGATGGAGAAGCTCTCGGCCTGAGCGACCGGGTTCGGACGGGGGTGCAACTCCCTGAAATGGACCCTTGCGTGCGGTTGGCATCTCGCGGCACGCAGCTCAGTTCCGACGGCGGTCTCCTGGTGATGCGCGAGCTTGATGATGCGCTTGGGTTGTCTGGCCTGGGACGAGGCAGTCTTGCGGCCCGATCTGCTTTCACTTGAGCGCGCCACAGAAAGCAGGCGACCCCAAACACTTGACCAGCCTCGCCCGATCAGGCGAAGTTTCTGTCAGGCGGCAGGCCACATGGGGAATGTCGGTTGAAACAGCGGGCAAATCCGGTCAAGGCAACCGTCACAACGGCTTCACTTGGATAATATGGGTCAAACATGACCGATTATGTCTTCTTCAGCTCACTGTTTTTTGTAATCCACATTTTCTGCTACGTAATTGCAGGGGTCGTTGACCTTCAACTGTCTCGAAAATTCTATTCGGGACGGAGTCGGCTATATGGATCATTCTTGAGAGATGCAGAAGATCCAAAGGAAAGCATGCGTATTGCAAAATTATTAATACCATCGCAATTCATTAGGGCAGTATTGATGTCATTGGTTCTTTTCCCAGTACTGCCATATTTACAAGAGCTTACAAATGAAATGCAGTTCATCTTCATGGCAACCTTGATGTTTGTGTATGCGGACTTTGCCAGCGCAGTTCCATTTTCAAATACTATCGAAGGCGTGGTTTACATGAAAAAAGAATTCGTGGAGAAAAGGGTATTTTGGACCATTCAGCTGGAGGCGATTTTGTACAGCGCAATGTTTGGACTATTGTCGGCCTGGATTTTGATATAGCAAGCGTGGGGTGCGCATTCGTGCGCACCGCTCGTCGCGTCACCATGTTTCTCCACATGGATAAGGCCGATTTCAGCGCAATCATCCTCGTCGCGGCGGCAGGCGGGGAACCGTTGCCCCGTTCCGCAGGTTGCGCCGGTGCATGTCACGTCCCCGTCGCGATCCCGGGGCGCCGGGTGGCCAGCCCGTCGCCGGCGAACGGCCGGAACTCCTGATCCTCTGCGGCACGCTGGGGATCGCGTTTCCCGTCCTGTTCACGCTGGGCGTTCTCGCGCTCCAGGTCGTCATCCCGAACCACGACCCCGTCACCGACACGATCAGCGATCTCGGCCGCGGGCCGCACGCGGTCTGGATGGACACGTTGTTCTACGTGAACGCGGCGGGTCACATCGCGCTCGGTCTCGGCGCGGCGCACGCGCATCTGGGGCGTTGGGCATGGTCGGCGGGCAGCGTCGTCCTGACGCTTCTCGCGCTTGATCTGGTGATGCTCGGGATCTGGGACAGCTTCGGTGGAGGCGAGGGCGAGGAGTACTCGGTCCATTCACAGCTCGCGATCCTGTTGTTGCCGCTCTACCTTATCGGGCCGCTTTCGATGGCGCCGGGCGCCGCGCGGGCGGGGCGGGCGTATTGGTGGCTCTTCGTCGTCTCCGCCGGTCTCTGGCCTGCCGCGGCGCTCTTCTACTACTTCGGTCCCGATCCGGTCGACGGCCTGCTCGAGCGGATCGCGGGGGCCACGACGCTGCTCTGGACGATACCGCTCGGATGGCTGTTTCTCGCGCGGGGGCGCGCCGCGGCGCGGGAGCAGGGCACGGCCCCGGAGTGACGCTGAGCTCTTTCCATCCGCCGGTGGCGCGGCTATCGGGGCGCGATGAGCAGCATTCCCGATGCCATGACCGCCGCGACCACGGGCTTCGCCCTCGGGCTTGGCCTGATCCTCGCGATCGGTGCGCAGAATGCCTTCGTCCTGCGGCAGGGATTGCGGCGGGAGCATGTGCTGGCCGTCGTCATGACCTGCGCGGTGTCGGACGCCGTGCTGATCGCGACGGGCGTCGCGGGGTTCGGCTGGCTGGCGACGGAAGTGCCATGGCTGCGTCCGGTCATGACATGGGGCGGGGCCGCGTTCCTCGTCGTCTACGGGGCGCTCAGCTTTCGGGCGGCCTTGATGCCCGGCGCCTTGCGCGCCGCCGGAGAGGGCGGCGGGACGCTCAGAGGGGCGGTGCTCACCTGCCTCGCGCTGACATGGCTCAATCCGCACGTCTATCTCGACACGGTCGTGCTGCTCGGCTCGGTCTCGGCGCAGTATCGCGGGCAGGGGCTTGCCTTCGGGGGCGGCGCGGTGACGGCCAGTTTCGTGTTCTTCTTCTCGCTCGGCTACGGCGCGCGGCTTCTTGCCCCGGTCTTCGCGCGACCGATGGCGTGGCGGGTGCTCGACGTGGGCGTGGGCGTCGTCATGTGGGCGATCGCGGCGAAGCTTCTGCTGGGCTGACCGCTCAGGGGTGGATGTCGCGCGGGCAGCGCGACAGCATGTAGATCACGAGCCAGTTGAAGTCGTGCACGACCCCGTGCTCGCGCAGCCACATGTCCTGAAGCTTGTAGGCCTCCCATTCCGGCGCGCCGATACACTCCCAGTCCCGGTTCCGGAGCTGCACGTCGTGGATCAGCTCGTGCAGCAGCACCGAGCGGTCGAAGGCGTCGTCCGCCGTCCAAGGCAGCACGATGTGGATGTGCCGGTCCCGCGCGTCGTAGGCGGCGCGAAGCGCCTCGTCGACGAGAATTTCGCGCCCTTCGTATGTCACGGTGTCGCCGATGTCGCAGAAGGTGATCAACGGCGGGTCGCGATAGGTGACGGAAACATCGTAGCCGGTGTGGAGCGCGATCCAGCCCGTCAGGTCGTCGAGGAGACGTTCGGTGACGACGGGCAGGTCGGACAGCGGTGCGGGCGGCGGGACCGGGCAGGCGGTCTCCGGTTCGAGCGCGAGGGCCGGGGAGGCGGCGCAGAGCCAGAGGCAGACGAGGATCGGGCGCATCGTGATCGGGTCTCCCGTGGGGCCGAGGCTTGCAGAGCGTCCGTCATCCTGTCAATCGGGAAGCATGGAGACAGCGGCGAGCCGCCCGGTCGCGGGCATCATGTGGATGATCGTGACGGGCCTTTTGTTCGTCGGCGTGACGGCCGTGGTCAAGTACGTGGGCGACGACCTGCCCGCGGCGCAGTCGGCGTTCCTGAGATATTTCCTCGGCCTCGGTTTCCTGATCCCGATGATACGCCCGATCCTCGCCGCGCGGCTCAGCCGGAGGCAGGTCTGGCTGTTCGGCGGCCGCGGGGTGGCGCATACCTTCGCGGTGATGCTCTGGTTCTACGCGATGACGCAGATCACGATCGCCGAGGTGACGGCGATGAACTATCTCAACCCGGTCTACGTCACCATCGGGGCGGCGCTGTTTCTGGGCGAGAGGCTGGCGCTTCGCCGGGTGTTCGCCGTCGCGGCGGCACTCGTGGGCGCGATGATCATCCTGAGGCCGGGATTCCGGGAACTGTCGCCGGGACATATAGCGATGCTGGCGGCGGCGGTATTCTTCGGCGTCTCCTATCTTCTGGCGAAGCTGCTTTCGGGCGAGGTGAGCGCGCTCGTCGTCGTGGGGATGCTGTCGATCACGGTGACGATCGGGCTCGCGCCCTTCGCGATCGCGGTCTGGGTGACGCCGACGCTCGCGCAGATCGGCTGGATGTTCGTCGTCGCCTGCCTCGCCACGGCGGGGCACTACACGATGACGCTCGCCTTCGCGGCGGCGCCTGTGACGGTGACGCAGCCGGTCACGTTCCTCCAGCTTCTCTGGTCGGTGGTGCTCGGCGCGCTGTTCTTCGCCGAACCGGTGGATTTCTGGGTCGTGATCGGGGGCGCGGTGATCCTCGGGTCGGTGACCTTCATCACCTGGCGCGAGGCGAGGCTGAGGCGGCGGCAGACGACGCCCGGCGTCTTCGAGACGAAGGTCTAGCCGGAGCCGCCGGACCCCGAAGCGCCGAACACGTACCAGAGGATCGCGGTCGCGGCGACGGCAGCCGCGGCAAGGCCCACGAGCATCACCAGCCCGTCCCGGAACAGGATACCGAGGCCGAAGATCGAAATGACGATCATCGGACCGGAGGTGGCGAATGGCACCAATTCGAGCGGCGGAACCGTGGCGCAGGTGCACAGGATCACGATACAGGCGGCGCGTTGCCCGGTGCGGCCGGCGAGCGGTCCGAGACGTTCGTGAAGCTGCGCGTCGATGCGCAGCGTGACCGGTCTCAGCCAGTCGAGGGACTTCAGGACTTTGCGGCCTTTCAGTTGCCGGCGACGGATCCAGCCGGGCGCCCAGAAATGCTCGTAGCCGATGAACAGGCGGACGGTGATGATCGCGATGGTGAGCGCGAGGAGGCTGGGAAAGCCGGGTATCCCGCCGATCGGCGTCAGTTCCAGAAGCGGCAGGACGGTGAGCGCGGGGCCGTACCCGCGCTCGTCTAGCGCGTCGATGAGATCGCCCACCGATACCTTGTCCGCGTCGCCATCGGGGGTGGCGCGCTTCAGTTCCTCGACGACGTCGCTCAGCGCGCCTTCGTGCTTGCGCATGGGCCGGGTCTCCTCCCGGTATGAACCGCGAAGGGGGGAGAGCGTTCCCGTCAGCCGCGCGGATCGAGAAGCTTGGCCAGGACCGTGTCCTTGGTGATCTGGCCGACGAGCTTGCCGTTCTCGACGACGCCGACCGCGCGGCCGTTCTGCCGGACCATCTCCATGACGTCCCGGATCTTGGCGTCCGGCGCGACCGTGTGCGGCGGCGCGTCCGAGGCGGGCTCCATCACGTCCTGAGCCTGAAGAACGCCGAGCGGGTTCATCTCGGCCACGAAGTCCGCCACGTACTCGCTTGCGGGGTTGGAGAAAATCTCGCGCGGGGTGCCGCACTGGACGATCCGGCCGCCCTCCATGATCGCGATCCGGTTGCCGATCTTGAAGGCCTCGTCGAGATCGTGGGAGACGAAGATAATCGTGCGCTTGAGGCGCGACTGGAGGTCGAGAAGCTCGTCCTGGAGGCGGTTGCGGATCAGCGGGTCGAGTGCAGAGAACGGCTCGTCCATAAGCAGGATCGATGCATCGGTGGCGAAGGCCCGCGCCAGGCCAACGCGCTGCTGCATGCCGCCCGAAAGCTCGCCCACCTTGCGGTCCGCCCAGTCTGACAGGCCGACGAGGCCGAGCTGTTCGTCCACCTGTCTCGTGCGCTCGGCGCGGCTCATGCCGCCCAGTTCGAGGCCGAGGCCCACGTTCTCGCGCACGGTCCGCCATGGCAGCAGGCCGAACTGCTGGAAGACCATCGCGATCAGGCTGAGCCGGAGGCGGCGCAGCGTCGCCTTGTCCGCGTTGGTGACCGAGATCATCTCGTCGCCGTCGTTGACCCGCACCTCTCCTCGCGCGACCGGATTCAGTCCGTTGACCGCGCGCAGCAACGTCGACTTGCCGGAGCCGGACAGGCCCATGAGCACCACGATCTCCCCGGTCTCGACCTCGAGCGAGCAGTCGTGGACGCCGAGAACCTGTCCCGTCTCCTTCTGGATGTCGGGGCGGTCCTGGCCCTCGTCCATGAGCGGGAGGGCGACCTGAGGCTTTTCTCCGAAGACGATGGAAACGTTGTCGAAGATGACCGAAGTACTCATTTGCGGTCCACCCTGAGCATCCGGTCGAGCATGATCGCGACGACGACGATGATGAAGCCGCTCTCGAAGCCGAGAGAGGTGTTCACCTGATTGAGCGCGCGCACGACCGGCACGCCGAGCCCGTCGGCGCCGACGAGCGCGGCGATCACGACCATCGACAGCGACAGCATGATCGTCTGGTTGAGCCCCGCCATGATCTGCGGGAAGGCGTAGGGCAGTTCGACCTTGTAGAGCGTCTGGCGCGGGGTCGCGCCGAAGGCGACGGCGGCTTCGAGGAGTTCCTTGGGCGTCGAGGTGACGCCGAGATGCGTGAGGCGGATCGGAGCGGGCAGGACGAAGATCACGGTCGCGATCAGGCCCGGCACCATGCCGATGCCGAAGAACACGATCGCCGGGATGAGGTAGACGAAGGTCGGCAGCGTCTGCATCAGGTCGAGCACGGGGCGCATCCAGGCGTAGAGCTTCGGCCGGTGCGCCGCCGCGATGCCGATCGGCACGCCCACGGCCATGCAGACGACGCAGGAGGCGAGCACGAGCGTGAGGCTTTCGGTCGTTTCCTCCCAATATCCCTGGTTCAGGATGAAGAGAAAGCCCGCCGCGATCAGAAGGCAGGTTTTCCAGGACCGCTGGACGAGCCACGTCAGCGCGACGAAGAGCCCGACGATGATCAGCGGATGGGGCGTCTGAAGGGCCCAGAGCACCCATTCGATGAAGGCCTCCATTCCGTCGGAGACCGCGTCGAAGAAGACCCTGCCGTTGTCCTGGAGCCACTCGAAGACCGTGGCGGCGATCTGGCCCACCGGAATCTTGTTGTCTGTCAGCCAGTCCATTGCCCGTTCCCCGCTTGCCGCCCTACCATGCCCCCATGGCTCCCGGATGAAAAGGCGCCGATGTGGCGTGACCTTTTCGGCCGCTCCGGCTATCGCTTCGGGGAACCCCCGGAGGACGCGAATGATCGATCTCTACACCTGGACCACGCCCAACGGCCGCAAGGTCTCCATCATGCTGGAGGAACTGGGCCTCGACTACGAGGTCCACGCCGTCGACATCGGCGCCGGCGACCAGTTCACGCCCGAGTTCCTCGCCATATCGCCCAACAACAAGATCCCCGCGATCCGCGAGCGCGACACGGGGTTCACGCTGATGGAGTCGGGCGCGATCCTGATGTGGCTCGCCGAGAAGACGGGGCGGTTCCTGCCGGAGGGCGACGAGCGCTGGCGCACCATCGAATGGCTGATGTGGCAGATGGGCGGCGTCGGCCCGATGATCGGGCAGGCGCATCACTTCCTGAAACAGAACCCCGGCGCCGCGCCCTATGCCGAGACGCGCTATCACACCGAGGCGCACAGGCTCTACAAGGTGCTCGACGAGCGGCTTTCCGCAAGGGACTTCGTCGCGGGCGACGGACAGGGCGAATACACCATCGCCGACATGGCGATCTGGCCCTGGATCTCGCGCTTCGAGTGGCACCAGGTGCCGCTCCGTGACTATCCCAACGTGACCGACTGGTATGTCAGGATCGCCGAGCGTCCTGCGGTGCAGACGGGATATCAGGTGCCGAAGTTCACCACCGAAATACCCATGCCTTGAGACACATGGCCCCGCCGGCGTGAGCGGCGGGGCCATGGAGTGCTCGTCCATCCCGGGCGCTCAGCCCTCGAGCGCGCCCTTGACTGCGGCCATCGCGTCGCCGCCGTCCTTCGTGGTCACGCCGTCGAGCCATGCGTCGAGCACGTCCGGGTTCTCCTGGAGCCAGGCTTCGGCCGCGACCTCGGCGCGTTGGCCGTCGTTCAGGATCGCGCCCATGATCTCGTTCTCCATCTGAAGCGTGAACTCGAGATTCTGCAGAAGCTGGCCCACGTTGGGGCACTGCTCGACGAAGCCCGCCGAGGTGTTGGTGTAGACGGTCGCGCCGCCGAAGTCGGGACCGAAGTAGTCGTCCCCGCCTTCGAGGTAGGTGAGGTCGAAGTTGGCGTTCATCGGATGCGGTTCCCAGCCGAGGAAGACGACCGGCTCGTCCCGGCGCGTCGCACGCTCGACCTGTGCGAGCATCCCCTGTTCGGAGCTTTCGACGACATCGAATCCTTCGAGGCCGAAGGCGTCAGCGGCGATCATGTCCATGATCAGCCGGTTGCCGTCGTTGCCGGGCTCGATGCCGTAGATGTCGCCGCCGAGCGCGTCCCGATGCTCGGCGATGTCCGAGAAGTCCTCGATTCCGAGCTCGGCGCCGATGCTGTTCGTCGCGAGCGTGTACTTGGCGCCGGTCAGGTTGGCTCGGACCGTGTCGACCGTTCCGGCCTCGCGGTAGGGCGCGATGTCGGCCTCCATCGTCGGCATCCAGTTGCCGAGGAAGACGTCGATGTCGCCCGCCGCAAGCGAGGTGTAGGTCACCGGCACCGAAATCACCTTGATGTCGGTCTCGTAGCCCAGCGCCTCGAGGACGGTCGTTGCGACCGCGGTCGTGGCGGTGATGTCGGTCCAGCCGACGTCGGAGAAGACGATGGTCTCGCAGTCGGCGAAGGCCGAGGTCGCGGCGGCCGAAATCGCGAGGGCGGAAATCGTGGTCTTGAGCATGTGGTCGCTCCCTGTCATTATGTTGATTGACGAGTCAATTAAGAGATCGCAGTCCGGCCGTCGACCCCGAAAGAACGATCATGCCGAAACTTGGAATGGAGCCTATCCGACGCGAGGCGCTTGTCAAAGCGACGATCCGCGAGGTGGGGCTGCGCGGGTCGGCCGACGTCACGATGAGCCAGATCGCGAAGGCTGCGGGCGTGTCGAGCGCGCTTGCGCACCATTACTTCGGCACCAAGGAGGCGCTGCTGATCTCGGCGATGCGTCACATCCTGCGGCTCTACGGCGAGGAGGTGCGGGCGGCGCTCGACGGTGCGGCGACGCCGCGCGCGCGGCTCGAGGGGATCGTGCGGGCGAGCTTCGCGCCGGTGAACTTCCGCCCCGAGGTGATCGCCGCCTGGCTCACCTTCTACGTGACCGCCCAGACGAGCCCGCAGGCGCTGCGGCTTCTGGCGGTCTACAAGGGCCGGCTCCGGTCCAATCTCGTCCACGACCTCCGGCCGCTGGTGGGCGACCGGGCGGAGGCCGCGGCGGGCGGAATCGGGGCGCTGATCGACGGGCTCTACATCCGGCACGGGCTCGGAACGGCGGACCCCGAGGCCGCGTCGGCGCTGGTGCTCGACTATCTCGACCGGTTGCTGGAGGGGCGCGCATGACCCGCGCGAAGACGATCCGCACGGGCGACCGGATACGGACACACCGACCTGAACGCGGCCGAGGAAAGCCAGCGGTTTCCGCGGGGAGAATGACATGAGACGAGACGCGCAACCCACCGCCAGCCACTTCGTGAACGGCCGCTACCTCGAAGACGATGCGGGCGCCGAGATCGCCTGCCTCTACGCCTACGACGAAAGCCCGGTCGCGACCGTCCACGAGGCGACACCCGCCGTCGTGCAACAGGCGCTCGCCGCCGCCGAGGCCGCGCGGCAAAACTGGGCGGCGATGCCGGCGGTGGAGCGGGGGCGCATCCTGATCCGGGCCGCCCAGATCATGCGGGACAGGAACCGGGAGCTTTCCGAGATCGAGACGCTCGACACCGGCAAGCCGCTTCAGGAGACGCTGGTCGCGGATGCCGCGAGCGGGGCCGACGCGCTGGAATACTTCGGGATGCTCGCGGGGTCGATCGCCGGCGAGAGGATGCAGTTCGGCGACGACTGGGCCTACACGATCCGCGCGCCGCTGGGGGTCTGCGTGGGCATCGGGGCGTGGAACTACCCCACGCAGATCGCCTGCTGGAAGGGCGCGCCGGCGCTCGCCTGTGGCAACGTGATGGTCTTCAAGCCCTCCGAGGAGACGCCGCTTGCCGCGCTCAAGGTGGCCGAGATCCTGACCGAGGCGGGGGCGCCGCCGGGCGTCTTCAACGTGGTGCAGGGCGGCGGGGCCGTGGGCCAGGCGCTGATCACCGACCCGCGCGTGGCCAAGGTGTCGCTGACCGGATCGGTGCCAACGGGGCGCAAGGTCTATGCGACGGCCGCCGAAGGGATGCGGCACGTGACGATGGAACTCGGCGGCAAGTCGCCGCTCATCGTCTTCGGCGACGCCGATCTCGATGACGCGGTCTCGGGGGCGATCCTCGGAAACTTCTACTCGTCGGGGCAGGTCTGCTCGAACGGGACGCGGGTCTTCGTGGAGCAGGGGCTGCGGGACGCCTTTCTGGACAGGTTGCGGGCGCGGCTCACGGGCGTCGCGATGGGCGATCCGCTCGACGAGGCGGTGAACTTCGGACCGATGGCGACCGAGCGGCAGATGGAGATCGTGCTGGGCTACATCGAG